>JBIKZZ010000217.1:0-5732 GCA_044354435.1 Rhodoferax sp. | reverse complement strand
TGGAAGCCATCACCAGCCGAGCGTTATTGCTTGCCAGTGTGGGGCGCGCTGTCAAACATGCGGGACAGACAACGCTGTATCTGACACCCATGCATGCTACCAAGGACAAGTTGCTCGCGCTCATCGCCAACATTCGTGCGGCTTTGAGTCATGTAAGGGATGTTGCGGAGCAGTTGCCATTTACGGATCGATGGAAGACATTTCTGGATTACGTGGGGGCCAAAATAACCCGCCCACTGCCACCTTGGCTACCGTCAGCCCAACTTACAGCGGCAGGGTAACTGCCGGATTTAGGATGATTTGAGTGGCTTTCGAGAACACCGACTCGATTTCCACAAACTCGACAGGATCAGTTACCAATTCGGGTTGGATCACCCGGCTGACCAAAAAATGCTTTTGCTTGGCCACGGGTTTGACCGCCGCCCACTAAGTCAGCAGCAGTTTTTTGGGATTGAGCGGATTCATGGGCTGCACCAACTCAAGGCCGGTTTTTCATTTCCCGCGCCACGGCCTGCCCCAGTTCAATCACCGCCATGGCGTAATAACTGCTCCAGTTGTAACGTGTGATGGCATAAAAATTGTCGGTTCCTGCCACATAGCTGGGTGGCTCGCTGCCGTTTTGCAGTTCCACCAGCGCCAACGGGCCGCTGTGGGCCAGGGCAGCACCCTCCAGAATGGCGCCTTTGGCCTGGAAGCTGGCCACGCTGAAGGTGGGCAGTATGTCGGGGGTCAGCAGGGCATCCAGGTCCAGCCGTTCGGCGTCAAAACGCACGGGATAGTGCGTGGGCATGCCGGGCTGCCAGTTGAAGGCCTTGAAATAGTTGGCCACTGAGCCGATGGCGTCGGCCGGGCTGGCAAACAGGTCAATGCGGCCGTCGCCATCAAAATCAACCGCGAAGCGCGCCCAGCTTGAGGGCATGAACTGCGGCAGGCCCATGGCGCCGGCGTAGCTACCGCGCCAGCTTAAGGGGCTAACCCGGCTGCGCTGGCTCAAGACCAGAAGCTGTTCCAGTTCCGCCTTGAAAAAGGCACTGCGCTCCGCGGCGCGTGGGTGAGCGGCCGGGAAATCAAAGGCCAGTGTTGCCAGTGCGTCCAACACCCGGAAGTTGCCAACGTGTTGGCCGTACAGCGTCTCGACCCCGATCACGCCCACGATCAGGCTGGCCGGCACGCCGGTGTCCTTTTCTGCGCGCAACAGCGTCTTGCGATGTTCGCGCCAGAACTTGACGCCGGCGGCCAGGCGTACCGGCTCCAGAAAGCGGCTGCGGTAGGCGGCCCAGTTTTTTGCCGTTCCCACGGCTGGCGGCAGAATGAATTTGGCGGCCTGAGCGCTGTAGTGGGCCTGGCCGATCACGCGGCGCACCCAGGCCGGGTCCAGCGCTCGCCGGGTGGCGATCTCGTCAGCCGCTTGCATGACCTCGTCCCTGCCGGCATAGGCGGGGCCGGTGGCCGCGACGGGCAGTGCCTGAGCTTTGGCAGCTGCCGTGACCTTTTTCTTTGGATGTTTTAGGGCGCTAGCCCCCGTGGATATTAGGGTTATAGCTATAAATACAGTAGCAAGTAACAGGCGTTGTGAGCTCACGTGGGCTGGGGAATGCGTTGCAGGTCTCGGCTCAGTGTAACGAGCCGCTCGCACGCGGCCGTCGGTGGGGCGTAGCGCTGTGCCTCCAGACGCAGCAGCCAGTCACGCATGGCCAATGCATAGGCGTTGCTGTCGCCAAGCTGCGCCAGCGTGAGGCGCGCCATGTCACGTGGCGTGCACTGCGGCGGCAGCCGAACACCGCGTTTGGCCAGCCGTTCTGTGGCGCGCGCCAGCAGGCGCAGCCAGGGGTCTTGCCGGTGCCCGTCCCACAGGGTCCAGGCCGCGCCCAGCAGGCTGGTCAATACCGCAATGGCAATCAGCAGGTAGCTGGCTGTCTCCCAGCTAGGCGCCTTGAAACCAAGGTTGCGCAGCAAATTCAGCTGACGTTCCTGGCCATAGTTCAGGACCCATTGGTTCCACTGGTTGTTGGTGGCATCCCACAGTGTGCGCAGCGTCCGGCGCAACTGCGGACTGACTGCTGTCAGTGCTGTGGTCATGGCGTTCTCGGGCGCTTCCAGACGTTCCAAGGTGTCGATACGCCCGGGCGCTACGGCCGCCGTCGGGTCGACCCGTACCCACCCGCGCCCGGCCAGCCAGACCTCGGCCCAGGCGTGGGCATCACGCTGGCGCACGACCCAAAACCCGTCAACATCGTTGCGCTCGCCGCCCTGGTAGCCGGTGACCACACGCGCCGGCACATCCATAGCCCGCATCAGAACCACAAAGCTGGAGGCGATGTGCTCACAAAAGCCTTTTCTGCCGTCAAACCAAAATTCGTCGGCGCTGTGCTGGCCACTTAAACCTGGGCTCAGGGTGTAGGTGTAGCCTCCATTGCGCAGGCGCTGTAGCACGGCTGCCACCAGGCGGGCTCCGTCGCCTTCGCGCAGTTCGGGTTGGCGCAGCATTTGTGCCGCCAGCGCGAGGGTCCGGGGGTTGAAGCCTGGGGGTAGCGTCAGGTAGTCCTGCAGGCCGGCAAGCGGCCTCATTGGGCCGTGGCGGAAGTCGGTGTAGGCCTGGGCGCGGTAACGCAGCAGGTCCATCACCGGTCTATCCGTCAGCCATTGCAGCTCGGTTGTCATGCCGGCTCTCAGCGCGCTCAATGCGGGGGCCTCGGGGCTGGCGTCGAGCAGCAGCAACCAAGGCTGGCGGCTAGGTTCTAGGGTGACTTCATAGCGTACTGCGGCCCCCCGTACCTGCAGGTCGGCGCCCAGTTGCATGCCGAGTGGGAAGCCACTTATCAGGGGGCGCCAGGCCCGCCCGTCAAAGGTGGACAGCACGGGCCCCCGAAAATACAAATTCGAGGCGGGCGGTACTGGCCCGTCAAACCGCACGCGCATGGCAATGCTGCTGTCCAAGGCCAGCTGCGCCACATTGCCTACCTCCATGGTGGCCGACAGCCCGCTGCGCCCGCTCATGGCGTCGGCAGGCAGGCCCCACAGCGGCCCGATGCGCGGGAACAGCATGAACAACAGGGCCATGATCGGTGCGCCTAGCAGGGCCATGCCGCCGGCGATGCGGGCCGACTGCAGCAACGGCGGCTTGCCAACGGGCAAGTGGGCATTGACCAGGGCGGTCAGCAGACCCAGCAGCGCGAGCAACATGGCAGCGGCGGTGAGCAGCGATTGGGAGTAAAAAAAAGTGGTCACCAGGGTGAAGAAGCTAAGAAAGAAGACGACAAACGCATCCCGGCGCGCCCGCAGCTCCAGCGTCTTGAGGGTCAGCAAGACCACCGTCAGGGTGACCCCGGCGTCGCGCCCCAGCACCGTGCGGTAGGTCAACAGGGTGGCCGCCAGCGCCAGGCCAAGCACCAGCAGCAGCCACCAACGGCGCGGCAACGGGCGACCGGTCAGTGTCAGGGCAGCACGCCACAGCAGCACGGCGACGGCGGTCAGGCTGCACCACAGCGGCAGGTGGCTGACTTGCGGCAGCAGCACCCAGGCAATGACGGCCAGCATGAACAGCGTGTCGCGGGTGTCGCGCGGCCACCGCTCCATGACTTGCAGTAGGCCTTGCAGGCGGGTAGGGGGCGCGTAGCTGGCCACGGGCATACGGTCTCAGTAACGGGCCAAGGCTTCCAGGCAGCGCCGCTTGTGCGCCTCTCCCTGGTCCGGCCCCACAGCCACCGTGCCTAGCCGCAGGCCGTAGTCAAGGCCAAGGCGCTCGGCTTGCAGCACCCAGGCGCACAGGCGTGACAACTGCTGCTCCGGGTCGGCCAGGGCAGTCAGGCGCAGGTCAAGCCATAGCACCATCGATTGGGCGCGGGCCTCGTCACGGCTGATCAGTTCGCCTGTCTTGGCCATTTTTTTCCAGACCACCTGTTTCAAGGGGTCGCCACGTCGGTAGCCCCGCAGGCCGTCATGCTCGTCCCCACGTTGGCGCGGCGATTGACTGGCTGCCCCATCGCGTGGTTCGCCGGCTGGCAGCGGCGGCGCCGCTGCTTCCGGCGCTGGATAGACCAGCAGCTCTGCCGCCGGCCGCCAAAGGCTCCAGACCCTAAAAACGCCCATTGGGAATCGGGTTTCGGCTGTCAGCAGGGGCAGCGCTTGCAGGCCACGCCGCGCGGGTGCACAGGTCAGCTGCACATTGGCGCTGCCTTGCGCTGGCACGTTGGTCCATACCCATCGGTTCTCGCCCCAGGCCGACAGGCCGATGCCGTAACGCCCGCTGCGCCGCGGGTTGTACAAGCGAATCTGCAGGGTAGCGGCGCTACCTGCGAACTGTGGCGCCGGTGGCAGCAGGTTCAGGTGCAAGCCGCGCAATGTGCCATGGCACAGGTGCAGGCTGGCCGCGGCGCAGCCAGCCAGAAGAAATGTCAGCAGGTAACCCAGGTTGAGCTGGTAGTTGATCGCGGTCGCCAACAGCACCAGCAGTGTGGCAGCCAGCATCAGGCCAGGCCGGCTGGGCAGGACATAGACCAGGCGTTGTGTCAGCACTGCGCTATCGGTGGGTGTCAGCCGCAGCAACCACCAGCGCTGCCAACGGGCCCGCAGGTGGCTGCCCGGCTGCCGCCAGAAGACGGGCAGGGCAGTCGGCGTCATGGCGCGAAAGGGCATGCGTTTGGGCGACTATCGCAGAGGGGTGGCCTCGAGCATGGCGCGCACTTGTTCCAAGGCGCCGCGCCCGGACTGGCTGAGCGGCACCAAGCGGTGCGCCACGGTTTGCGGCAGGATCGCCTGCACGTCATCGGGGGCGACGTAGTCTCGACCGCTCAGCATGGCTTGCGCGCGTGCCGTGCGCAAAACGGCCATGCCGGCGCGCGGGCTGAGCCCCTGCACGAACCACTGCCCGTTGCGGGTGGCGGCGATCAGGTCCTGCACATAGTCGAGCAGCGGCGCCGACGCATGTACCGTCAGCACGCGCTGCTGCAAGGCCCGTAGTTCGGCGCTGTCCAACAGGCTGGGCAAGGCGTCCAACAGGGCCCGCCGATCATGTCCCACCAATAATTCGCGTTCGGCTTCACGGTCCGGGTAGCCCAGTGAGATGCGCATCAAAAAGCGGTCCAGTTGCGACTCTGGCAGGGCATAGGTGCCGATTTGGTCCAGCGGGTTCTGCGTGGCTATGACGAAAAAGGGTTGTGGCAACGGCCGGGTCTGGCCTTCGATCGTGACCTGCTTCTCTTCCATGGCCTCGAGCAGTGCGCTCTGCGTCTTGGGGCTGGCCCGGTTGATCTCGTCGGCCAACAGCACCTGGGCAAAGATCGGGCCGGGGTGAAACACAAAAGATTCCTTGGCGCGCTCGTAAACCGATACCCCTGACAAGTCACTTGGCATCAGGTCCGAGGTGAATTGCACGCGCGAAAATTGAAGTCCAAAGGTGCGTGCAAGCGCATGTGCCAAGGTGGTCTTGCCGACGCCGGGCACGTCTTCAATCAGCAGGTGCCCGCCGGCGAGCAGGCAAACGACGCAGTCTCGCGCTTGGGCTGCCTTGCCGATAATGACCGTGTTAAGCTGATCGACCAATGACTTTAGCGTTTGATCAACCAGCGATTTGGCTTGTGTTTCATCCATCGTGCGACCTTAACAAAAAAATCAAGATGTAGGCGAACAACGTGACAATGACCGGCTACTTTACCCACCGCGACTGCTGGAATCATGAGATGGGGCCCGGGCACCCAGAATGCCCTGAACGGCTCGACGCCATTGAGGACCGC
>JBIKZZ010000216.1:0-5743 GCA_044354435.1 Rhodoferax sp. | reverse complement strand
CCAGTCAAACCGCCAGTCCTTGAACAGGTCAATAAAGTCTGCGGCCTGCCCACCCTGGTTCCAGTCATTCATGGTGTCTCGACCACCCTCGATCTCAGCCATCCAGTTGATCAGTTGGCGCCCGTCAGGTTCGATGGCATCAACGATGGGATAAATCACCATCTGTCCGGTCTTAATGGAGCCGACACGCAGGTAACTCTTGCCCGACAGGATGGGTTTGCGGCGGGTGACCCCACGCCAGGTGTTAATGCCGGCGAATGCCAACTTGTCATTCGGGTAATACTGCTTACGCAAGGCAGAATGAATGCCATCGCAGGCCACGACGACATCCGCGCGCACATCGGGCAAAGCCACGCCGCCATTGCCTTGGACAAAGTGGAGAAGGGCACCCTGCGCGTCCTGGGTGACGCCGACGCAGCGGTGGTGTGTGTGAATCCGGTCGGCACCCAAGCGGCTCACCGCCGCATCAAACAAAATACGGTGCAGCTTGCCCCGGTGGATGCCGATCTCAGGCAGGGCGTAACCGGCGTGGCGCCCCCTGGGCTCACGGTAGATGTACTGCCCGAAACGGTTGAAAAACACGCTCTCCAGGTTTTCAATTCCGGCCGCCTCGATCTCCGCCTGCAAGCCCAGCGCAGCCAACTCGCGCATGGCGTGCGGCAGCAGCGTGATGCCCACGCCAAGTTCCCGGACCTCTGGCACAGTTTCATACACGTCACACAGCAGCCCGCGTTGCTGCAGTGCCAGCGCAAAACCCAATCCCGCGATGCCGCCACCGACCACCGCGATGCGGCAAGCAGCACCCATAGCCGCTACTCTGCCGTGATGCCGTTACGGCGGATGACTTCGCCCCAGCGCGGGTAGTCCTTGACACTCAGCGCACCGAGCTCCTCGGTGGTGGAGGCCGTAGCGTCCATACCGGCACGACCCAACAGATCACGGATTTCAGGAAGCTTCAGGATGCTGACCACTTCCGTGTTGAGCCGGGCGATCACAGGCGCGGGGGTTTTGGCCGGGGCAAAAAAGGCGTACCAGAGGTCAACCTCAACGCCTTTGACACCCAGTTCCTCAAACGTGGCGACCGCCGGCGACACCGGATGCCGCTTGGGGCTGCCAACGGCCAAAGCCGTCAGTTTTCCGGCAGTGACAAAGCCCTGGGCGATATGCACCGGCAAAAATCCCACCATCAACTCGCCGGATAACAGGTCTTGGGTATAGCCGGCCGTGCCGCGGTAGGGCACGTGAAGCATGGACAACTGCGCCTTGGTCTTGAACAGCTCCATGGCCATGTGGTGCGGTGTCCCGACCCCGGGGGAACCATAGTTGATGCCATCGGGTTTTGCTTTGGCACGCGCCACCAGCTCTTGCACCGACTTGATCCCGGTAGCCGGGTTGGCCACCAGCATCAGGGTGCCCCAAGCTGCAAGCGACACAGGCGCGAAATCCTTCACAGGATCAAAGGGCACATTTTTGTACAGCTGAGAGGCCATCAGCATGGTGTTGGCCCCCATCAACACGGTGTAGCCATCGGCATTGGCCTTGGCGACCATGTCAGCACCAATGTTGCCGCTGGCGCCCGCCATGTTTTGCACAATGACCGGCTGCCCCAGGCGCTCGCTCAGACGGGGCGCCACAGCACGGGCAATCGTGTCCATGCCAGTGCCTGGCGTGAAGGGCACCACGATGCGCAGCTGTTGCGCCGGCCAGGTTTGAGCCTGCGCGGTTAGGACCACAAAGGCACCCACCAGGCCAAAGAAGCCTTTGAATAATTTATCAATCATGTTTGTCTCCACATTAGGTCGATTTGATCTTAAACACCGACTCGGCATTGGTCTGGAAGAACTTCTTTTTGACCTCTGCGCTCATGGCCATGTTGTCGATAGCCGTCACTTCGTCCGCCGCGTACTGGTAAGGGTAGTCCATCGCGTACATGACCCGATCGACGCCGACGATGTCTTGCGTGAACTTGATCGCCGGCTCCCAGGCCACCCCACTGTTGGTGATGAAGAAGTTCTCGCGCAAGTAGTCGCTGGGCTTTTTTTGCAGCGGCTTGATGCTCTCGTAGCGGTTTGACAACACAGTAGCCCGGTGCATGTAGTCCAGGCGATAAGCCCAAAACGGCAGCGCTTCACCCATGTGGCCAATGATCATTTGCAATTTGGGGAAACGGTCAAACACACCGGAGGTGATGATGCGCAGCGCATGCAGGCCGGTCTCCACGCCGAACCCGTAGATGGCGCCGTCCAGACCACAGTCCTGAAATGACCCGATCATGTTTTTCGGCAGCGAATTCGGATGCAGGTAGATCGGCACGTCATGAGCCTCTGCGGCCGCAAAAATGTCCCAGAATTTGCTGTCTGACAGGTACTCACCCTGGGTGTGCGAGTTGATGATGACGGCGTTCATGCCCAGGCGCGTCACACCGCGTTCGATCTCCAGCGCGGCTGACGCCGGGTCCTGCGGCGCCACAGCGATCATGCCGGTAAAGCGCGTGGGGTGGCGACGCACCGCTTCAGCCAGTTCGTCGTTGGCCACCCGGCTGAAGGCCACCGCCGTTTCCTTGTCCATCACCTGCACACCTGGCGCCGTGAGCGCAATCACCTGTCGGTCAATACCGGCCTCGTCCATGTGCTGCAGGCGGATCTGGTCCAGATCCTGCAAACAGCGCATGATGTGCTGGGCCCGAGCGCTCGGGCTGCTCATGTAAAAGCCCATCAGCCCCTGAAACCCTGGATCGACATCGGATTTGGCCAGAATCTTCCGGTAAATAGTGATCAATTCCGGTGGAGCGAAAGCTTCTTCGGTCGCGATGCGATGGTAGGGGACCGCGGGCTTCGGTTCAGTCGTTGTCATGGATGTGGCTCGTAGGAATAGGGGCAATATGACGAATCGTAGCTGGGCTAGCCGGATACTGGCAGGTTTGACGCGTTCAGCCCCCATTTGGCCATGGCCAGGTCATCACTGACGCGGGCATCAACCCAGCGGGCGCCGTCAGGGGTGTGCTCTTTCTTCCAGAACGGGGCGTGCGTTTTGAGGTAGTCCATCAAAAACTCGCAGGCCTGGAAGCTCTGACCCCGGTGGGCCGAGGTGACGGCCACTAGCACGATCTGGTCCATCGGCTGCAACAGGCCAACCCGGTGCACCACGCGGGCGCCGAAGATGTCAAAGCGGCGATGGGCTTCGTCGATCATGGCCTCGATCGAGGCTTCGGTCATGCCGGGGTAGTGCTCCAGCTCCATGCTGCTGATGCTGCCAGCGGCACCCGCCGTGCGGTCACGCACTGTGCCGACGAAGCTGCACACCGCGCCAACCCGGCCGTCACCGTCGCGCAGATGGGCAATCTCTTGCGCCAGATCGAAGTCGGCCGTCTGGATGCGCACGCGCGGCATGGCAGGTTGGTCCAGGTTCATTGCAAGCACCCTAACCGCCCGTGACCGGCGGGAAAAAAGCCACTTCGGCACCTTCGGTCAGCAGGGCCGACTCCACGCTCATCACCTGATTGAGGGCCATGCGCAGCACGCGGCCGCGCGCCAGACTGTCAGAGTAAGCGCCACCGCGCGCAATCAAGGCGTCGCGCAACGCCGCCAGCGTAGGCTCGTCGGTCTCCACCGTCTCAGCCGAGAGCCCGATCGCCTCACGGATCGACGCAAAATACTTGATGTGCACCTTCATGCCAGCAGCTCCGAGAAGGGGACAAAGCGCACCAGGTCGCCGGGGGCAATGGTCTGGCCGGGCGGGTTGTCCACCAAGCCGTCGCCCCAGACGGCTGACGTCAGCACCCCGGAACTCTGGTTCTCAAACAGGTCTAGCCCACCCGCCGCATTGCGCCGGACCCGCAAAAATTCTCGGCGTTTATCGGCCCTGGGCCACGTGAAATGGGCGGGTAGCGCTATGATTTCAGGAGCAAGAGCCAGCGCACCCTGCAGTTTTAACAAAAACGGCCGCACCAGCAGCAAAAAAGTCACAAAGCTGGACACCGGGTTACCGGGCAGGCCGATGAAGTGGGCGTCTTGCACCCGGCCATAGGCGAAGGGCTTGCCCGGCTTGATAGCGATCTGCCACAAATCCAGGCGACCCAGGGTCTGCACAGCGGGCTTGATGTGGTCTTCTTCACCCACCGACACACCGCCGCTGGTCAAAATTAAATCATGATCTTGCGCCGCAGACTGCAGCGCGGCCAGAGTGGCATCACGGCGGTCAGGCACGATGCCCAGATCGCTCACATCACAGCCCAGCCGGTGTAAGAGCGCGCGCAGGAAAAAGCGGTTGGAGTTGTAAATGCTGCCCGGCTTCATCTGCTCAGGCGCCACCTCGCCGGGCATGACCAGCTCATCCCCAGTGGAGAACAAAGCCACGCGCGGGCGCCGTGCCACCTGCAGGCTGTCCAGCCCGATGCTGGCAGCCAAGCCTAGCGACGCCGGCGTCAGGCGGGCGCCTCGGGCCAGCACCACCGCGCCCCGTGTCACGTCCTCACCGGCCCGCCGGATCCACTGGCCCGGCGCGGGCAGCTTGCGCAGCCGGATGGTCGGCAGCCCATGACCTTCAGCGGGCAGCAGCTCGCAGTCTTCCTGCATCACGATGGCGTCGGCGCCCTCAGGCACCGGTGCGCCAGTGAAGATCCGAGCGGCTGTGCCGGCAGTCAAGGGCGCGCCACTGGCGCCAGCGGCAATCCGTTGACTCACTGTGAGGACCGGGTTCGGGCCGGTCAGGTCGGCACATCGAAGGGCATAGCCGTCCATCGAACTGTTGTCTTGCGGCGGCACCTGGAGCGCTGACACCAGATCCTGTGCCAACACCCGGCCATCGGCGTCAAAGGTTGAGACCGCCTCATGGCCAGCCAAGGCCTGGGCATGCCCCAGCAATTCGGCCAGGGCTTCATCCAGAGGGCGCAAAGGAGGCTGTGACGGTCGTGGCAGGGTCATACAAACACCTCTGAGCGGTAATCAAATCGCGCCTGGTTGCTGACCAGCCACTGCGCTATCGCCTCCGGGTTATTGAGATCAAGCACCGGGCGCAAAGTGGCTTGCGGCATTGCCTGGGGCGAATCCGTGGCCACGGCCACAATGAAATCGTCGTCGGGATAGCGCGCCGGCTTATTGGCGTCCGAGCGCCAGACCTCAATTTTCTGCAGGTCAGAGTCTTTGAAGCCCTCAACCAGGACCCAGTCCACGCCCTCATAAAGCTCAGCCAGCAGTTGGTGCACGGTGAGCTGGGTCTCCTGCTCGAATTCCCGCAGCAGTGCCAGCCGCCGGTTGGAGGCAATCACCACTTCGAAAGCGCCCGCCTCGCGGTGGCGGTAGGTGTCTTTGCCGGGGTGGTCAATGTCAAAGCGATGATGGGCATGCTTGACTACCGAAACCCTCAGCCCCTGCAGCCGCAGCACAGGAATCAGGCGCTCAACCAATGTGGTCTTGCCAGACCCGGAGTAGCCGGCAAAACCCACCACCTTCATGCGCAATGCCTTTGGATATAAGCCTTCACCGCCACGGCATCAGCGGCCATGTGGGTCACCCGCTTGGGCAGTGCCTCGATGCCGATGAAGGCCGGCGGCCGCTCCGGTTCAAGCCCTAAGGCCTCGACCAGCGTGGCCGCAAATTTGATGGGCAAGGCAGTTTCGAGCACGATCATGGGCACACCCGGCTGCAGCCACTCTCGCGCCACTTTCAGGCCGTCGGCGGTGTGGGTATCGATCATCAGCCCCAGTCGGGCGTGGGTGTCACGGATCGTGGCCAAGCGGTCGGCA
>JBIKZZ010000215.1:0-5752 GCA_044354435.1 Rhodoferax sp. | reverse complement strand
AAATTGAAGAAAAGGGAAGCCAAGTGCTTCCCTTTTTTGTCAGAAGAATGGCGCGATAGCAAATCGGTTATGCAACGGATTGCAAATCCGTCTAGCCCGGTTCGACTCCGGGTCGCGCCTCCACAACAACTCCGGCTGCTTGCTGCCGTGCCCAGGTGGTGAAATTGGTAGACACATCGGACTTAAAATCCGCCGCTTCGTGAATAACGGGCATACGGGTTCGACCCCCGTCCTGGGCACCACATTTTCTGCGGCCGTCGCGCCCACCCAGCACGATTTCTGGCCCTCCTGTGGCTACAAGTGTCTGATCGTCAACCCGGCAGGGCACCTGGTCCTGACCGAAGATTTTCTGCGTGTGCTGCTGCAACGCCCCGAAATTTCCCCCATCCCATCTTCCTGTGCGGCTGAACTGAGCTTGCACGAACTGCTTCTTGCTGATCCCCGCCATGCAGTATCTGTCGCCGCACTGCTGGCTTTGCAGGACCGGGACGCAGCAGACAATTACGGTGTCTGGCTGCGCTTTCGTGATCGCCTGCTGGCCGCCCCCACGCTGGAGGCCGCTTACCTGGCCTTGTTTCAGGGTGAGGGTGTTGATGTGGCGCCGGTGCTGGTGCAACAACTCACCCAGATTTTGCTGCGCCATGTGCTCGGTGACACGGCTACGGCCATGCAAGCCCGCGTGGCTGAGATGTTGTTTCGAACCCAAAAAATCTCGGTGCTTGAAGACGGTGCAGTCATGGCCGCCGACGACGAAACGGTGGAGCGCCATGCCCTGTCGGCCGGTTTTGGAAGCGTGGGCGAATTGCTGCGCCAAGGCGGTGTGCCGCTGCGCAGTGTGGACCTGGACGTGTTGGATGCCGATAAGTCTGATCTGTACTGGCCGCGCAGCGAGCACTTTGACCTGGTGCTCAACCTCAACCATGGTCAGCCCGCACTGTTGGCGTTGGCAGAGTTGCTGCAGCGATGGGTCAGTCATTTGCTCAAAGTTGAGGTGCATGTGCAGACCGACCGCGAGATCGTTGACGACCACTGGGTCTGGCACGTGGGGCTGGATGCCCAGGCCAGCGGCATTCTGAATGACCTGTACCAGGGCGATGAACCGGATGCAGAGCGCATGCGCCGCCTGCTCTGCCTGTTTCGCCTGGAGTTCACCAACCCAGCCGATATGCTGGTCGCGGTGGCTGGGCGGCCGGTTTATCTGGCCATGGCCATGGATGAGCACCAGCGGCTCAAACTCAAACCACAAAACCTCTTGCTCAATCTGCCTTTGGCGCGTCGCTCCTGAAGCGTGAAAGCAAGCGGTTGAGGCGCTCGACCGTACTACACTAAGCGCCATGCCACGCTACAACGCCCCTTTTGAAATCCATGTGCACGGCCAGATCACCCTGCGCCCCGAAGTCGCATTCGAGCAGTTACAAGAGGCGCTCAAGCCGCTCTGGAAGTATGCCGGCGCCCGCTCCCTGGCCGACGCTGCCGAGAGCAGCTACGAGGACGAGCCAGGCATCAAGTTTGAGGCGCAAGAGCACATGCTGCAAATCTGCTGGACCGTGGCCGGCGACGATGATTTTCGCCAGATTTTGGACGAGGTCTGCATGAACCTCAACGATTTGGCCGCCACTGGCGCTGCGGTCGAAGTGACTTTTTATGACGCTGAATTTGACGACGAAGACGAAGAAACAGAGGCCGAGTCGCGCGATGATTTCATGATGCTGTTTGTCGGGCCGGATCCGGCCTCCATCATGCAAGTTCAGCGTGACCTGCTGGTGCAGGACGTGGTCAACATGATGGAGCGCCACTTTGACGGCGCTGAGCTGGGTGGCGTTGTAGCTGAGATTGACAAGCTATTTGGACAGCGCTTTGACGATTTGGTGAATTCCATGCAGTTGGGCAAGCCACCGCGTGGTTCTGGCGGTGGCCATGGTGGCGGCCACGGTGGCGGCCGCAAGCCGCGGCACTTGCATTAACTTAAGGAAGCCACTGGGTTGCCGTTTGTGGGCATGCTGCAAGTTCCCTGCTATTTTGCGCTGCCTGCAGCTGCCATTTGGTGGTCCGGAATCGTCATGACAAAGGTAATTCCAAGGTCATCAACTTCTGCGCTTAGGTCGCCATTGGCTTCCTGCAGGCTTTTGCGAGCCTGGTAGAGGCCAAGCCCCAGTCCACCTGGCCGCCCACTTGCAAACGGTTCGAAGAGTCTCAAAGGCTCAATGCGTACTTGCGCGTTCGGCCAAGGGCTGAAAAAGCGTAACTCTGCCATGGCCGGTCTAAACGGGCTTTCTGTGCTGGTTCGCAAATGAAGCACGGGTTTGTCTGCGCCAGGATTGCGCCAATTGGGCGCCAGGTTAGAAAAAAGGTTGTCCAAGGCGCGGGCCAGCAAGGTTTGTGCGATCCAGGCCTGTGCCTGCCCTGAGATATCGACCTGTACCCCGGCCATTTGCGCTGCATTCTCTACCGCTAGCCGCAAGTCCAGCAGGGCCGCTTGTTGATTGGCTGGATTGTTTCCGAGCAGAGCCACCAGCCGATCTGCACGTTCCCGTGCCAGCGGTGCATTTTGTTGCAGGCGCCGCGCTGCGATGAGCAGGCTCTCGGGCTGGTGGCAATCATTGAAATCAGAGCACACCCAGCCGACCCATTGGGCTAGATTTCGCATGTCGTGCTGCAGGTAGAGGGTCAACCTGGCCCTCTCGGCCATGGCCACCGAAATGGCCTCGGTCCGAACGCGCAGCGCCGACTCCAGTAGCAAGACGAATACCTTGGCAAGTTGCTCGGCGAATAGGCGTCCCTCGCCGCCAACGGCGCTGTGGGTCAGTGTCATCACCAGCAGAACGTCGTTACCGCTGCTCAGTCGAAATGCCAGTGGCGTGCTTGCCTTGGGGCCTCTTTTAAGTGGCTGCTCTGGTTTTTCCCCCCATTCGGACTCGACCAAGTAGCCGAACCAGTCGCCTGAAAGCTGCAGATGCTGCCAGCCGCCGACGGCCAAAAGTGGCCAGGCGGCGGGCGGAATGTCGAGCGGGTCGAGCCCCTGCGCGCCCAGTTGGAGCAGGCTTTGCATGCCCGCCTGGTAGCTCCTTGCTCGACGTGCCAGGCTCCTGCTGGTCACGTACAGGGTGAGCCCGGCAGCCATGCAAATCAGTGACAAGCTACTCAGGGCGCCGTAATCCATACTTGTTCAGGTAGTAGTAAACGTGCTCGCGGGCCATGCCAAGTTGGCGCGCAACCTCGGCGATGTTGTACCCGGTCGCGACCAAGGTGCGCCGGAGTAGTTGCTCTTCGGCACTTGACGCAGCCTCCTTGGGGCCTTCCCATAACCTGGCTGTCAGGTGTAGGCGGGCTTCACCCGCTACCGTCATACGCTCTTCTGTTTGGTTGAACAGGTTGGCCCTTCGGACCGCCGCGTGAATGGCGGCCAAGCTGGCTGGTTTTACCAAAAAATCAAATGCGCCGCGCCTGATCGCCTCCAATGCTGCGGCATCCTCATCCTGACCGGTTAGGACGATGACTTTGATGCCAGGAACCAGTTGGAGCGCCGCGTCGAGCAAGCTCAGGCCCTCGCTCATGGTGCTGGCGTGTGGGGGAAGCCCAAGATCAAGCAGCAACAGGCCTGGGGGCGGGGCCGAGCCGAGTACGCCCAGAGCGGTCGCTCGGTCAGGTGTCGCCTGGACGTGGTACCCGACATCGGTCAGTGACGAGGCCAGGTAGCCGCTGAGGGTCGGGTCATCCTCCACGAGCAGTATGAAGTTTGACTCTGACGGCCTGTTCACGGGGTGCTTACTGGTCACTGCCCGTCAACCTGGTCAAGAATGGCATTACGGCCAAGACAAAACCTGCAAACAGGGCGACAAATCCTGTCACCACACGAATCAACAACCAGTCCGACGGCGTGTCGGGGCTGACGGCCAGCAGGGCGTACCCACTCAGCAGGGTGATGAAGCCAATCACCTCCTGAACGCGCTGACGTGCCGCCGTTTTCTTCTTGTGGGCACGAAGGATTTCGTTGGTGTCAATGTTCATAGGCTGCGGGACTAGCGGCGTGTGACAGAGCCCGCAGCCAGCGTATCGACACGATGGCTGTTGGTCAAGTCCAGCATTTCGCCAGGACGGACTGCCTGGTTCTTGATACTGATATGGCCTGGTCGGATAGTCACCGGAATGCCGGGAAATGGCGAATGCCCTTCGGGAACTGCTTTGCCATTGATCCAGGCCGTCCCTTTGCCGCCGGAACGGACCAGGACCCCAGACAGTGTCACGATGCTGGGAGGTTTCTCTTGTTCAGCAGGGCCGACGCGCTCCTGGACGATGGCCCGGCGCTCGGCCGCGTTGAAGAAGAGAGGCCCAAGGTTCTCGTAAGACTGTGCCAGAGTATGAACAGCTGTCATGGACAAACTCAGCATCAAGATCAGCTTGGACCAAGATGTTGCCGTTGGTTGAGTCAAACGGGTACCGGACCGTTTGCGACGGACCTTGCAGCCCAGCAAATTTGTAGAACGCTGTTCAATCATGTTGAAGGCGCCGCTAGAGGCGGGGTAAGTGGCTGGTTGAAAAAGCGCAAGATGCAACTTGCATTCAAACCCTTGCTGCTGGGAGACGACAACTGGCAGGACTGGACTCTGAATCTACCTCTGACCTGCTGCTCGTAGCTGGTGAGAAACTCAAACAGTTCGCTCTCATGAATGCTGTCCAGTGTCAGTGTCATGTCATGCGCCTGGGCAGGTGCGACTGTAGGCGACGGCTCGACCCCAGGCACGGGAACAGGTACCAGCAGCGTGTAGCTCAGGGTATCGGGCAGGGTTTTATTTTTGTGTACTTTCAGCAAGGTGTCTGCCCAGCCTTCCCGATCAGCATTGCCAGCCAGCCCCGATCCGCGAAGCGTTTCAAAACTGGCGAAGTTGGACTTTAGAAACACTAATTCTGCATCTTTTTCATCGAATTTCGTATTTTCGCCTGCTTCACGAGTCTGCAAGGTGCTCAACTCAAGCCCCACATTTTGCTCCAAACCAGTCACGCCCCAGGACGCCAGGCCCCCTACCGTCATGGTAGTCGCCAGCGTGATCAGCCCCACACGTGACTGACGCACAATAGATGCTAGGTTGCTCATGGTTTAGACCTCTGTGACGGTGCCAATGATGGGGAGACATTTGACATATCGAGGCACCAAGCTACTGCTGCAGGTTCTGTGCCCGCTGGTCGACTGCCACCTGCCAAAGACGATTCAGGTTGCAGTTTGGCTGGATCCAGTTGCAGGGCCACTCCCGGAATGCTTGCCAGTCGTTCGGATACGGCTGAGATAACGCTGGTTCTGGCTTTGCCGGTCAGTGTGGGCGGTAGCACAATATCAAAGCTGATCCGACTGCCAGTTGCGCGAGTGGCCGCGTCGCTTGCTGGGGTGCTGGGTGCAACTGCAGTTGCCAGGGCAGTCGCAGGATCTGTTGGGCAGGATGCCAGCAGAGGTGATTGAATCGACCAATCGAGCCGGCCCAGCCGCAGCGCAGGGTCTGCGGCGAGTGCCACGGCGATCGATGCCAATTGTTTGGACATAGAAGGTGCTGAAAGCAGTTCCTCACGTTCAAGGCGGATCGTGTTTTTGACCAATTCGCTCGCGACCGGATAAGCCGCGATGGATTTTTCAACCATCGTCAGCTTGCGACCCAATTCAGTCAGAGTGCCTTGGCTGCGAGCGATTGACGTCCGTGCGTCCTGAATTCGCTCGAAGGAGGCAAGCAGGTTCCAGAGGGCGAAGCAGACCATTGCTGCGGAT
>JBIKZZ010000214.1:0-5754 GCA_044354435.1 Rhodoferax sp. | reverse complement strand
GGGTGATTGCGGCCTTGGTGGCGCAGGGTTATGTGGTCAAGCGCTCGGGTGGCTGAGCTCTGGCGCTGACTTCTGGGATCAGGCCGGCGGGGCATTCGGCTCCGCGGCTGTCCTCCGCCCTGCGGGCTCCCCCTTGATGCCGCTGCGCCGAATGCCCCGCCGGCCTGATCAGGCGCGAGGGTTGGTGCGCGGCGCACAGGTTCATCCGTAGAGGAGTATTCGGTTGCCCCCAACGCGTGCTGCACCAACACTCTTGCCGGCTGCTGGGGCCGCCTGGGTGTCGTGGCGAGGTCAAGGAAGGAGCCCGCAGGGCGGAGGGACACGAGCGGCGGCACCCGGGCGGTCCCAGCAGCTCGCCAACAACGGTCCCACAGCGCGTTGTCCAAAACCATTAACTGAACCGGAGAGTTCCTAACATCAGTCCGTTGACCGCCCCTCCGCACTCGGCGCTACCCACAGCTTGGCACCACCGGCTTCCAGGTGCGTCAGGTAAACCCGCAGGTCAAACTCGAGCTGGTGGTAGTCGGCTGCCATGTGGGCGCACAGCTGGTAGAAGGCGCGGTTGTGTTCGCGTTCCTTGAAGTGGGCCAGTTCGTGCACCGCGATCATGCTCAAAAAGGGCAGTGGCGTGTCCTTGAACAGTGCCGCAACCCGGATTTCGCGTTTGGCTTTGAGGCGCGAGCCCTGTACCCGCGATACCGTGGTGTGGGTGCCCAGGGCGTGGGCCACGGTGTGCAGTTTGCTGTCAAAGCAGGCCCGGCTCAACGGCTCGGCGCCGCGCAGAAACTCGGTTTTCAGGCCTTGGATGTAGTCGTACAGCGCGCGGTCGGTGCGCAGGCCGTGGGCCTTGGGGTAGCGGGCCAGCAGCCAGGCGCCCAGCTGGCCTTGGCTGAGCAGGCCCTGCACCCGCGCTTGCAGCTCGGGTGCGTAGTGGCCCAGGTAGTTCAAGTGTGGCTCAGTGCCCGCCTTCGCGGCGCAGCGCAGGGAACAGGATCACGTCGCGGATGCTGGGGCTGTCGGTCAGCAGCATCATCAGCCGGTCGATGCCGATGCCGCAGCCGCCAGTGGGCGGCATGCCGTGCTCCAACGCCCGCACAAAGTCGTGGTCGAAGTACATGGCCTCGTCATCGCCACTGTCCTTGGCCTCGACCTGGGCATGAAACCGTGCCGCCTGTTCCTCGGCGTCGTTCAGCTCGGAAAAGCCATTGCCAAACTCGCGCCCGGTGATGTAGAGCTCAAAGCGTTCGGTCACACCGGGTTTGTGGTCGCTTTCGCGCGCCAGCGGTGAGATCTCAACAGGGTGCTCGCAAATAAAGGTGGGCTGCCAGAGCTTGTCTTCAACGGTTTCCTCAAAGTACAGCACCTGCAGACTGGCCAGCGAGCGGCCCGAGAGCTTGTGTTTGGCTTCCGACAGGCCGAGCTTGCGTAAAGCGTTGATCAGCCAGGTGGGATTGTCGACCCGCAGGCCACTGCTGTCGTCGAGCGCCAGCGCCGCTTCGGTGTACTTGACGATGGCCTCGCGGATGGTGAGCCGCTCAAAGGGCAGGGACAGGTCCACTGGCTTGCCGTCGTAGCTGAGCTGCAGCGTGTCTACCGCCTTGCGCGCGGCGTCGCGCACTAGGCTTTCGGTGAAGGTCATCAGGTCCTGGTAGTCCCAGTAGGCCGCGTAGAACTCCATCATGGTGAACTCGGGGTTGTGCCGCACCGAGATGCCTTCATTGCGGAAGTTGCGGTTGATCTCGAACACCCGCTCAAAGCCACCCACGATCAGCCGCTTGAGGTACAGCTCAGGCGCGATGCGCAAAAACATTTGCTGGTCCAGCGCGTTATGGTGAGTGGTAAAGGGCCGGGCGTTGGCGCCGCCCGGGATCGGGTGCAGCATGGGCGTTTCGACTTCCAGGAAGTTGTGCGCCACCATAAACTCGCGGATACCGCTCACAGCCTTGCTGCGCGCGGTGAAGCGCTGGCGCGCGGTCTCGTCCATCATCAGGTCGACATAGCGCTGGCGGTATTTGACCTCCTGGTCGGCAATGCCGTGGAACTTGTCGGGCATGGGGCGCAGGCTTTTGGTCAGCAGGCGCACCTCGGTGGCGTGGATCGACAGCTCGCCGGTCTTGGTCTTGAACATCGTGCCAACGGCTGCCACGATGTCGCCCAGGTCCCAGTGCTTGAAACTGGCATACACCGCTTCGCCCACATCTTCGCCCTTGACATAGACCTGGATGCGCCCGGTGCTGTCTTGCAGCGTGCAAAAGCTGGCCTTGCCCATCACCCGCTTGAGCATCATGCGACCGGCCACCTTGGCCACGCTGCCCTGGGCCAGCAGGCCTTCAGGCGTCTGACCGGCGTGCGCCGCAAACAGGGCATCGGCTCGGTCAGCGGGCTTGAAGTCGTTCGGAAATGCCACGCCATGGCCCTGGGCCTGCAGCTCGCGCAAGGCCTTGAGCTTCTCGCGGCGCTCCAGAATCAACTGGTTCTCGTCCTGGACGGGGGCGGGGGTGGTGGGTTCAGACATGGGGCGGGTGCTCGCATCGGGCGGTTGGACAACCATCGATTTTAGTTGGCTGGCGCCGGGTCGCTATGATTCGGACAGTTTTACACGACCTCACCATGCTCTACCAGATCATTTCCTTGCTGCTCGAAGTGGTGACCGGCGTGGTGGGCGGCAGCTGCCTGCTGCGTTTGTACATGCAGCAGCAGCGCATTCCCATGTCAGCGCGCTCGGGTAATCCGCTGGGTCGTTTTGTGTTTGCCCTGACCGACTGGCTGGTGCTGCCCTTGCGTCGGGTGCTGCCCGCGGTGGGCGCATTGGACACAGCCAGCCTGGTGGCGGCTTACCTGTTGCAGTTGGCACAGTTCACGCTGCTGTGGTTGCTAGCCGGCGCCTCGGACGGCCTGTTTGCTGTGCCGATCCTGGCCGGGTTTGGGGTGGCGCGTTTGGCGATTTCGGGCCTGACCGGGCTGCTAATCGTCTACGCCGTTCTGTCCTGGGTGCAGACGGCCTCCGCCTTGGCAGACGTCGTCGAGCGCTTGTGTGCGCCGCCGCTTACGCCGATTCGGCGACTGGTACCTCTGGTCGGTGGTGTCGACCTGTCACCCTTGGTGCTGCTGGTCTTGCTGCAGGTGGCTGCCATTGTGCTGGGTCATCTTCAGGGTCTGATATTGCTGTCTGTCTGATCAACCGACTGCGTCGGCGGGCTGGCGCTGCAGCATGGCCAGGGTGCTGGCCAAGGTTTTGCGCAGTTCACGCCGGTCACAGATAAAGTCGATCGCCCCCTTGGTTTGCAGGAACTCAGACCGCTGGAAGCCCTCAGGTAGCGTCACGCGCACCGTCGACTCGATCACGCGCGGCCCGGCAAAGCCGATCAAGGCCTTGGGCTCGGCTACCACCACATCGCCCAGGAACGCAAAACCAGCGCTGACGCCTCCCATGGTGGGGTCTGTCAGCACACTGATGTAAGGCAGGCCTTTTTTGGCCAGCCGCGTCAGCGAAGCGTTGGTCTTGGCCATTTGCATCAGGCTTAGCAAGCCCTCTTGCATGCGCGCACCACCGGTGGAGGTGAAGCAGATGAAGGGTACTTTTTGCTCGATGGCGGTGTGCACCCCGCGCACAAATCGCTCACCCACTACCGAGCCCATGCTGCCACCCATGAACTCGAACTCAAAACAAGCTGCCACCACGCCAATGCCCAGCACGGCGCCACCCATCACCACCAGCGCGTCCGTCTCGCCGGTGTTCTCCAGCGCTTCTTTAAGGCGGTCTGGGTACTTGCGGCTGTCCTTGAACTTGAGGGCATCCACCGGCAGCACCTCCTGCCCGATCTCGTATCGCCCTTCATTGTCCAAAAACCGGTTCAGCCGGGCCCGTGCCCCAATGCGGTGGTGGTGGCTGCAGGTCGGGCAGACATTTTGGTTGTGCTCCAGGTCGGTCTTGTACAGCACGGTTTCGCAACTGGGACATTTGACCCATAGGCCTTCGGGCACGCTGCGCCTGTCCGCCGGATCGGTGTGCTGAATCTTCGGGGGCAGCAGTTTTTCAAGCCAGCTCATAGGGGTACTCCGCAGTCAATGAACAATTATGAATCCAAAGCGGTCCGGATTTCACGCAAAAACGCCTGGGCCACCGGGCCGACCTGCTCGCGCGGCTGGTTGTCCACCATTTGGATCAGGCGGCTGCCGATCACCACGGCGTCGGCCACTCGGCTGATGGCCCGTGCCGTGGCGGCATCGCGGATGCCAAAGCCCACGCCCACCGGTACGCTGACAAATTGGCGGATGCGTGGCAGCATGGCCTCTACGGCGGCGGTGTCCAGAGTGCCGGCCCCAGTCACGCCCTTGAGCGACACGTAGTAAACGTAACCTGTGGCCACCCGTGCCACCTGGGCCATGCGCTCGTCGGTGCTGGTGGGTGCCAGCAGAAAGATCAGATCCATGCTGTGGCGAGCCAGCTCAGCGGCAAAGTCTTCGCACTCTTCCGGGGGGTAGTCCACCACCAGCACGCCGTCCACGCCCGCATCTGCGGCGTCGTGCACAAAAGCGCTGGCGCCGTCGGCGCGGGCATGTTTCTGGTTGTAGCGCTCCACCGGGTTGGCGTAGCCCATCAGCACCACCGCCGTTGTACTGTTGGTGGCGCGGAATTCCCGCACCATCGCCAGCACCTGCACCATGCCGATGCCCAGCGCCAGCGCGCGGTCGCCGGCTTTCTGGATCACCGGGCCATCCGCGCTGGGGTCGGAGAAGGGCACGCCGAGTTCAATGATGTCGGCGCCGCCCGCCACCATCGCGTGCATCAGCTCAGGCGTCACGTCGGCAAAGGGATAGCCAGCGGTGACGTAGGGGATCAGCGCTTTTTTGCCCTGGGCTTTCAAGGTGGCGAGGGTGCTGGCAATGCGGCTCATGCATGGGCTCCCAAGGCGGCCAGGGAGATAGTTTGCGGCATGCCACCCTTAACCGATTGGCCCTGGCAGCTGGGCCGGCAGTAAAAGTCGCCGTTGCTGAGGTCGGCCACGGTCCCGATGTCCTTGTCGCCCCGGCCTGACAGGTTGACCAAGATGGACTGGTCCGGCCGCATGGTCTTGGCTAACTGCATGGCGTAGGCCACGGCGTGGCTGGATTCCAGTGCTGGGATGATGCCCTCGGTTCGGCACAGGTAGTGGAAAGCCGCCAGCGCCTCGGTGTCAGTGATGCCGACATATTCGGCGCGGCCGATGTCTTTCAGGAAGGCGTGTTCCGGGCCGACACCGGGGTAATCCAGCCCGGCGCTGATGCTGTGGGTCTCGGTGACTTGGCCGTTGTCATCCTGCAGCACATAAGTGCGGTTGCCGTGCAGCACGCCCGGGCTGCCGCGCTGCAGCGACGCCGAGTGACGGCCCGAATCCATGCCTTCGCCCGCCGCCTCAACACCAATTAGGCGTGTGCCGTCGTGCGCGATGTAGGGGTGGAAGATGCCCATGGCGTTGCTGCCGCCGCCCACGCAGGCGATCACCGCATCAGGCTGCGGCCCGCGGCAACCCTGTTGCGCCAGGATTTCCGGCATTTGCACCAGACACTCCTTACCAATCACACTCTGGAAATCGCGCACCATCATGGGGTAGGGATGCGGCCCGGCCACCGTGCCGATGATGTAGAAAGTGTTGTCCACATTGGCCACCCAGTCGCGCATGGCCTCGTTCAGGGCGTCTTTGAGCGTCTTGCTGCCGCTTTCCACCGGCACCACCGTGGCGCCTAGCAGTTTCATGCGGTAGACGTTGGGGC
>JBIKZZ010000213.1:0-5758 GCA_044354435.1 Rhodoferax sp. | reverse complement strand
GTCTTACCTGGGCTTGGGCACCCAGCCGCCGCAGCCGTCCTGGGGCAGGATGCTGGCCGAAGCGCAGACCCTGCTGTTCCAGGCGCCGCTGCTGGCGGTGTTCCCCGGCCTGGCCATCGCGCTGGCCGTGCTGGGGCTGAACCTGCTCGGTGACGGCATGCGCGACGTGCTGGACCCACGACTGGCCCGAAAGCGCTGAATGGCCCTGCTGGATGTCCACAACCTGAGTGTGCAGTTGCAAACGCAGCGTGGCCCGGCCAAGGCCGTGCGCGAGCTCAGCTTCAGCCTGGAAAAAGGCCAGACACTGGGCCTGATTGGTGAGTCGGGTTGTGGCAAATCGATCACCGCCATGGCACTGATGGGTTTGCTGCCAGAGCGGGCGCTCACCTCTGGCAGCATCGCCTTTGACGGCCAGGAGCTGGTGGGCCTGCCCGACGCCGCCATGCGCCGCCTGCGTGGCAACCGCATCGGCATGATTTTCCAGGAGCCGATGACGGCGCTGAACCCGGTGCACACCATCGGTCACCAGGTGGCCGAGCCGCTGCTGCTGCACCGGGGCGCCACGGCGCGCGCGGCGCAGCAGCAGGCCATAGAGTTGCTGGAGCGGGTCGGCATTACTGACGCCGCACGCCGTGCGGACGCCTATCCACACCAGTTCTCCGGCGGCCAGCGCCAGCGCATCACGATTGCCATGGCCCTGGCCTGCGGGCCGGATTTGCTGATTGCCGACGAGCCGACCACGGCGCTGGATGTGACCATCCAGGGCCAGATCCTGGACCTGATCGCCGACCTGGTGCAGGAGCGCGGTATGGCCCTGTTGCTGATTTCACACGACCTGGGCGTGATTGCCGAAAACGTGGCGAACATGATGGTGATGTACGGCGGCCGGGTGATGGAAAGCGGGCCTACCGCCACGGTGTTTGCCGGCATGCGCCACCCCTACACACGCGGCCTCTTTGGCGCGCGGCCGCAGTTGGGCGCACCGCGCGGAACCCGCCTGAACACCATAGAAGGCAGCGTGCCCGAACTGAGCGACCTGGCACCGGGTTGCCCCTTTGCCGGCCGCTGCCCGCAGGCCGGACCCGAATGCGCAGAGACCCAGCCGACGGCGCACACGCTGGCGCCCGGTCACATCGCCCATTGCCTGCGCCTGGACGTCAGTGCCACCGGAGCCCCCCGATGAACGCCCCCCTGCTGCAGCTTGAGGATGTGACGCGCCAGTACCCGCTGCCGCGCGAACGCCTGTGGCAAAAGCCGGCACTGGTGCACGCACTGCGGGGCGTCAGCCTGCACCTGCACAGCGGTCGCAGCCTGGGGGTGGTGGGTGAATCCGGCTCGGGCAAGTCCACGCTGGCGCGGCTGGCGATGGGGCTGGAGCCCCCCAATTCGGGCCAGGTCAGCGTGCTGGGTCGGGACTTGAACGCTTTGAGCCCCGCTGACTTGCGCCACGCCCGGCGCGATTTCCAGATGGTCTTCCAGGACCCCTATGGCTCCCTCGACCCACGCCAGATCGTGGCCCGCATTGTGGGTGAGCCCCTGGCCGTGCTAGGCCAGCAAACGCCCGCCGCCATGCGCGAACAAGCGGCCGAGGTACTGGCCGCTGTAGGTCTACGCCGCAACGATCTGGACAAATACCCGCATGAATTTTCTGGCGGCCAGCGCCAGCGGGTGGCGATTGCACGTGCCCTGATCACCCGGCCCCGCCTGATCGTGGCGGACGAACCGGTCAGTGCGCTGGATGTATCGGTGCAAGCCCAGGTGCTGAACCTGATGCAAGACCTGGCGCAGCAGTTCGGCGTCACCTACCTGCTCATCAGCCACGACTTGGCGGTGGTCAACCACCTGTGCGACGAGGTGGCGGTGATTTACCAGGGCCGCATCGTCGAGCAGGGCACGCCAGAGACGCTGTTCAAGGCGGCGGCCCATCCCTACACCCGGGCCCTGCTGGCGGCGGTACCCCGGCTTGCGCCGCAGACTGGCCGCCGCCCGCGCGGTGTGGTGCTGACCCCCCGCACCGTGCCAACTGGCGCTTGCCCCTACGCCGCACGTTGTCCGCAGGCCCAGGCGGTCTGTGACAACAGCCGGCCCGAGCTACGCGCCTTGGCCAATGACCATCTGGTGGCCTGCCATCTGGATCTGGCGCCAGCCGAGTCCACACCGTCAAACTAGTGGTATGGTCCGAGCCTGACCCGGAATAATTTGGCCTTCACCCTTATTTATTGGAGATAAACACCATGATCAATCGCCGTCACCTGATCGCCACCGCCGCCTCTGGCGCCTCGCTGGCCACCCTGCCACTGGCCGCCACAGCCCAGGCCAAAAAAGACGCCGTGGTGCTGGCCATGACGCTGGAGCCTCCGGGGCTGGACCCGACCGCAGGTGCGGCTTCGGCCATTGCCGAGATCGTGCAATACAACATCTTCGAGACCTTGACCAAGATCAACAGCGACGGCACCGTGTCGCCGCTGTTGGCTGAAAAATGGGAAGTCTCTCCCGACCTCAAGACCTACACCTTCACCCTGCGCAAGGGTGTCAAGTTCCAGAACGGCGAGCCCTTCAACGCAAACGCTGTCAGGTTTTCTTTTGAGCGGGCCGGCGGCGACAAGAGCACCAACAAAGACAAGCGCACCTTCGCCATGATGGACCGCGTGGCCGTGATCGACGACTACACGGTGGTGATCCTGAACAAACAGCTGGACCCGGATTTCCTGTTTCTGATGGGTCAGGCCACCGCCATCATCGTCGAGCCCAAGAGTGTCGACAGCAATGCCACCAAGCCAGTGGGTACCGGCCCCTACCAGCTCTCGGCCTGGGCCAAGGGCTCGTCGGTCACATTGACCAAGTGGGATGGCTACCGCAACGCCGCAGCGATCAAGATGAAGAAAGTGACCTTCCGCTTCATCAGCGACCCAGCTGCCCAGGTGGCCGCCTTGCTGGCGGGCGACGTGGACGCCTTCCCGCGCGTGACACCGCGCAGCGTGCCGCAGTTCAAGACCAACGCCAAGTTCCAGGTGGTGGTGAGCGGCTCGCGGGCCAAAACCATCCTGGCCATCAACAACAAAAAGAAACCGCTGGACGACGTGCGCGTGCGCCGCGCCATCTGCGCGGCCATTGACCGCAAGGCCGTGATCGAGGGCGCGGGCGACGGCTATGGCGCGCCGATCGGCAGCCACTATGTGCCTGGCGCCTTCGGTTTTGTGGACACCACCGGCGTCAACCCGTTCAACATCGACAAGGCCAAGGCGCTGCTGGCCGAGGCAGGTATCAAAACGCCGCTGACGCTGAGTCTGGTGCTGCCGCCCCCGCCCTACGCGCGACAGGGTGGCGAAGTGATTGCTGCCCAGTTGGCCAAGATCGGCATCATCGCCAAAATCGAGAACGTGGAATGGGCGCAGTGGCTCAGCGGTACCTACACCAACAAGAACTACGACCTAACCATCATCTCTCACGTGGAGCCCTTTGACCTGGGCAACTACGCCAAGCCGGGTTATTACTGGGGGTATGAATCGCCGAAGTTCACCGAGTTGTTCGACAAGATCCAGAACGCACCACGCGCCGCGGATCGCGCCAAGTTGCTGGGTGACGCCCAGCGCATGCTGGCCAATGAGGCGGTGCACGGCTTCCTGTACCAACCGCAATGGATCACCGTGGCGCACAAGGGGCTGAAGGGCTTGTGGAAAGACATGCCGGTGTTTGTGAACGACGTGTCAGCCCTGTCGTGGTCCTGATGCCCAAGGCTTAAGCCCCGAGGCCATGACAAGCACTGCGCTGCACGACCTGGGTGCCCACGCGCTACTGGCTGGCTACCGAGCCGGCACACTGTCGCCCGTGGAGGTGGCGCAGTCGGTGCTGGCGCACATCGCGCGTTGGGAGCCGCACTTGCATGCCAGCTACCTGCTTCGGCCTGAACTGGCTCTGGCGCAAGCCCGGGCCAGCGAGGCCCGCTGGCAGCGTGGCGAGCAGCAGGGCCCACTGGACGGCGTGCCGGTCACCATCAAGGACAACATCGCCACCCTGGGCGACCCGGTGCCCCTGGGCACCGCTGCCACCGATCTGACACCGGCCGCTGCGGATGCCCCGCCGTCAGCCCGGCTCAAGGAGGCGGGCGCTGTGCTGGTGTGCAAGACCACCATGCCCGACTACGGCATGCTGTCCTCCGGTCTATCCACCTTTCATGCGCTGGCGCGCAACCCATGGGATATGAGCAAGACCCCGGGCGGCAGCAGTGCCGGCGCCGGTGCGGCGGCGGCTGCCGGCTACGGCCCGCTTCATGTGGGCACCGACATTGGTGGTTCTCTGCGTCTGCCGGCCGGCTGGTGCGGTATCTTCAGCCTCAAGCCCAGCTTGGGCCGCATCCCGATCGACCCGCCCTACACCGGGCGCGCCGCTGGCCCCATGACCCGCACCGTGGCCGACGCTGCGCTGATGATGCAGGTGCTGAGCCTGCCCGATGCCCGCGACAGCATGAGCCTGCCCTTCCAAGCCATCGCCTGGGACCAGTTTGACCGGGGCAGCGATCGCCTGCGCAGCCTGCGCATCGGCCTGCTGATGGATGCCGGTTGTGGCCTGCCGGTGGAGCCCGAGGTGCAAGCGGCCATCCTGGCTGCAGCGCGGCTGTTTGAGCAGGCGGGCGCCATCGTCGAGCCCATGGCGCCCTTTTTGACGCCAGCGATGCTCAGTGGGATGGACCACGCCTGGCGGCTGCGTTCGCACCTGGACCTGGCTGCACTGTCACCGACCAAAAAAGCTACCGTGCTGCACTACATCCGTGACTGGGCCGACAGCGGCGCAGGGTTGAATGGCGCTCAGGCCTTTGCCGCCTTCAGTCAGTTCCATGCCACCCGTCTGGCCACGGTCAAGGCCTGTGCCGCTTACGACTACGTGCTGTCGCCCACCTCGCCCATGCCGGCGTTTGCGGCCGAGCTGCCCTCGCCCACCAACGACCCGCTGCGGCCGCTGGAGCACATTGCCTTTACCGTGCCCTTCAACATGTCGGAACAGCCCGCTTCGTCGGTCAACTGCGGCTACACCTCGGGCGGGTTGCCCATCGGGCTGCAGATTGCCGGCCAGCGCTTTGATGACCTCGGCGTGTTGCAACTCTCGCACGCTTTTGAGCAGCTGCGCGGGCCGCAGCGCCCGTGGCCGGTGCCGCCGGTGGCCTGAGTCCACACCGCGCGCCCATGACGACCGACAGCCTGGGCAACCCGGTCACGCTGCGTGAGGCCGGCAGCCTGGGTGCCGTCAACGACTTCGTCGAGGGCTTCATCGCCTGTGAAGCGCGGGTGGTCAACATTCTGCAGGTGGCCGAGACCGACGCCAGCCCGCTGGTGCAGGCTTGTTGTGCCGCGCTGCACTTGTTCGCCGAATCAGGCCGGGCAGCAACCCATGCCGCACCATATGTCGCACGCGCTCAGGCCGGTCTGGCCGACGCGGCAGTGAGCACCAGGGAGCGGCGCTTCGTGGCAGCGGTCGCGGCCTGGGCTGTGGGTGACCTGCCCCGCGCCATCGCGCTGCACGAGGAACAGGCGCGCGATTGCCCGCGTGACCTGGCCTCGGTCAAGCTCGGCCAGTACCACCTGTTCAACGTCGGCAACTCGCCCGGCATGCTGCGTCTGGCGCTGCAGGCCCTGCCAGCCAGTGCCGATGTGCCCTACATGCACGGCATGGCAGCCTTCGCCTGGGAACAGTGCCACCTGCTGCCGCAAGCCGAAGCGGCAGCTCGCCACGCCATCGCGCTGCGCCACAAGGAGCCCTGGGC
>JBIKZZ010000443.1:0-2612 GCA_044354435.1 Rhodoferax sp. | reverse complement strand
AGGCTTAAACTCTTTGACTTGTTCAACCGACGATCCAAAACAGCCGCCTGATTCAGACTACCGAATCACACAAGGCTCAGGCTCATACCTGATTTGGAAAATACTGCCTGCCATACGGGTTTCATTCGCTATGCATTGCCTTGACGACATTTGCCGGCGCCTGAGCCTGGCCCCAGCCGTGTTGGTGACGGTAGCTTCGGTTCGCGGTTCTGTGCCTCGCGAGGTGGGAGCCTGGATGGGTGTTTTCGCCGCTGACCAGATCGGTACTGTGGGCGGCGGCCGCCTGGAGTTTGAGGCACTGAGCGATGCGCGCCAGCAATTAAGCCGGTTTGTCGAGGCCGGCATGCCCGCGCACAACCCGAATGTTGGCGTCGGTCAATTGCGCCGTTTTGCGCTGGGGCCGACGCTTGGCCAATGCTGCGGTGGCGAAGTTCACCTGCGTTTTGAGGTCGTCACGGCGGCCGACGTGGCCCGGCTGCGCACGCGGCTGGCGCAGTTCCGACACCCGCTGGCGCTGTTTGGCGGTGGGCACGTGGGTCGCGCTCTGGTGCGCCTGCTGGCCGACCTGCCCCTGGCGGTGCGCTGGATCGATAGCCGCGACGAGGTGTTCCCGCCCGGGACGCCCGAGCATGTCAGCTGTGAGCACTCCGACCCGGTGCAGGGCGCCGTGCCTTCACTGCCCACTGGCTCGCGGGTGCTGATCATGAGTTTCAGCCATGCTGAGGACCTGGACGTGGTGGCGGCTTGCCTGCTGCGCCAGCGCAAGCAGGCTGACCTACCTTTTATCGGCCTGATCGGCAGCCAGACCAAGTGGGCGACCTTTCGCCACCGGCTGCGGGACCGAGGCTTCAGCGCGCAGGAGTTGGCGCAGGTGACCTGTCCCATCGGCATACCGGGTATCGTCGGCAAACAGCCGGAGGTGATTGCGGTGGCGGTGGTGGCCCAGATTTTGCTGACATTACCCGCCTGAGCCGCCCTGATAGAGTTCAGCCTAAACAAGGTGCATATTGATGGAAAGCTATTACCTCGACTGGGCCAATCTGCTGCTGCGCTGGGTCCATGTGATCACCGCCATTGCCTGGATTGGGTCTTCTTTTTACTTCGTTTTTCTGGACAGTAGCCTTACGCCCCCGGTCGATGAGGACCTCAAACGCCAGGGTGTCAGCGGTGAGCTGTGGGCGGTCCACGGCGGCGGTTTTTACCACCCGGTCAAGTTCAATGTCTCGCCGCCCAAGTTGCCAAGCCATTTGCACTGGTTTTACTGGGAGAGCTACAGCACCTGGCTGTCGGGTTTTTCCTTGTTCACAGTGTCCTATCTTTGGAGCGCCAGTACCTACCTGATCGACAAATCAAAAATGGACTGGGCGCCAGCAACCGCCATCGCCGTCGCACTGGCGTTTCTGGTGGTGTTTTGGTTGCTGTACGACCTGATCTGTCGCACGCTGGGCCAGCGCAAGCACGGCGATGCCATCATCGGTGGGCTGGTGTTTTTGCTGGTGTGCCTGGCCTCTTGGTTGGCCTGCCACTGGTTTGCCGGGCGCGCGGCTTTTCTGCTGGTGGGGGCGATGCTGGCCACGAGCATGAGCGCCAGTGTGTTCTTCTGGATCATTCCAGGCCAGAAAAAGGTGATTGCGGCGATCAAGGCCGGTCAGCCGGTGGATCCGGTGCACGGCCAGCGCGGCAAACAGCGCAGCGTGCACAACACCTATTTCACCCTACCGGTGCTGTTCGCCATGCTCAGCGGCCATTACAGCTTCACTTACAACCACCCGCAAAATTGGCTGGTGCTGATTGTGATGATGTTTGCTGGCGCCGCAATCCGGCAGTTTTTTGTGCTCCGCCATGGGTACAAGCTGGGTCGCCATGGCCACCCCTGGCCCTATGCGCTGGCCGGCGTGCTGGTGATTGTTGCGGCTATCGTTTGGCTGCGCCCGGAACCTACGGCCACCACACCCGTGGCTAACGCTACTAATTCAATAGCTAGAGACCCAGTAAACACGGGGCCTGGAGGGCAATTTGACTATCAAATGCTGCAGCCAGTGCTGGCCCAGCGGTGCTACAGCTGTCATGGCGAGCAGGTGCAGATGAAGAATGTGCGGCTCGACTCCGCCGCACTGGTCAAACAGCATGCGACCAACATCTACCAACAGGTGGTGGTGGCCCGTGCCATGCCCATGAGTAACGCCACCGGACTGACCGACGCCGAGCGGCAGTTGATCAAGCAATGGTTCGAGGCGGGGGCACGTACGGACTGAAGACCAGGACAGCGGACTTTAGTCCACGGTAGCGCCGCTGGCTTTGACCACCGGTTCATACTTGGCCCGTTCGGCCGCCATGAAGGCGCCAAAGGCTTCGGGGCTGGTGGCAACCGGTTCTGCCAGCAGCGCGGCAAAGCGTGTTTTGGTCTCGGGTGTGTTCAACGCTGCAACAAACGCTTGGTTCAGACGTGCCACCACGTCTTTGGGTGTGGCGGCAGGTGCCACCAGGCCCCACCAGGTGTCGATCGCAAAGCCCTTGAGCGTGTCTGCCATGGGCGGCACCTCTGGCAGGGCCGACGAGCGTGCCAGTGTGGTCACCGCAATCGCTTTGAGCTTTCCAGAGCGGATATTGGG
>JBIKZZ010000030.1:0-19329 GCA_044354435.1 Rhodoferax sp. | reverse complement strand
GATATTGGGCGCAGCCGTAGCCAGGTTGTCGAAGTTGAAGTCCACCTGACCACCCAGCAGCGCCAACTGCGCCGGGTTACCACCGTTGAAGGGGATGTGCACAGCTGAAATACCAGCTTCTTTTTTGAGCATTTCGCCTGCCAGGTGGCCGGCGCTGCCATTGCCACCGCTGCCGTAATTGAGTTTGTCGGGATTGGCTTTGGCGTAAGTCACCAGATCGGCCAGAGAGGTGATCTTGAGCCGTTGGGCCGTTTCGGCATTCATCACCAGCACATTGGGCACCCGCAGCATCTGAGTGATCGGCGCAAAGTCGGTGGCCGCGTTGTAGGGCATGGCCTTGTACAACCACGGGTTGATGGCGTGGGTTGCAGTCGCGGCAATGCCGATGGTCAGTCCATCGGGTGCGGCTTTGGCCACCGCGTCGGCGCCGATGTTGCCGCCGGCGCCTGGACGGTTCTCGATGATGACCGTGCCCAGACTGTCCTTGACACGCTCCGCCAGAACTCGGGCCGTGACATCAATCGGGCCGCCTGCGGCGTAGGGCACGATCAGTCGGATGGGTTTGCCCTGCGCCAGGGCGAGGGGGCCGGTCAGGGCCGCCAGCAGGGCGAAGGCAGGCAGCAGCAGGGTGTTGAGTTTCATGGGGTGTGGGCGTCGTGGTTGTGGGGGCGATGGATCCCCGGTCGTGGCCGAGGATGACGGGTGGTTTGGGTCAGTTAGCGGCCTTGTCGGCTTCCGAGGTAAATGAATCGGCAAAAAATTCGTCTTCGGGCAGGCTGGCCTGCGCGACGTAGCTGGCCCGGGCCGAGTCAATCACAATGGGTGCCCCGCAGGCGTAGACTTGGTGGCCGCTGAGGTCAGCAAAATCATCCAGTACAGCTTGGTGGACAAAACCGGTGCGACCGGCCCAGTTGTCTTCTGCGAGAGCATCTGAGATCACTGGCACGTAATGCAGGTTGGGCATAGCGGCCAACTGGGCCTGTACCCAGTCGTCCAGGTACAGGTCTGCCGGCCGGCGGCCACCCCAGTACAGCGTCGTGGGCCGTTTGATGCCCTTGAGCTGCATGTGCTCCAGCACCGCCTTGATGGGAGCAAAGCCGGTGCCCGAGGCCAGCAAAATGATCGGCTTGGCGCTGTCCTCGCGCAGGTAGAAGCTGCCAAACGGCCCCTCAATGCGCAAGATCTCCTTCTCTTTCATGATTTTGAACACATGGTCGGTGAACTTGCCGCCCGGCATGTGTCGGATGTGCAGTTCCAGCCCGGCGGCGAGCGTGTGCGGCGCATTGGCCATGGAGTAGCTGCGCCGGGCGCCATCGCGCAGAATGAACTCCACATACTGGCCGGCGTGGTAACTGAAACTGTCATTGGCCGGCAATTGCAGCTTGAGCAGCATCACGTCGGCTGATTTTTTCTCCAAGAGGTTGACCCGGGTCGGCATTTTCTTGATCGGGAAAGCCCCCTCGCTGGTGACTTGGCGTGACTCCAGCACCACATCGCTGTGTGCCACGCCGCAGCAGGTCAGCACCAGGCCGGCAGCCTCTTCTTCTGGGCTGAGCGCTTTGATTTGGTGCGTGCCGTGCAGCACGATGCCGCTGAGTTTTTTGCACTTGCAAGAGCCGCAGGCGCCGTCCTTGCAGCCATAGGGCAGGCCGACCCCCTGGCGGATGCCTGCCGCAAGCATGGTTTCATCGGCATGGGCGCTGAAGCTGCGACCGCTGGGCTCGACTGTGATCTGGAAGGCCGCAGGTGCGGCATCTGGGCGGCTCATGGTGTTAGGTATCCTTGGGGGATTGCACGTTTTGGGAAAGCCCCTGATTTTGCCCTCAAACCCAAACCCCCATGGCAGTTTGTATGCCACCCGTCCCGGCGCACTGCCGGCGCGTTTTCGTCGTCAGCGCCTGCTGATCATTGGCTGCGGCGATATTGGTTTGCGAGTAGCGCAGGCCCTGCCCAATCGGGTGCGCGTATTGGCCTTGACCTCCAGTGCCAATCGCACGGCCGATTTGCGCTCGCGCGGCGTCATACCATTGCTGGGTAACTTGGACGATCCGGCAAGCCTTCAGCGTCTTGCCGGCCTGGCCCACCGCGTGCTGCACTTGGCGCCGCCGCCGGGCGAGGGCTGGGAAGACCCGCGCACGCTGGCCCTGACCCGCGCGCTGCGCCGGCGCAGTCCGCCGAGTAGCTTGGTGTATGGTTCCACCAGCGGCGTCTACGGTGACTGTCAGGGTGCCTTTGCTACAGAAAATAGAGCAACTAACCCAGATACACCAAGGGCTAGGCGCCGAGTTGACGCGGAAGGCGCGGTGCGCTTCCTGGGCCGATCCGCCGGTGTACGTAGCAGTATTCTGCGCATTCCCGGTATTTACGCCCCCGACCGCCTGGGTGGCACGCCCCGCGGTCGTCTGGAAAAAGGCACGCCAGTGCTGCGGGTTGAGGACGACGTGTACACCAACCACATCCATGCCGACGACCTGGCACGCGCCTGCATCGCTGCGCTTTGGCGTGGCCAGTCGCAGCGCATCTACAACGTCAGTGACGACACGGTGCTGAAAATGGGCGACTACTTTGACATGGCTGCTGACCTGTACGGCCTGCCACGCCCACCACGCATTGCCCGCGACACGGCGCCCAACCAGCTGTCGCTGATGCTGCTGAGTTTCATGAGCGAATCGCGCCGGCTGGTCAACGTACGGCTGAAGCGCGAGTTGGGTTTACAGCTGCGTTACCCCACGGTGGAAGCCGGATTGCGCTCGTGAGCCAACCATCCCCGCCCAAGCACAGCCCCGCCGCCGAGCGCAATGGCCAGGCGATATTGGCCCGTTTGCAGGAACTTTTGCCAACGCAGGGCAGGGCGCTGGAGATTGCCAGTGGCACTGGCCAACATGTGGCCCTGTTTGGCGCCAAATTGCCCGGCTGGACGTGGCAGCCCAGCGACCTGAGCGAGGATGACTTTCCGTCCATCAGGCAGTGGTGCAAACACAACGGCGCTGCCCGGGTACTGCCTCCCTGTGTGCTGGATGTCATGGCGCCCGAATGGCCGAGGGCGGGCGCCGTGTTTGAGGCCCTGTTTGACGTTATTTACTGCGCCAATATGCTGCACATTGCGCCTTTGGCTTGCAGCCAGGGCTTGATGCAAGGTGCGGCTCGCCATCTGGCGGCGGACGGACGTTTGATCACCTACGGCCCCTATCTGGAGCGTGGTGTGCCCAGCGCGCCAAGCAACCTTGCGTTTGATGCCAGCCTGCGTGAGCGCGACCCAGCTTGGGGCATCCGCTGGTTGCACGAGGTAGCAGCCCAAGCCGAACTTGCCGGGTTGCGCTTGGCGAGCCGACTTGAAATGCCGGCCAATAACTTACTGCTGGTGTTTGAGCGTTCGCCTCAAGGCGGGTCGTCTGCAAGGAAAGCGCCATGCGGTGATCCACCTGCTTGATTGAGCTAACCTCCCTGCTGCGCCAGCCGCAACAGTGATCAAAGTTTTTTTGAAAGTCCCCCAATGCATATTCCATCAGCACGACCTTGTTGGGTCGTGGTGGCTCTGTCTTTTGTCTTGTGCTCGATGGCCATCGCACAGCAAGCACCAGAGCCTGCCAAGTCGGCAGTAACCAGCGGCAGCAGCCTGCCAAAAGACAAGAATGCCAGTGAGCGCGGGAATTGGTATGTTTCTTGGGGCTACAGCAGGCAGCAATATGCACCATCCGACATCCACGTGTCCCAGCCCGCTCTGGGCAATGATTTCACGCTGGGGCAGGTCGCAGGGCGCGACTTCCCGGCCAATGTTCAGGAAACCTTGGGATCAATCACGAGCCTCGAGTTCACAAACCCTCAGGAAAATATCAGAATCGGTCGCTACCTCAACGCCGAGAAGACGTTTGCTATTGAGTTTTCTCTCGATCACAGCAAATACAACACCAACCCCAATCAAACCGTGGCAGTATCCGGCACGGTAGCCACCGGGACCCCGCCCATCAACGGCTCAATGGTCTTGAACCCAGACAATTTCAATTACAACTTGCACAACGGCTTGAACCACATCATGGTCAATGCCGTTGGCCTACACCATTTGTACGGCCCCGAAAACCAGCCGGGCGACTTGCAACTCATCAGCCGGGTTGGTGCCGGCATTCTGCTGCCACATGCCGACAATGTCATCTTTGGAAATCCCAACCAAGTTGGCTTACGGGTCGCTGCGGGGGGTGCCGCTTTACCAGGGTGCGGCGGATCATTCCCTGTGGATGTCCGAGCAGGTTCTGTCTATGGGCTTCATTGCTGACGAGCCTGTGATCTAAGGCTCAGTGCCGAATTTTGCTCTGAGGCTCTCAGCGGCCAGTGAAATGCGGCGGCCGTTTCTCGCGAAACGCGGCGGCGGCCTCTCGATGGTCCTCGGTATTGACCAGATGGGTCTGCAGGTCGGTCTCGAGCCGCAATCCGGCTGCTAACTCGAGTTCGTAACCACGCCTAACGGCCTCCTTTGCAAAGACTGTTGCCATTGGCGGCTTGGCAGCCATCGCCTCGGCCAGCAGGCGTGTTTGCTCGGCTAGCGCATCCACCTCCACCAAGCGCGATATGAGGCCGATACGCAGTGCATGTTCAGCGTCCAGTCGTTCGCCTGTTAGCACAAGGTCAAGCGCCAGGCCCAACCCTAGCACGCGTGATATGCGCTGCGTCCCGCCAGCACCAGGGATCGCGCCCAGTCCGGTTTCTGGGAACCCAAAGCGAGCGTTACGCCCGGCAATTCGAATGTCACAGGCCAGCGCTATCTCCAGCCCACCGCCCAGGCAATGTCCGTGAATCGACGCGATGATGGGTTTGCGCGCCTGCTCGAAGGCGGCGCCCCAATGGTCATGTACCCGCGATTGACGGTACTGCGTCGGGGACTCAACCTTGCCAAAACCATTGATGTCAGCTCCGGCGCAAAATGCCCGCTCGCCAGCCCCTCGCAGCACGATCACACGAACCTCGGCATCTGCGTCAGCTGCCCGTATGGCAGCCGGTAGTTGGCGCCGTACATCGTCGTTGATGGTGTTGAGCGCGTTGGGCCGGTTGAGTGTGATCCAGGCCACGCCAACGCGCACCTCCAGAGTGACGGCGGCTGTGGAGGTGTCGGGCAGCGCTGATGTGTTGTCTTGGTTCATGCGTTATTCTCCGCATCAGATTCAAACAGGGGCGGTGAGCCATCTTGGTTGTCGCGCACCCTTACCCGCAGGCCGATGGCAACGTCGCCGGGCAACATGCCGACGATACGGCCCATGAGATGCGGACCTTCGTTGGTTTCGATGATAGCCACCACGTAGGGCACTTGATCGGCAAACGCCGCGCTGGGTGCACGGTGGACTACCGAATAACTGTAGATGCTGCCCCTACCACTTGCAGTGGCCGGGGCGACTCGGGTGCTGCCGCACTCAGGGCAGGCTGGGCGCGGATAGAAATGAAAGCGGTCGCAATCGGCGCATTTCGGCATGGCAAAACCGAGCGATCGAACGCGTTGCCAATAAGGAATGAGCAGATCGAATACCGTCTTTGCGTCCAGCATAAGGTCAGGCCTTTCCGAGAATAAGGGTGCAGTGCAAGCCGATGACGCCGCCGTTACCATGAACCAACACAACTTCAGTATTGGGCACCTGGCGTTCGCCAGCTTCCCCGCGCAGTTGCCGAACGCTTTCGATCACATGGAACATTCCACCGGCCACGCCGGGGTGCACGGCCGACAGTAGGCCACCATGGGTCGCTACTGGCAATGCGCCGCCTGGACCGATACGGCCTCCTTGGACGAATGGTCCACCCTCGCCCTTGGCGCAAAAGCCCAAGTCCTCTAGTTCCACCAGAACGGTGATGGTGAAGCAGTCATACAGTTCAGCAATATCGATATCTGACGGTCGCAAACCGGCCGAGGCAAAGGCATCGCGTCCGGACTGCACGGCCCCCGAGGTGGTTATGTTCCGGTAGTCGCTGACATAGGCATGCGAAAAGCCGTAGCCCTGCCCCAATACCTGAACCGCCGGCTTCCGCAAGTTGCGTGCGCGCTCTCGTGTGGTCACTATGAAGGCCGCCGCTCCGTCGGACACCACTGCGCAGTCGAGCACATGCAACGGTGAGGTGATCATGCGCGATGCCAGCACATCGGCTACTGTGATCGGGTCCTTTTTTTGAGCCAAGGGGTTTCGGCTGGCATGCCCGCGTATCGCTACCGCTACCTCGGCAAGTTGCTCTGACGTGGTTCCGAATTCATGCTGATGTCGCTGGGCCACCAGCGCGTACAAGGTTGGAACAAGCGGTCCGTAAGGCGCTTCGAACTCCTCGTGCGTCGCCGCCGCAGCCATCCTCTGAACGGCAGCACCGCCTTGCGCGCTAAAGCTAAGCAGGTTCTGCCCGGCCACACACAATACCGTTTGACACTGGCCGGTGGCAACTGCCATCGCCGCGTGGTGGATCATCGCGGTACCGGATGCTCCGGCTAGGTCGATCGTCGCTAGATAACGAGGCTTGATGCCCAGTCCTTCGGCGACGATACCGCAGGGCAGGCCCCAGTTCGCGACGCGCAGCGGCGTCGTCAAGAGCCCGTCAATGTCATCCAGGGCAAGGCCGGCATCCTCTAAAGCGGCCATGGCTGCGCGGCGCTGCAGGCCAAGTGCGTCGAGATCCGGAACGCGTCCGAGCGGACTCTCGCCAACGCCTGCTATGACCGCCTGGCGCAACGCGGCCAGACTCAACGCAGGACCTCGCGCGCTATGAGCATACGCTGCACTTCCGATGAGCCTTCGCCGATGCGGTAATGTCGTACGTCACGATAAAAACGCTCTACAGGATATCCCTTGACGATGCCCATGCCGCCACTGACCAGCGAGTCCATGGCAATCTTGAAGCCCTGGCCGACTTCGCCCAAAACCGCGCCGTCGGGGACAAAACAATCTTCGAAAGTCAGTTCAGCCAATTTGATGGTGTCAGACCCCATCGTCGTGTCTACCCGCGTGACCAGGAAGCCCGGCGTGTCGCGGTCCACCAGGAAGGAGGAGATGCCACCCCGCGCACGTTTCTGTGCATCGTTAACGGCCATCACCAGCGTGACGTCGGCTTTGTGCGCACCGCTGATGTAGTGCTTGCGGCCGTTCAGCAGCCAGCCGCCTTCGCGACGCTCAGCCCTCGTCGTGATTGCCTGCGAATCGGAGCCTGCCCCGGGCTCGGTCAGTGCAAAGGCCGAAACCATCTTGCCCGCGGCCAGCGCCGGAACATATTTCTTGATCTGTGCATCGGTACCGAAGCGCGTGATGGCAATCGGCAGAAACCCGGTGGAGCCTTCCAGGATCAGGCTGAACATCCGGTGCGAGCGGCTGAACTCTTCCTGTGCCAGGCAGAATGCTGACAGGTCCATGTTCGAGCCGCCTAACTCTGATGGCAGGCGTAGGCCCAGGTAACCCTGAGTCCGCAGCGCGTCAAACGCCTGCTGCGGCACTTCGCCGGTACGATCGATCTCTAGCGCGATCGGTTCCAGTTTGTCAGTCGTGAAGCGGCGCAAAGCAGTTCGCAACTCCGCGAGTTCGGGCGAGATTTCAAGTTGCATGAGATGGGTTCCTGTCAATGCTCTGCGCTTGGCGCAGACGTTTCGATTCATTTGCGGCATCCACCAATCGCCGCCGCAAATCAAGATTGATCCAGCGTTTATTCGCGGCATAGGCCCGGCCTGTTGCCAGGCCCGCGGCACGCAAGTCGGCGTGGTCGAGTAGTTGTGCGTCGGGCACAATGCCATCGACCAGCCCTGCCGCCAGCGCTTGATCGGCCGAAACACTTGCGCCTTGCTGCACGAGCCGATGAACCATCGGTCGGGCCGTGCGCCCCTGCAGCATGGCCACACTCATGGGGGACGGCATGTCCAGCGCGATCTCCGGGAACCGGAAACTGGCGCCAGCACCGGCGTGAATCTCGTCGGCCGCCAGTGCCAGCATCGCGCCGGCCCCAACAGCCTTGCCTTGCAGCGCGCAGATCAGCGGCTTGGGGAAATCAATGAGCGTCAGTAACGTGCGCAGTAGGCGGTCGCTGCCTTGTTGGGCGGCCACAGCGCTAGATTCGGGGTTGGACATGTCAACGGCTAGTTCCTTCAGATCTGCACCAGCGCTGAAAACACGGTCGCCATTGCTGCTCAGCACCACGGCGCATATAGCGCTGTCCCCAGCTGCCACATCCAGCGCAGTGATCAGAGCCTCATGCAGTTCCCGGTTAAGGGCATTGGCGGCATTGGGCCGGTTTAATGCTAAGTGCATCACCTGAACACCTCGAGTGATCATCAATACTGAGTTGCTGCTCATAAGTCTTTTGGGCCCGGGTCAGGTCTTAGGCTGCCACGGAATCACCAGCGAGTCCACCATACGGATGCCCCGCCCCGCAGGCATGACGCACAGGGGATTGATGTCCGCCTCATTTCGATTGACTTTTTCTGAATGGCATGAGTCGCGGTCACTAGGCCGAAATGATTGATTTGGTGGACAGTGTCGGTTCCGATTCAGGTCAGGTGCTGAAACTGCCGAGCGAGAAAAAACCCGCTACGCTTAAGCGAGAGCGGGTTTCTATGATGTCGCACAATGTGCTGGTGCCCGGAGCCGGAATCGAACCGGCACTCCTTTCGGAACAGGATTTTGAGTCCAGCGCGTCTACCAATTCCACCACCCGGGCAGGGGGCCGTTGCTGCTAACAGCTGCAGTTTACCTGATGTTTGTGCATCCCGTAAAACGTGACTTTCGCAATTCACTTCAACAGCCTGCAGGTCGTAAGGAATAATCGTATCGACCCTTAAGTCCTCTGCGCCTACTAATTTCATCAGCCAGCCGCTGAGCGATTTATGAACAAATTATGGCACAGTGTGGCCTATGAACTATCCGACCCTTGAAGACTCGATCGGCAAGACGCCGTTGGTACGGCTGCAACGCTTGGGCGCCGCCGCATGCGCCGCGCGCGCCAATGTGATCCTGGGGAAGCTCGAGGGCAACAACCCGGCTGGCTCGGTGAAAGACCGGCCCGCCCTGTCAATGATTGTCCGAGCCGAGGAGCGGGGCGACATCCAGCCTGGCGACACGCTGATTGAAGCCACCAGTGGCAACACCGGCATCGCGCTGGCCATGGCGGCGGCGATCAAGGGCTACCGCATGGTGCTGATCATGCCGGAAGACCTGTCTATAGAGCGGGCGCAGACCATGAAGGCCTTTGGTGCCGAACTGATCCTCACCCCCAAGAGCGGCGGCATGGAATCCGCCCGCGATCTGGCGCAGCAAATGCAGGCTGAGGGCCGCGGCCGGGTGCTGGACCAGTTTGCCAACTCCGATAACCCCCGCATCCACTACGAGACCACTGGCCCTGAAATCTGGGCCGACACGCAGGGTTCCATCACTCACTTTGTCAGTGCCATGGGCACCACGGGCACCATCACTGGCGTGTCGCAATTTTTGAAGGAGCAAAACCCAGCGGTTCGCATCATTGGCGTACAGCCTGAGGATGGCTCTCGCATTCCCGGTATCCGCAAATGGCCTGATGCCTACCTTCCCGCGATTTACAACCCTGACCACGTGGATGAGCTGATGTATGTCAGCCAGGCGGCAGCCGAAGACATGTGCCGCAGGCTGGCTCGGGAGGAGGGTATTTTTGCCGGCATATCGGCAGCGGGCGCCTGCTGTGTGGCGCAGCAACTGGCGAATACGCAGTCCAACGCCACCATCGTCTTCATCGTCTGCGACCGCGGCGACCGATACCTTTCCACCGGCGTGTTTCCCGCCTGATTGCCCTCAATGAGCGCTAATTTCAAATTTTGCCCCCAGTGCGCCGCGCCGCTGGAATTCATCGCCCAGTTGGAAGACGGCGGTGAAAAAGAGCGCCTACGCTGTGTTGCCTGCGGCTATACCCACTGGAACAACCCGACCCCGGTGCTGGCAGCGGTGGTGGAGTACCAGGGTCAGATTCTGCTGGCCCAGAACGCGGCCTGGCCAGGCAAGATGTTTGCGCTGATCACCGGCTTTATGGAAGCCGGCGAGACACCGCGCGGCGGCATTGAGCGTGAGATCAAGGAGGAAACCAACCTGGAAGCCGCCGAGCTGAACTTGATTGGGGTCTATGACTTTCAGCGGATGAACCAGGTCATCATCGCTTACCACGCGGTATGCCACGGCGAAGTCAAACTCTCACCCGAGTTGGTAGACTACCGCTTGTATGCGTTTGATGAGGTCAAGTGCTGGCCCTCGAGCACAGGCTACGCGCTGGCGGACTGGCTGCGTACGCGCGGCCACGAACCGGAGTTCATCGAGTGGTCGAAACGAGGGTAATTGGCGCATGTTGCGGCGGGCCGAATCCCCCCGCCTAGAATGCCCCGATACCGGGAGCCATCATGAATATCGACAAAGAGATTGACACGCGCGGCCTGAATTGCCCGCTGCCCATCCTGAAGGCCAAAAAAGCGCTGGCCGACCTACAAAGCGGCCAGTTGCTCAAGGTGCTGGCCACCGATGCCGGCTCGGTGCGCGACTTTCAGGCCTTTGCCAAACAGACCGGCAACGAGCTCATTGAGCAGCAGACTGTGGGCGCCGAGTTCGTTCACATCATGCGTCGGCGCTGAGGGCAACGCAGGCGCGCTGCAGCGCCTCGATATCAGGCGTCACCCCCAGACCGGGCTTCTCATCGAGAGTGAGACAGCCGTTGACCACCTGTGCCAAGGGCGGCGCCAGCAGGCTGCGCAGCGCATTGTCGTTCGCATCGATTTCAAGCAGGCCGTCGCCGCCTGCGGCAGCCAGCACGTGGGCCGAGGCCATCAGGCCGATGCCCGCACCGAGGTAATGCGGGCAGTAGCGCAGGCCGCCAGGGGGATGCCCGTGTTGGCTCGCAATTGCTGCCACTGTTGGCTGCTGCAGTCGCTGCGCAAGGGCTCCTCCAGGCCAGGCCGAGCGGTTCGAGCCGTGGCAGCATGGCGCTGGCCTTGGGCAAATCCCAGGCCTGGTTCACGTCGGCCATCAGATCCGCCTGCGGGCCCAGCCAGGCGCGCAGGCTGGCCAGGTGGTCGAGATCCTGCTGGTCTGAAAAACCGATCTTGAGTTTGAAGGCGCGGTGTTCCGCACCGCAGGCCGGAAAATTGCACCAGATCTCGCCCCAACCCACCGCGCCATCGGCGCTTTCGGCGTGTACAAACACCGACGGCGGCTCGCGCATGATGCCAAACGAGGTGCGCACCGGAACCGGGCTGGGGCAGCGCAGTACGAACGCTTGCAGCTTGGTCAAATGCAGTGCTAGTGCGCCCGGGAGAGTGGTCAGGCTGCTAGGGAGTTTGCTGAGTGTCATGGCGGGAGGATATGGCTTAAAGGTCAAACGTATGGCATATAATACCTTTGCTTTGCGAGGCCGCCCCGTCTGCCGGGCTGTTGGTCGTGCTCGGCGGCTTTAACTCAGATGTGGCCCGTAGGTAAAAACATGACGACCCCGAAGTTGGACTCCGGTTTTGACTACATCATCGTCGGCGCCGGTTCTGCCGGCTGCGTGCTGGCCAACCGGCTGAGCGCCGACCCGGCCTGCCGCGTCCTGCTGCTCGAGGCGGGTGGTGCCACCCATGGTTTCTGGGTGCGCCTACCGGTGGGTTACTTTCGCACCATCAATGACCAGCGCTACTCTTGGCAGTTCCCCTTAGTGCCCCAAGCCGCTACAGCCGGGCGCCCGATGGTCTGGCCCCGCGGCAAAGTGCTGGGAGGCTCCAGTGCGATCAATGGTTTGTTGTATATCCGCGGTCAGCGCCAAGACTTCGACGACTGGGCAGCACTGGGTGCCACCGGTTGGGGCTACCGGGACGTGCTGCCCCACTTCAAGCGCTCTGAGCGCTATGAGGGTGGCGAGAGTGAGTTCCATGGCTGCTCGGGCGAACTGGGCGTGTCCGACCTGCGCAATGACCATCCCTACTGTGAGGCCTGGCTGGCTGCGGCCGAACAGGCCGGGCATCCACGCACGCCGGATTTCAACGGCGCCCAGACCGATGGCATGGGGCGCTACCAGCTGACGGTGCGCGGCCATTGGCGTTGCGACGCAGCCACCGCCTTCCTGGCGCCAGTGCGCAAGCGCGCCAACCTGGTGGTGCTTACTGGTGCCCATGTCACCCGGGTGCTGCAGGCCCATGGCCGGGCCGTGGGCCTGCAGTGGCTGCTAGACGGCGCGGTGCATGAAGCCCGGGCCGATGGCGAGGTGATACTGGCGGGCGGCGCCCTGCAGTCGCCCCAGTTGCTGCAGCTGTCCGGTATTGGCCCGGCGGCGCTACTGCGTCAACACGGCATCACGGTGCAGGTGGATGCGCCCGAGGTTGGCGAAAACCTGCAAGACCATTACCAGGCGCGGGTGATTGTCAAGCTGCGGCAACGGCACTCGCTCAATGACGATGTGCGCAACCCCCTGCGCTTGGCACAGATGGGTGCGCAGTGGCTGTTTCAGCAGCGTGGCCCCTTGACAGTGGGCGCCGGCCAGGTTGGCGGGCTGGCCTGCACCGAATACGCCGAGGGTGGCCGCGCCGACGTGTTGTTCAATGTGATGCCGCTGTCGGTCGACAAGCCCGGGGATGCACTGCATCGGTTTTCAGGCTTTTCCGCCTCAGCCACCCAGTGTCGACCGGTGTCACGTGGCACGGTCGGTTTGCACTCTGACGACCCGCTGGCTGCCCCCCGCATCGTCGCCAACTACCTTACAGAGCCGCAAGACGCGCGGGTGCTGGTGGCCGGCCTGCGCCAGCTGCGTGAGATTTATGCTCAGCCCGCGTTTCGCGATCTAGTCACCGGGGAAGAGTATTTCCCCGGTACCGACGCCACCAGCGCCCGCGCGCTGGATGCCTTTGTGCGTCAAAAAGGCGGCACGGTCTACCACCCGGTCGGCACCTGTCGCATGGGCGGCGACAAGGCCTCCGTGGTCGACGAGCGGCTGCGCGTGCGTGGCGTGGCTCGCCTGCGCGTGATTGACGCCTCGGTCATGCCGCGCCTGGTGTCCACCAACACCAATGCAGCGGCCATCATGATCGGTGAAAAAGGTGCCGCCATGCTGCTTGAAGATGCCGGCGCCTGAGCGGCAGCAGCTCTGCCGGCGCCAGACACAATACAGACCCACAATGGCGTCTAATAGCCACTTCTTTCACTTACCATTGCAGCTCATATGACCGACTATCCCCACATCCAGCTTTTCATCGATGGCCACTGGCGCGACGGTGCAGCCGCCCGTAGCCTGCCGGTGCTTAACCCTGCCACGGGCGACGTGATTGGCCAGGTGGCCTGCGCGGAAACAGCCGACCTCGAAGAAGTGGCCGCTGCAGCTCAGCGCGGTTTTGCGGTTTGGCGGCGCACCAGCGCGTTTGATCGTTACAAAATCATGCGCCGGGCAGCCCAATTGCTGCGTGACCGGGTCGAGCGGGTGGCCAGCCTGATGACGATGGAGCAGGGCAAGCCCCTGGCCGAAGCACGGATGGAGGTGTTGTCTGGCGCTGACATCATCGACTGGTTTGCAGAGGAGGGCAGACGCGCCTATGGCCGTGTGATCCCGGCACGCCAGCCTGACGTGTACCAACTGGTGGTCAAGGAGCCCGTGGGGCCGGTGGCTGCCTTCACGCCCTGGAACTTTCCCATCAACCAGGTTGTGCGCAAGCTGTCTGCCGCATTGGCTGCCGGTTGTTCGATTGTGGTCAAGGCGCCCGAGGAAACCCCGGCTTCGCCGGCCGAGCTGATTCGTGCCTTCATTGATGCGGGTGTGCCAGCCGGCAGTGTCAACCTGGTCTATGGCGACCCCGCCCATATCTCGTCCTACCTGATCGCGCACCCGGCTATCCGCAAAATCTCATTCACTGGCTCAACGCCGGTGGGCAAGCAGTTGGCCGCCATGGCGGGCCAGCACATGAAGCGCATGACCATGGAGCTGGGCGGCCATGCTCCCGTCGTGATTTTTGACGATGCCGATGTTGCACTGGCCGCCAAGACCATGGCCGGCAGCAAGTTCCGCAATGCGGGGCAGGTGTGCGTTTCGCCCACCCGGTTTTTGGTGCAAGAAGGCGTCTACAAGGACTTTGTGGCGCAATTTGTGATGCACGCTGAAAAGCTGCAAGTGGGCAATGGCATGGACGCTGCTAGCAGCATGGGCCCCTTGGCCAATCCACGCCGGATGGCGGCCATGCAAAACCTGATTGCTGACGCGCGGCAGCAGCATGGCCAGGTCAAGACCGGGGGTGATCGCCTGGGCAGCATCGGTAACTTCTGGTCGCCCACGGTCATCACAGAAATGCCGACGGCAGCCCGCGCCATGAGCGAGGAGCCGTTTGGCCCTATGGCGCTGATCAACCCTTTTACCACGTTTGACGACGCCGTACGAGAAGCCAATCGTCTGCCTTTTGGCCTGGCGGCCTACGCTTGGACGCGATCGGCCCGTACGGCGCAGCAAATTGCGGCCAGTGTCGAGACCGGCATGATCACCATCAACCATCTGGGCCTGGGTATGCCTGAGACGCCATTTGGTGGCGTGAAGGATTCCGGCTACGGCTCCGAAGGCGGCAGCGAGGCGCTGGAAGCCTACCTGAACCCGAAATTTGTCTCCCAAGCCGGCCTGAAAGATTAGTCAGTGGCCGGGCCGGTCTTGTCGGGCAAGACCGGTTCGACATAAGGAAAGCGTGCTCGGGATTTGACGCTGGTTGGCCCGGCGGTGCCAGAGCCCCGGATAAAGCGTTGGCTTTCGTCGACAAACGGTTGGTAGGCCCAATTCGGGGACTTCGTGGAAGCCGCCGCGACCTCAGCCAGGAACAGGCGTTCGCGCTGGCTGGCCAAAATGCGCGCATGCATGGTGGCGGGGTCCCAGTCCCGCACCAACCGGGCATGCAAGCGCTGCTCCAGCGAGGCATGGGCGGCCTGGCCCGCCAAGTTGAGCAACTCATCAGGGTCGGCCACCAAATCAAACAGCATCGGCGGCAGACCGTGGGTGAACACATATTTCCATCGGCCCTCGCGCAGCATGCGCGAAGCGGCGCACACGCCTTCAGAGCTGTACTCCGAGATCACGCTGCGCTCGGCCCCCTGAGCGCTGCCTGTTAGCAGCGGTAGCAAGCTGATGCCGTCCAGCGGGCCCACCGGTGCGGGTGGCTGCCCGTGGCAAGCCAGGTCCATGAAGGTGGGCAGCAAGTCCACCAGCGACACGTGTGCTGAGACGCGCGCTGGGGCGAAACGCTGTGGCATCGACACCACCAAAGGCACACGCACCGACGATTCAAAAAAGCATTGTTTGAACCACATGCCACGCTCGCCCAGCATCTCGCCGTGGTCGCCACAAAACACCACCACGGTATTCTTGTCCAGCCCAGTCTCATTCAGCACCGACAGGATTCGGCCAATTTTTTCATCGACATAGCTCACCATGCCGTAATAGGCATGGCGTGCGCGTTGCACCTGCTCGGGCGTGACCGTGTAGAGGTCTTGCGCATGGGCGACATGCAGCCAGCGGCTGTGTTCGTCTAGGTCCGCGTAAGCGATAGGCGGCACCCGCGGTGGGTCAATGTCTTGGTCCCGGTACAAATCCCAGTGCCGCTGGGGCGCGACAAACGGTGGATGGGGATGGGTGTAGGACACGGTCAGAAAGAAGGGTCGATCTTGCGGCCCACGGGCTAGGTCATACAGGCACTGCGCGCCGCGGTATTCGACTTCGTCGTCGTAATCGATTTGCATGCTGCGCACACAGGGGCCAGCCTCCAGCACCGGTCGCATGCTCACGCCAGTGGGTCGGAAGGCGGGGCCCTTCAACCAGTCTGGCGTCCAAGCGAAGTCGGCTGGGTAAATGTCGGTGGTCAGGCGCTCGTCGTAGCCATGCAATTGGTCCGGCCCGATGAAATGCATCTTGCCGCACAGGATGGTGCGGTAGCCAGCAAAGCGCAGGTAGTGCGCCATGGTTGGTATCGCAGCCGGGAACTCCGAGGCGTTGTCGTAAGCGGCGATGGCATGGGGCAGGCGCCCGGACAGCATCGAAAAGCGCGATGGCGCACAAATCGGAAAGTTGCAATAGGCACTGTCAAACACCACACCGTTTTGTGCCAGTTGGCTTAAGTGCGGTGCCTGCACCAAGGGGTGACCGTAGAACGGCAGGGTTGGCACAGCCAGCTGGTCAGCCATGACCAGCAGGATGTTGGGTTGGGCGGCTTTCATCGCTGGCTTGGGCCCTATTCGGCTTTGATGTTGGCGGCCTTGACCAGCGCTGACCACTGAGCCAATTCCCGTTTGAAGTGGGCGTCAAACCCGTCCGCACTGCCCGGCTTAGCACTGGTTATGCCGGCACTATTCAAGGCCACAGCAAACTCGTCGAGCGCCAGAATCTTATTCACTTCGGCGACCAGTTTGTCGATCACGGCTTGCGGCGTGCCCTTGGGTGCCAGCAGGCCGAGCCATTGGTCGGCTTCGAATTTGTCCAGGCCGGCTTCACCCATGGTGGGCACCTGGGGCAGACTGGGCAAGCGCTGGCCGCTGGTGACGGCCAAGGCCCTCACCTTGCCTGCTTTGATCTGCGGCAGCGCAACGGCGGCATTGGCAAAATGAAAGTCAATGCGCCCGGCAATCTGGTCGGTCATGGCAGCGGGCGCACCGGTGTAAGGAATATGCAGGACGGACAAGCCTTGCCGTGCCTTAAACAGCTCACCGGTCAAATGCGCCGGCGACCCTGTACCCGCCGAGGCGTAACTCAGCTTGTCCGGCTGGGCCAGTGCCAACTTTACCAAGTCTTGTACTGACTGTATGGCGCTGCCTTGATGCACCACGAGGACGGAGGGTGCATAGGCCACCGCGGCGACGCGCTCCAAATCCTTGACGGCATCAAATGGCGTTTTGGCGCCCAGCGCCATGTTGATGGTGAGGCCGCTGGAGGTGAACAACAGCGTGTACCCGTCAGCGGGCGCCTTGGCGACAGCGTCAGCGCCAATGCTGCCACCGGCGCCCAGCTTGTTCTCCACCACGATCGCTTGTCCTAGCGACGGCTGCAAGCGGTTGGTCAGTTGCCGAGCCGCAACGTCCACCAGTCCCCCGGCCGGCCAGGGCACCACCACGCGTATGGGTTTGGCGGGATAGGGCTGCGCTAACACGCCCTGGGCCAGGGTCAATTGGAGGCCGACCAGGACAAGCACGAATTGAAGGGTGCGAAGCAGGGTTGTCATAGGAGCTTTCATGCGGGTTGGGAGGGGTGTCAAAGTGTGAGCTCCATCTCGAACTCGATGAAGTCGCCGCGGTAGGTGATCTGGCCCAGGTACAGCACGCTGCCGTCCGGTGACAGGCAGATGCGCCGAACTTCCGCCACCGGCGAGCCAACCGACACGGTCAGCAAGCGGGCCAATTCAACGTCAGCTGTCGAGATGCGCAGCGTTTGTCGCGCTGAGGCAATCGCCACGCCGGGCAGGTCCATCAGCACCGGCACCACGGTTTCTTGGCGGAAACGTTTGGGTGCGAGTAAAAAGGCGCGCTGGTCGATGTAGATCGAAGCGACACAGTAGGCCGCGTCATCGCGGGAGTGAACGCGGCGCATGAACTGGTAAGCCGGCGCCGCCAAGCCATCGGTGGCTGAAAGTACGGGCTGCACCCCGGCCTCTTCGATCAGGGTGAGTTTGGGCTTGTCGTGACGGTAAGCGTCAGACAAACCCTGCAGTGAGGTTTCCAACTTGAGCGATCGCTCGGACCGAACGTGTTCGGTGACAAAGGTGCCGCGTCCGCGCTGCGGCAACAACAAGCCTTCGCGGGTCAGGATCTCTATGGCCTGCCGTACTGTCACCCGTGCCACCTGGAATTCCAGGACCAGCGCCTCCAGCGAGGGCAGTTTGGTGCCCGGCGGCCAAACGCCCCGAAGCACCCGCTGACGCAACAGGTCTGCCAACTGGGCATACAGCGGGACCGGGCTGTCCGGAAAGATGGCGTGCACCGAAGGGATCATTGTTAAAAGATGATAGTCCTAATTATAGTAACAGATAGGCCAAGCGATGACTGCCCAAGCGTCGTCGGCCGAATGGCTAGGGTCGCCGGCGCTCAGCCCAGCCGTGCCAACTGATCGTTCACTTTGGCCAGCGTGGCGGCAAAATCGGCCACACGTTTGCGCTCCTGCTCGATCACCGTCGGTGGTGCCTTGGCGACAAAGGCCTCGTTGCCGAGTTTTCCCTGAGCCTTGGTGATCTCGCCGGCCAGTCGGTCGGCTTCCTTGCCCAGACGCAATTTTTCGGCGGCGAGGTCAATTTCCATATGCAGACAAATGCGGGCATCACCCACCACCGCGACTGGCGCGGATTGCGCTGCGCCGGCCCAGGCCGCTTCGTCGTCAAACAGGCGCACCTCGGCCAGTTTGGCCAGGGCTTGAAGCACGGGGGCGGATTGCTGCATGAAAGCGGCTTCGTCTTCGCCCGTGGTCAGCACAAACAGCGGTAAACGAGTGGCGGGTGACACGTTCATCTCACCGCGCAGGTTGCGGCAGGCATCCACCAACTGCTTGAGCTTGGCCACATGGGCGATGGCCTTGTGGTCGATGCGGTCTGGTTGGCTCAGCGGGTAGCTGGCGATCGACACCGATTCGCCGCCCCGACCGGCCACTGGTGCCACCTTTTGCCACAACTCTTCGGTGATGAAAGGAATCACCGGGTGCGCCAGCCGCAGGATGGTCTCCAGCGTGCGGATCAGGGTGCGGCGAGTGGCGCGTTTTTGCGCGTCGGTGCCGGTCTGGATCTGCACCTTGGCGATCTCCAGGTACCAGTCGCAGAACTCGTTCCAGACAAAGCCGTAAATGGCCCCCGCCACGTTGTCCAGCCGGTAGTCGGTAAAGCCGGTGGCCACCTCGGCCTCGACCTGCTGCAGCACCGAGCTGACCCAGCGATCGGCCGGGCTGAACACCAGGTAGCCGTGCGCCGGGCCGCCCACCGCGCATTCGGCCTTGGTGTGCTCTTTCAAGCCGCAGTCCTGGCCCTCGCAGTTCATCAGCACGAAGCGGCTGGCGTTCCAGAGCTTGTTGCAGAAGTTGCGGTAGCCCTCGCAGCGCTTGGCATCAAAGTTGATGCTGCGCCCCAGCGAGGCCAAGGAGGCAAAGGTGAATCGCAGCGCATCGGCACCAAAGGCCGGGATGCCGGCAGGGAATTCTTTTTCGGTGTTCTTGCGCACCTGGGGCGCGGTTTCGGGCTTGCGCAGGCCCTCTGAGCGCTTGGCCAGCAGCGCCGGCAAATCAATGCCATCGATCAGGTCCACCGGGTCGAGCACATTGCCCTCGGACTTGCTCATTTTCTTGCCCTGTGCGTCGCGCACCAGGCCGTGGATGTAGACGTCGCGAAACGGCACCTGGCCGGTGAAGTGCGTGGTC
>JBIKZZ010000211.1:0-5795 GCA_044354435.1 Rhodoferax sp. | reverse complement strand
GCGCCTACCGCGTCACCCGCGAGGCTCAAAGTGGCAAAGCTGCCTCAGCCTCGATCCAGGCGCACACCGCATTCACCGCCGGCACTGACCGGGCGCCAGGCCGATTGAGCAAATAATAGCCGCGCGCCGGGTGCAGCTCCGTCTCAAACGGGCAGACCAGGCGGCCCGAAGCGACCTCACCCAACACAAACGGGAAGGTGCCCATCACCACCCCCTGCCCCTCCATGGCAGCCTGCAGGGCCAGGTTCGAATCACGCGTGACAGTTTCACGCGCAAAGCGCAAATCGGGCTGGCCAACCAACTTGAGCCAGGCGTTCCACTCCTCGCGGTCCCACTGGTGAATGATGGGATAACGCGCCAGGTCAGCGGGACTGGTCAGGCCGCCGCACTCGGCCAAAAGTGACGGGCTGAGCACCGGGCGGTAAATGACGTCCAGCAGACGATGGGCATTAAGCCCTTGCCAATCGCCGATGCCCCAATCCACCGCGACGGTGGCCACCAACTGCTCGACATCGGTGATGCGCGGGCTGTGGTGCAGCACCAACTCAATGTTGGGGTTCAGCCGGTAAAACTTGCTCAGGCGCGGGATCAGCCAGCGAGCGCCAAAAATGGGCCCTACCGCCAGAGTCACGGTCTTGCGGTTGGACGAAATGTGGGTCTCGACCTCGGCCCGGATGTCATCAAAGGCCCGGCTCATCACCCGCGCCAGCGAGCGCCCCGCATCGGTGAGGAACACCTTGCGGGTCTTTCGGACGAACAGCAGGCAGCCCCAGTCCAGCTCAAGTTGCCGGATCTGGTTGCTCACGCTGGTGGGCGTCACGCGCAGTTCTTCTGCAGCCGCCTTGAAACTGAGCAAGCGGGCTGCCGCCTCGAAGGAACGCAAGGCGGTCAGGGGCAGTCGTTGCTGAGAGCTTTTCATGTTGCTGGCCAGTGTACAGATAAATAAAAATTAAGGTATGCGCCTATATTGATCATTTGTCGGGCCTTTTGGCATAAGGAAGAATGGTCTACTTGAGCTCGTTCACAGATCACTTCAGGTTAAGCAAGGCATGTCCATAGGTCAAGCGCGCATTCACACCAGCGACGAGGCGCGCGCACTGGCCCGCCGGCGCCTGCCGCGGCTGGTGTTTGACTACATTGATGGTGCCGCCGGCAAAGAGCATGCGGCCGCTCGTAACCTGGAGGCGCTGGACGCCCGGCAACTGATGCCGCGCGTGCTGGCGCCAGCTGAACAATGCAGCCTGGGCCAAACGTTTTTGGGCCAAGCCCTTGCGCTGCCCTTTGGCATCGCCCCGATGGGCATGTGCAACCTGGCTTGGCCCGGCGCCGACCAGTTGCTGGCCGCAGAAGCCGTGCGACGCGGCATGCCCCATGGTGTTTCCACCGCCGCGTCGAGCACGCTCGAGGCCATGGCCGAGCAGGCGGGTACCTTGGCCTGGTTTCAACTTTATGTGACTGGCACGCTGGAGGCCGCCTGGGGCTTGGTCGACCGCGCGAAAGCCGCTGGCTATCAAGTGCTGATCCTGACGGTCGATGTGCCGCGGGTGGCACCCCGGCCCCGCGACGTACGCAACGGCTTCACCATGCCGTTTCACATCGGACCGCGCCAATTCATGGATTTCGCGCTGCATCCGCATTGGTCGCTCGCCAGTCTGTTCCATGGCATGCCACGCCCGGCTAATTTTGACAATGCCCCCGGCGGCAAGGGCTTTGACCGTCACGCCAGCCGCGCCGGCGCCAACTGGGCTTTTCTGGACGAGCTAAGGCGGCGCTGGGATGGTCAACTCATCGTTAAGGGGGTGCTGTCGCCCGAAGACGCGCAGCGCATCCAGGCCGCAGGCGCCGACGCCATCTATGTCTCCAACCACGGTGGGCGACAGTTGGACAGTGCGCCGCCGGCTATCTCGGCGCTGGCCAGGGTCCGCGCGGCCGTGGGGCCCGACTTTCCACTGGTCTTTGACAGCGGTGTGCGGTCTGGCGAAGACATCCTCAAAGCCATGGCCTGTGGCGCAGACCTGGTGATGCTGGGCCGCCCCCTGCTGTACGCGCTAGGCGCGGACGGCGCGCGCGGCTTGGCCAGCCTTCTTGATGCCCTGGTGACTGAACTGGGCGTGGCCATGGCTCAGCTGGGTCTGGCCGATTTGCGTGACATACGCGCGAGCCATCTGGTGCCGAACGATTTTTGAACCAACAGACGGAGATGCCATGAACGAAACAACAGCCCCCAAACTGCGCGGCGGCGCCCTCCTGGCCAGGGCCCTGGTCGAGAAAGGCGTGGAGCACGTGTTCACCCTGGCCGGCGGCTTTTGCAACCCGGCGCTGGAAGGCTTCATGGACTGCGGCACGCGGGTGATCAACTGCCCACACGAGCAGGTGGCCGGTCACCTGGCCGACGCCCACACGCGCATCACCCGTCAACCCGCGGTCTGCCTGGTCGGGCCGGAGGGCTTTGCCAACGCGGTGCCCGCGATGATGGAAGCCTGGGGCGAGCGCTCGCCGGTGATCTTCGTCACCGGCTCCAGCACCCTCAAACGGCGTGGTGCGGGCGGCTTCAAAGAGATTGACGACGTGGCGATTGCTGCGCCGCTGACCAAGCACAGCATCAGCATCACCGACGGCACCCGCATCAGTGAGTGCGTGGACCGGGCCTGGAAAATCGCCACCAGCGGCTACCCCGGCCCGGTGCACCTGAGCTTGCCCGTGGACATCATGTTCTCGTCATTCCCGGCCGATGCCGGGCGCGAGGAGCGCCCTTACCTGCGCAGCGCCACGCCACCACCCCGCGCCTGGCCAGATCCCTCTGCGCTGGCGCCTCTGCTGGCCCTGATCGCCTCGGCCAAACGCCCCATCCTGATTGGCGGCCATGGTGTCTGGTGGTCCGGCAGCGCGCCAAAGCTCGAAGCCACCGGCACGGCCCTGCACATCCCTATCTTCAACATCCCGTACCACCAAAAGCTGCTGGGCGAGCACTGCGAGGCCTACATGGGCCTGGCGGACATTCACCAGTACCAGCCCTCGCGGCAGGCCCTGGAGGCCAGTGACCTGGTCATCATGATCGGCGGGCGCCTGGACAACCAGATGAACTTTGGCAACGCGCCGCTGTTTCCGGACTCGCTGCAACTGGTGTGCGTGAACGGCTCGGACGAAGAAATCCAGATGAACCGCTCGGCCGACCATGTGCTGCTGAGCGACCCGGGCGCCTTTTTGGACGCGCTGCTGGCGCTCAAAGCAAGCGGGGCCTGGACGCTCCAGCGCGACTGGTTTGACACCAACCGCCAGTGGCGCAGCGAATGGGTCGCCAAGACCCTGGCCGACCTGAAGCAGGACACAGACGCCACCGCCTTGAATGGCGGAAAAATCCACCCCTTGCAGTTGTCGCTGGACGTGCAGGCCGAGATGGGCCCCCAGGACTGGCTGGTGTTCGACGGCGGCAACACGCATTTCTGGTCCGAGATCGCCGTCAACCTAGCGGGCTGGCACGGCCAGCAACTGGCCGGCATCCTGCACCCGGGCAGCTTCAGCCTGCTGGGGGTCGGCGTGTCGCTGGCGGTGGCCGCCAAAAACACCCACCCCGATGCCACCGTGGTGCTGATCAGTGGCGACGGCGCCTTTTTGTCGGGTGGGCTGTCCGTGGAGGCGGCCTTTCAGGAGGCCTTGCCCATCGTGGTGGTGATTGACAACAACGGCGGGCTGGACTGCATCTCGCAACAGCAGGAACGCCTGTTTGCCAACGGCAAACACTTTGCCACCGACTTCCGCGACATCCCGTTCCACACCCTGTTCGAGGGCATGGGCGGCTATGGCGAATTGGTGGAGCATCGCGAACAGCTGGGGCCAGCGATTCGGCGCGCCATCGCCAGCGGCAAGACCGCCTGCGTCAACGTCAAGGCCAAGGGCGTGATCAGCCCCATTGTGCTGGCCACCACCAGCAAGCGCGACAAAGCCTCCATCGAATAGGAGATGCCATGGCCACGCTCACAACCCATACCCTGAATTCGGTCGACGGCACCCATGCCGGGCAGGTCGGCGTGTCTTTGTTTCGGGTCACACCCGACGGTTCACGCCTGCCTGTTTTTGAGGCCGCTACCGACGCCGGCGGCCGGCTGAGCCAGCGCATCGCACCGGCAGACGTCGACAGCACAGCCGACTACGAGCTGGTGTTCCAGACCGGCGCCTATTTCGCCACGCGCGGCCTGCCGCTGACCGGGCTGCGCATCCAGAAGGAGGTGGTGATCCGCTTCTGCATGCCCGACCCAGAGGCGGCCTACCACATGCCACTGGTCATGGCGCCCAACGGCTACAGCGTCTGGCTGTCCAGCTGACCCATTCCAAAGCCCACTCGTTCAAAAAGGAAACCCGACATGTCACATCCATCTTCGATTACAGCCCGTGTCCTGACCAGCTTGGCCATGGCGCTTGCCATGGTTTTTGCCGTGGCGGGCGGTGTCAGCGCGCAGGACAACTACCCAAACAGAACCGTCAAGATGATCGTGGCGCAACCGCCAGGCAATTCCGCGGACCTGGTTGGACGAATGATCAGCGAGCGCCTCAGCCGCGCGCTCGGGCAGTCGGTGGTGGTCGACAACCGACCCGGAGCCAGTGGCAGTATCGGCATGGCCGCTCTGGCATCGTCTGCGGCCGATGGGTACACCATAGGCATTGGGGGTATTGGTCAATTGGCCCTCAACCCGACGCTCTACAGCAAGTTGCCCTACGACGCGCAGAACGGCTTCACCACGCTGGCCATTGTGTACCGCGGGCCTATGCTGTTTATGGTCGATCCGGCGTCACCGATCACCAGCCTGAAAGACCTGGTCCAGCAATCCCAAGGCCAAGCGACCGGCCTGGACTTCGCCTCTGCCGGGACAGGTTCGATCATGCACTTGATGGGCGAACAGTTTGCGCGAACCACCAAGGCAAAAATGTCGCACGTGCCCAACCGTGGTACCGGTGCTGCGGCCACCTTGGTCTTGGGTAAACATGCGGCTGTGCTGGTCGAGAATGTCACTGCGAGCATGGCTTTTGTGCGCTCAGGCCAACTCCGGCCATTGGCGATTACCAGTGCCCAACGTCACCCTTCATTGCCCAATGTGCCCAGCATCGTAGAGGCCGGCTTCCCGGGCCTGGTTACCGAGGGCTGGTTAGCGCTGGTAGCACCAGCAGGCCTGCCAGTTGCTGTGCGGGACCGCCTGGCGGAGGAGGTCCGCAAGATCATCTTGATGACCGACTTCCAAGCCTGGACTATTGGCAGTGGCGGCTTGGCCGAACCACTCTCGCCAGAACAATCCGCCACCTATGTCCGGACAGAAGCCTCGCGCTGGGCCGAAGTCATTCGTTCGGTCGGCCTGAAGCTCGACTAAACGAAACACAACCCTACCTATTGGAGTTAAACATGTCCTCATCCGGTCTCAATATGTCGCGTCGCATCCGGCGCACGCCCTACACCGACCGTGTCGAACAGCATGGCGTGCGCGGGTTTTCCGTGGTCAACCACATGCTGCTGCCCAAGGCTTTCCAGCCCACGGTGGAACAGGATTACTGGCACCTGCGCGAGCATGTGCAGTTATGGGACGTGTCCTGCCAGCGCCAGGTGCAGGTCACCGGCCCAGATGCGGCCCGCTTAGTCCAGTGGATGACGCCGCGCAACATCAGCCGGGCCTGGGTGGGACAGTGCATGTACGTGCCACTGGTTGACGACAAGGGCGGCATGGTCAACGACCCTGTATTGCTCAAACTGGCCGAAGACCGGTTTTGGTTGTCGATTGCGGATTCCGACGTGCTGTTGCTGGCCAAGG
>JBIKZZ010000022.1:0-21994 GCA_044354435.1 Rhodoferax sp. | reverse complement strand
CGCACTTGCATGGGGTGCAAGGGGTCGAAGGTTCGAATCCTTTCACACCGACCATATGAATCAAGGACTTAGCTTCGAAAGGGGCTGAGTCCTTTCTTCATTCTGCCCCTGGTGCTCCCCGCACTCACCAAGAAAGCCTTCATGCCCCAGCCGGTCAATCCGCCCTTGTCACGCCGCCGAGAACTCTGGCTGTTGTTCACTCTTGCCGGGATCCAGTTCACCAATATTCTGGATTTCATGATCATGATGCCGCTGGGCCCCCAGTTCACCCGTCTCTTTGCCATCAGCGATGCCAGCTTCGGCCTGCTGGTGTCGGCCTACACCCTGGCCGCTGGCGTCTCAGGCCTGTTGGCGGCCACATACCTGGACAAGTTTGACCGCAAGAAGTTATTGCTGGTGCTGTATGCGTTATTTGGTTTGGCGACCTTGGCTTGTGGGCTGGCGCCCGATTACCCGACCTTGATGGTGGCGCGGGTATTAGCAGGCATTTTCGGTGGGGTGCTGTCGGCGCTGGCACAGACGGTGGTGGCGGACGTGATTCCGTTTGAACGGCGTGGCCGCGCCATGAGCGTTGTGATGACCTCATTCTCTGTGGCCACCGTTGCCGGCGTACCGACGGGTCTGTTCCTGGCGGCGCACCTGAGCTGGCATGCACCGTTTTTTGGCATTGCCGGACTGGTTGGCCTGTTGTGTGGGCTGGCCTTCGTGACCCTGCCACCGCTCAATGCGCACTTGCAGGGGGCCCATCGTCCGTCGGCTTTTGCTGCCATTCGTCAGGTCATCCAGGACCCCAACCATCTGAAGGCCTTCGCCTTCTCTGCCCTGCTGATGTTTGCCGGGTTCACGGTGATCCCTTTCATTACCATCTACCTGCAAACCAACGTTGGCTGGCGTTCTGACCAGGTGTTTTACGTGTACCTGTGCGGCGGCCTTGCCACCCTGCTTAGTGCCCGGCTGATAGGCGTCTTGACCGACCGGCGTGGCAAGGTGGCTTTGTTTCGTGTGATGGCGGTGCTGGTCATCGTGCCCATGGTTGCCACCACATTGACGGAGGGTCTGCCCATGTGGGCGGTCTTGATCGTCTCTACCTTGTTTTTTACCTGCATGAGCGGTCGCATGATTCCGGGCATGGCCATCATTGCTTCTTGCGCCAATCCGGCACTGCGCGGAACCTTCATGGCGCTTAATTCGTCGGTGCAGTCAGCCGCCATGGGGGTTGCGGCCTTTATTGGCGGCAGCCTGATCAGCCGGGATGCCAATCACCTCGTGCAGAACTACTGGATAGCTGGCCTGGTAGGGGCTTGTGCCAGCCTGGCCGCTATGGCGTTAGCGGGTCGGCTCGACATGCACCAGCGCCCCGCGCCTTGAATCAGAATGCATAAAAAGGGCCAGTTCCTGCTGGCGATGTTTCGTTCTCGATGCCCAGAAACACGCGACGGCCATAGAAAAATGGCAATCCCCAATCAAAACCTCGAGAGTCGCCCAAGGTCCCGGCCAGTGTGGGCAGTACGGCCTTCGCAGGGCTGGTAAACAGCGCCAGCGCATTGTCCACAGAAAAGTTGACGGGTAGCGTCGCGCCATTGGCGCCGATCAGGGATACCGATCTATTGAGGCGGGTAGGCGGACAGTAAAAACGAATCGGATCGTTGCCTGCGCAGGGTGGGATAGATGTGTCGTCAAAGAAAAGTGCGTTGGAGCCAGTGTCAAGAAAGCTGTTGGTGAACTGCTGACCCGACAGCAGGGTGATGATCCGACCCGAGATGCTTGTGCTAAGGAGGCTGGCTGGGACATACTGGTTGTTGGCCTGGGTGCCAATACCAAAAACCAGGGTGCCATTGAGCCCGACTGCGCCCGATGGGTCAACCGCGGGCAGCTCAAAGATAAAGCCGTTGTTATCCCCATTGAATAGAGAGACTGGGTTGCTGAGTTGCTTGGTCAGTGCAGCCACCGAAGCCTGTGCCGCCGTGCAATTGGCCGTGGTGCAGCGAAAGTAGTAACCGTTACGCGGGTTGGTCACACAGTTTGAGCCGCAATCCTGTTTGAACAGGCTGACGCCCAGCACCCCATTGGCGCCCAGGCTGCCGACCGAGTTGAGCGGCAACCCTGTACCGCAGTTGGCACTCAGGGCGGCAGTAGCCGGGTCGCCGATCAGCTGTGTTGGTAGGGCGCTGGCCGTTTTCCCACCCAGCTTCAGGTCGAACGCGGCAATCGGACCCCAGGCAAAGTTGGTGTCCAGGAACTGGATGCAGTTGAGCAAAGGTAATCCTTGCGTGCTCAATTGAAAGTTAAGCTTCAAGTCAGAGCGGATCACCGAGGCCAAGAGGCGCAAGCCGGTGGAGCCGCTGTCCACCAGCACATGGTTGATGGTCTGGCACTGGCTGCTGCTGCCCGGTTCACAGATGGTGACGCTGGTGTACAGCCTGTTGACGTTGTTGCCGGTCGGACCCCGGTCTACAGTCACGGCGATGGCGTTGTTGCCTGCTGGCACCTCCACCGTCGGTAGCTTGGCCGGTGCGCTACTGCCGCCGCCACAAGCTGCAATCGAGACTGACAGCAGTGTGACAGCGACCAATTGGCCTAAGCCCTTAGGCGAGCAACTCATGGATATTGACACCGTGGGGCACCAGCGTGGGTACATAGGCGTGGCCAGAAAAGTGACCCATCCGGCCGCTTGAGCGCAAGACCAGTCCTTCCTGCGCCAAGTTAACCGGTCCACCGCGCAGGCCGGCTTGGCGCGCTGCGTCGGTGTAGCGTTGAAAAATGCCCATGTAATCTCCCAGCAAGGCCCTCAGATCAGGCAACACCGGGCCACGCCAGTTCACGGCAAAGACCAGTCCAGCGGGCGTGACGAACTCCTGCACCCGTGTCCCGTTGTCTAGTAAGCTTTCCGTGACGGTGTAAGCGGTGTTGACACTGCTTGGGGCCTTTGCCGGGGTTGCAGGCGCTGCCCCCAGCGTCGCTAGGCCGGTACGGCCGACACACGCCAATACCAGCGCGACCAGCAGCCTGCGCCAAGGTAGGCTCGGACTGGTTGGGGGTTGGGCTGTCGTATTCATAGGCCTAAATATAGCCTGCCAACACCGTCTTGATCGTGCTGCGAGTCTTGCAAGTTGCACCTTTAACGGCCTTGTCAGCGTTCGTCGTGTTGATTGGCGGTGTAATAGCGGCATGCACACCAAACCCTTGCCCATCCTGGACGTCTGCCTTGACCCCGCATGAGTTGACCCAGGCATCTCTTGTCGCTTTTGAGCAAGTGCTGTCCGGCACGCCTAGTTTTCGCGTGCGCCCCGGCCAGCAGGCCATGGTCCAGCGGATTGCCAGCTCCATGGGCGCCGTCACTCTGGGTGAGCACCCTGACCCGGTTCGGGCGGTCAGTGTGATCCAGGCCGGCACCGGCGTTGGCAAGTCGGCCGCCTACGGGGCCACCATGGTGGCGCTGGCGCTGGCGCTCAAGACCCGACTGGTCATCTCCACGGCCACGGTGGCTCTGCAGGAGCAATTGATGACCAAAGACCTTCCCGCTCTGGCGGCAGTGCTGCAGACCCCATTTGTATTTGCGCTGGCCAAGGGCCGTGGCCGCTATGTGTGCAAGTTCAAGCTCGACCGGCTGAGTGGCGGCACCATTGAGGGCGCGGAGGACGAGTTGTTCGGCCCAGACGACGATGTTCCCCCGCCAACCGCCGCCTATGGTCGCCAACTTCGAGGTGAAGATCCGCAGGCCAGACGTGACGCGCTGTACACAACCCTGGCCATCGCATTGGCGGGCGGGCACTGGGACGGCGACCGAGATAATTTGCCCGAGCAACCCGAAGCCCAGGACTGGGCCACCGTGGCCGCCGAGCGCCACACCTGTACGGCCCGTCACTGTCCGCGCTACCGGGACTGCAGTTACTACCAGGCACGCAGCCGCTTGGCGGAGGCGCAAGTGATCGTGGCCAACCACGACCTGGTGTTGGCCTCGGTTGGCATGAAGACCCTGCCCGAACTCGACAACTGCTTGTTGGTCTTTGATGAGGGCCATCACTTGCCCGTGGTGGCCTTGCGCCAGTTCTCCAGCGCCATGGACCTGTCCAACCTGCGCTGGCTCGACAAGCTGCCCAGGGCCCTGCGCGAGGTCAGCGGCAAAATTCAGATGGTGCTGGCGCAAGACGTCGACACACTGGCGCAGCAACTCAAAAGTGCATTGAATGACCTGGCTCGCCTGCTGATGGACCGCCTGAGCGCCGAATCAGCCGGGTACAACAGCCTGCATCGGCTGCGGCATGGTGCTTTGCCACCCGAGCTGCAGGCGCCCCTGGCTTTGGTGCAAGGCCATGCCGCTGGCTTGTCCGCCGCGCTGGAGGAACTAGCCAGCGAGTTGAAACGCATGGTTCGCGAAGACCCAGCTCAGGCGCTGGGCTGTGCTTTGATGTATGCCCGGCTGGGGCAGTTGGCACCGCGTCTGCTTGCAGTTGCCCATACCAGCAGCCTGCTGCTGACCCACAGCGACCCACCGCTGGCCAAGTGGTTCGAGGCCGACACCAGCTCAGGTCTGGTGGTGGTGAGCGCTCATGCCTGTCCGATTGTGCCGGGCGATCTGCTGCGCCAGCACCTGTGGCGGCAAGTACGGGCAGCGGTGGTCACCTCAGCCACCTTGACCAGTTGCGGAAGCTTTGACTATTTTTTGCAGGAGGCCGGCTTGGATGGGCAAGCTCAGGTCACAACGCTGGCGGTGGACAGCCCCTTTGATTACCAGACCCAGGGCCGGTTGGTGGTGGTGGAAACGGCCGCCGACCCGCGTGACGCCCCCGCCTACACCCGTGCCATGGTGGCTGAGCTGATGACGGACTTGCGACAAGTCAGCCATGGCGCGTTGGCTCTGTTTACCTCCAGGCTGCAGATGAGGGCAGCGATCGATGCGCTGGATCCGGCCTTGCTGACCTGCGTTCTGGTGCAGGGCCAGCTGTCCCGAACCCGCCTGCTGGCGGCACATCAGGCCCGTATCGAAGCCGGTCAAGCTTCCATTATTTTTGGCCTGCAGTCGTTTGGTGAAGGCCTGGACCTGCCAGGTCGGCTGTGCGAAACCGTGTTTATTGCCAAGCTGCCCTTCAGTCCTCCGGCTGACCCGGTGGAGGAGGGCCGGGCCGAGTGGCTGAAAACGCTCGGACGTGATCCCTTTACCGAGTTGGTGGTGCCCGCGACGGGTGTTCGCCTGCTCCAGTGGACTGGCCGCGCCATTCGCACCGAGGAAGACCAGGCCACGGTGGTCTGCTATGACCGGCGTCTGCTGCAACAGGGTTATGGCCAGCGCATGCTAAGCGGCCTACCGCCATACGCTTTATCGCGCCGCAGTGCACAGACTCAAGCCTGAAGTTCAAGACCTTGTGCTAGACGCCGACGGACCGCAAGGCCGGGTAGGTCAGCCTGAGCTTGAGGCTGGCCAGGTCGACAAGGTTAATCCAGCGCGCGCCGGCGCGGCCAAGTGCTTGAGCAGCAGGCGGTAGGTGTCCAAGTCAAAGGCCAGGTTGCTGCGGCTTGTCTTGCCGGTGCCAGCAGCCAGAGCTTCAGCCAAACTGTCATCGTCGTACACCGTGGCCAGGTGGCACCACTGGTCAAACAGGTGGATCTCGGTGCGGCCCCGCGCCGTGTCGACCTCTCGCAGGCCGATCGGCCCGGCATAGGGCCAAACCCTCAGCTTTTGCTCGGCAAGCGCCAGTTCCAGTCGCAGCCGGTGCCGTTCGGGCTTTTCCTCGCCGCAACAGACGCCCTTGCAGCGACCCACTTGGTGGGCGAAACAGCGGCCCTGGCCGGACTCCAAGCCCAGCGCCTGCAGGCACAGGCCATGCGCATCGGCCAGCTCGCGCAGCCCGTCCTGGGCCTGCCGACGCGAGCGGTAAACGCCGTACAACTGGCGAAATTGCGTTGGCTCAAAGTCGGCACCACTGACCAGCGTGGTCAGTGGCCGAACCTTGGGGTTGTCGTCTAGTCGCCACGCGCACAGGGCCCGCTCGCGGCGCAGCTGTCGGTTGTGAATCGGCTGCAGGTCCTTGACCAAGCGGGCCTCGAGCAGCAGGGCGCCAAGCTCGCCTGCTGTTTCCCGCCATTCGACGCGTCTTATCTCTTGCGCCATGCGCATCTCACGCGGCTGGCGGCTGGCGGCCTGAAAATGAGACATTACCCGGCTGCGTATCGTCACGCTTTTGCCAATGTAGAGTGGCAATGGTCCTTCGCCATAAAACAAGTACACGCCAGGCCCCTCCGGGATGTCAGTGATCCGGGTGTCGAGTTGGGGCGGCAGGGCAGCACTGCCTTGTAAGAGGATTTGTGCCTGCTGGCGCAGGGTATCAGCGCCCAGCTCGGCCTCAGCCAGTCCAAGCCAGGCCAGCACCATGTCCACATCGCCCATGGCGCGGTGCCTGGCCTGGGTCTGCAGGCCGTGCCGCTGCATGATGGCATCTAGCCCATGGCTGCGGTGCTGCGGGTACAGCAGGCGCGACAACCGTACCGTGCACAGCGTGCGGGTTTTCAGGGTGATGTCGGCGCGGGCAAACTCATGCAGTAAAAAACCGTGGTCGAAGCGCACGTTGTGCGCCACCAGCACGGCGCCATCCAGCAAGCTCAGCAGGGTGCTGGCGACCTCGTCAAAGCCCGGGGCGTCGACCACCATGGCGTCACTGATGCCGGTCAGGCTCTGGATGAAGGGTGGAATTCGGCCGCCCGGGTGCACCAGGGTGCTCCAGCGTGCCACCTCTTGCCCGCCCTCCATGCGCACGGCGGCAATCTCGGTGATGCGGTCGCGCACGGGGTTACCGCCGGTGGTTTCCAGGTCAAGCAGCAGGTAACAGGGCAGCATCGTGGGCGCAGGCGGCAAGCCGCGGCCAATCAGGTGATGTCGATGGCGTGGATCGAGAAGGCCCCCGCCCGCCGGTCGGCAAAGTAATGCTCCAGCGTTTCCTTCACGGTGCGAAAGGCAATCTCGTCCCAGGGGATCTCATCCTCGGTGAACAACCGGGCCTCGATCGTTTCAAAACCGGGGTTGAAGCGGTCGCTCAGCAGTCGGGCTCGGTAAAACAGGTGCACTTGGCCCACGCGCGCTACGTTCACCAGCGAGAACAATCCCTCCAGCTCAAATTCGGCGCCAGATTCTTCCACCGTTTCCCGGGCCGCGCCTTCAGCCACCGTCTCATTGAGTTCCATAAAGCCGGCTGGCAGCGTCCACTTGCCCCAGCGAGGCTCAATGTTGCGCTTGCACAGCAGGACCTTGTCGCCCCAGATGGGCACGGTGCCGACCACATTGAGCGGGTTTTCATAGTGGACCGTGGCGCAGGCGGTGCAAATGGCACGCTGCTTGGTGTCGCCGTCGTCCGGGATGCGGTACACCACGCTGGTGCCGCATTGGCGGCAATGTCGAATTGGTTCGCGCAACATGCCCGCCAGGTCTCAGCGCACCTGCAGCGTGATCGGTGTCAGTCCACTCACCGTGCCGTGCAGCGTGTCACCGGCCACCACGGCGGCCACACCCTCCGGGGTGCCGGTGTAGATCAGGTCGCCGGGTTGCAGTTCCCAGGCGGCTGACAGGTGCTCAATGGTTTCGGCAATGTTCCAGATCAGCTTGCTGACCTGGCTACGCTGGCGGTCTTGCCCGTTAACCTGCAGCGCAATCTCGGCGGCAGTCACGTCGCCTGCTTGGGCCGCCGGGGTGATGGGGCCGATCGGGGCTGAGTGATCGAAAGCTTTGCCGATGCACCAGGGCCGGCCCTGCTTCTTCATCTCGTTCTGCAGGTCGCGCCGTGTCATGTCCAGGCCGACCGCGTAGCCAAAAATATGGCTGTGGGCATCGGCAGCCTTGATGTTCTTGCCGCCGGTGCCAATCGCCACCACCAACTCGATCTCATGGTGCAGGTTGGCGGTCATTGTTGGGTAGGGCAGGGAGGCCGTTTCGCCTGGGTTGACGACCACGATCGCATCCGTCGGCTTGAGGAAAAAGAATGGCGGCTCGCGACCGGTAAAGCCCATCTCCTTGGCGTGCTCCTCGTAATTGCGGCCGACGCAGTAGATGCGGTGTACCGGGAAGCGGGCCTCTGTCCCGAGGACTGGCACGCTGATTTGTGGTGCGGGCGTAACGACAAAACTCATAAAAAACCTTTCAAGGGAGAATACTGGACCGACCTGGGAATGGGCTGAATACTGTGAATGGCAGCTTGCTTTGTCGGCAGCCCCGCTCAATCAGCCGACCTCAGCTTGACCGGGTCACCAGTTCAAAATGTTCCACCACGGGTGGGCTGGTAAAAAACGGCCCGACGATGGCGCGCCATTGGGCAAACGCATCCGACTGTCGAAAGCCGACGGTGTGGTCTTCCAGGGTGTCCCAGAAAATCTGCAGGATGTAACGTTCTGGGCTCTCCATCCCACGGTTGACCTTGAAGCCGGCGAAGCCCTTGGCATGGCCGATCACCGTGAGCAAGCCGCGCTCAATCGCTTCCTCAAAAGCAGCGTTTTGGCCGGGCGCGATGCGAATGTCGGCAAGTTCAAGAATCATCAAAGGGCTCCTAGCGGGTCAAAAAAGCCTTTAGTCTAGCGCCTGCTGCTTCAATGTCGTCATGCCCGACCACCAACCCGTCATGCCCGACTTGATCGGGCATCCATGGATTCCCGTTTTCACGGGAATGACGATGCGCGCTGCCCACCAGCATCCCGTGATGCCCGATCAACAACCCGTCATGCCCGACTTGATCGGGCATCCATGGAGCCCCGCGTTCACGGCAATAACGGCCGAGCCTTTCAAGCGTTATCCTTGAGCACATGAAACTGCATAACTACTTCCGCTCGTCCGCCTCCTTCCGCGTGCGCATTGCGTTGGAGCTCAAAGGTCTGTCCTACGAGTACATGCCCGTGCATCTGGCGCGTGGTGACCACAAAAAAGAGGCCTACGCCAGCATGGTGCCTGACGCCCTGGTGCCGATGCTTGAAGTCGATGGCCTGCGCTTGTCGCAGTCCATGGCCATCATCGAGTACATGGACGAGACCCGGCCCACTCCGCCGCTGTTGCCTGCCGATGCCGCTGGCCGCGCCCGGGTGCGCGCCTTGGCGCAGTCGATCGCCTGCGAAATTCACCCGGTCAACAACCTGCGGGTGCTCAAATACTTGAGCAAAACGCTGGCTTTGGACGAAGACCGCAAAAACACCTGGTACCGCCATTGGGTGCGCGAAGGCCTGGAAAGCTTTGAGCGCCAGTTGGCCCAAGGACCAGCGGGTCGGTATTGCTTTGGCGACTCGCCCACCTTGGCCGACTGTTGCCTGGTGCCCCAGATCTTCAATGGCCGCCGGTTTGATACTAATTTGGATGGACTGCCTCGCACCATGGCGGCTTTTGACGCATGCATGGCGCTGCCGGCCTTTGACAAGGCCCAGCCGGTCAACTGCCCGGACTATGAAGCCTGACGCTGACCAACTATGAAACCCGACTGGTTGAGGCCGCAGTGGCCTGCGCCGGCCCGAGTGCAGGCCCTTTGCACCAACCGTAGCGGCGGCACGTCTGAAGGCGCCTACGACAGCCTCAATCTGGGCGACCATGTTGGCGACGCGACCGAGGCGGTGGCCGCCAACCGAGCAACGTTGGCCAAGGCCTTGGGCGTGCGACCGGTTTTTTTGTCCCAAGTGCATGGTGATTCGGTAGCGTCGCTCAACCCGGGCAGTGCAGACGGCCAAGTGGCCGATGCGGCGATCACCTGCCAAACCGGCGTGGCCTGCACCATCATGGTGGCCGATTGCCTGCCGGTCTTGCTGACCGACTTACAGGGCAGCCGTGTGGCTGCGGCGCATGCCGGTTGGCGTGGTCTGGCCGGCGCTGGTGGCCAGGGTGTGCTGGAGAGTACTTTTAAGGCTTTTCGGGCTCCAGCCCTTGATGGTATTGGGGTTGTAGCTACTGAAATCATAGCGTGGCTCGGGCCCTGTATCGGGCCGCAGGCGTTTGAGGTGGGTGACGAAGTTCGCCAGGCTTTTGTGGCCCATCACCCGGCGGCAGCCGACATGTTTGCGGTGGGGGCGCCTGGCAAATGGTGGGCTAACTTGGCGGACCTGGCCCGTCAGCGGCTGGCGGCTTTGGGCGTGCAGCAGGTGTTTGGCAATGACGGTAGCGCGGCGTGGTGCACCGTGACCCAGAGTTCACGGTTTTTCTCGCACCGGCGCGACCGGGTCAGCGGCCGCATGGCCGCCTGCATCTGGTTGGTTTGAGTTCGCGGACAAGGTACTTTCGGCGGCCTCGCGGGCCTTGATCGCGCGCCGCCGTGCCGGCGTACCCATCACGTACATCACCAGGGCGATGGGCCCGGCCCCATAAAGCAAAAAGGTGATGAAGGCACCCAGCAGCGTGCCGCTTGGGCTGTTGGCTTCTGCCACCGCCATCATCACGGTCACGTACAGCCAGGCAATGGGGACAATGTACATTCAAAAAAATAGCGTAAGGGGTGGAAAACTGTCAGTTTCTCGAAGGGCTTGACCTGCGATACTCGGGTTTCTACTGATACGCCAAAATAAAGAGGACTCAGCATGACGGAAAACACCCACGCATTATGGGCGCAATCGGCAAAGCAGTTTCAGGATGCGCTCTCTGAAAACTGGGCAAAAACCTTCCAGTCGTTCCAGAACATGGACCTGGGTGGCTTGGCCGGCGGCCTGCCTGCATCGCCTGCGTCAGCGCCACAAGTGCATTTCTCACAAGACAAGCTGCAGGCCCTGCAAGAGCAGTACCTGAAAGACGCCAGCGCCCTCTGGGCCGGCGGTCTGCAGGGCGCGGCCCCATCCAAAGACAAGCGCTTTGCCGCCCAGGCCTGGAGCGCCAACCCGGTTGCTGCCTTCTCGGCCTCGGCCTACCTGCTCAATGCGCGCACCTTGATGGGCATGGCCGACGCGGTGGAGGGCGACGCAAAAACCCGCGCCCGCGTCCGCTTTGCAGTTGAGCAGTGGATGGCCGCCAGCGCGCCGAGTAACTTTTTGGCTTTCAACGCCGAGGCGCAGCAAAAAGCCATTGAGTCCAAGGGCGAGAGCATTGCCAAGGGTCTGCAAAACATGCTGCATGACATTCAGCAAGGCCATGTGTCCATGACCGATGAGAGCCTGTTTGAGGTGGGTAAAAACGTGGCTACCACCGAGGGCGCGGTGGTTTTTGAGAATGAGTTGTTTCAACTGATTGAGTACAAACCGCTCACCGCCAAGGTCTACGAGAAGCCCTTTTTGCTGGTGCCCCCCTGCATCAACAAGTTCTACATCCTGGACCTGCAGCCCGAAAACTCGCTCATCCGATACGCTGTATCGCAAGGTCACCGCACCTTTGTCGTCAGCTGGCGCAACCCGGACGCTACCTTGGCCCACAAGACCTGGGACAACTATGTGGAAGACGCTGCTATCAAAGCAATAGCTGTCACGCAAGAGATCACGGGGGCTAAGACCATCAATGCCTTGGGCTTTTGCGTGGGCGGCACCATTCTTGGCACAGCCCTGGCGGTGCTGGCAGCACGCGGTGAAAAGCCGGTGGCCAGCGCGACCTTTCTGACGGCCCTGCTCGATTTCACCGACACAGGCATTCTGGACGTTTTCATTGACGAGGCATTCGTCAAGTACCGCGAGCAGGAGATGGGCAAGGGTGGCCTGCTCAAAGGGCAGGACCTGGCGTCCACCTTCAGCTTTTTGCGCCCAAATGACCTGGTCTGGAACTACGTGGTGGGCAACTACCTCAAGGGCGAGACGCCGCCGCCCTTTGACCTGCTGTACTGGAACAGCGACTCCACCAACCTGCCCGGGCCGTTTTACGCATGGTACCTGCGCAATACTTACCTGGAAAACAAGCTGTGCAAGCCAGGCAAGTCTACGGTTTGCGGACAAAAAATTGACTTCCGCAAGCTGGATCTGCCGGTTTACATCTACGGCTCGCGCGAAGACCACATCGTGCCGATTGGTGGGGCTTACGCATCGACCCAGCACCTGCCCGGCAAGAAACGCTTTGTCATGGGTGCCTCCGGCCACATTGCCGGTGTGATCAATCCGCCCGCGGCCAAAAAACGCAGCCATTGGCTGCGCGAAGATGGCAAGTTCCCCGCCACGCAAGCCGACTGGCAGGCTGGCGCCACCGAGCACGCCGGCAGTTGGTGGACCGATTGGGCCAACTGGCTGCAAAGCCACGCCGGCAAGCAGATCGCCGCCCCCAAGGGTTACGGCAAGGGCAAATACAAGGTCATTGAGCCGGCCCCGGGCCGTTACGTCAAGGCCAAGGCGTGAGGCCGATGGGCCGGTCTGCGTCGATGACGGAGGAGGGCGGTGGCAACAGCTACCCGTCATTCCCGGCCACGACCGGGAATCCAGGGCGTTATGGATGCCCGGTCAAGCCGAGCATGACGGGACTGTTGGCGCAACGTGCGAGGCAACGCGGGTCAATTTTTATCAACACTATTGTTCGTCTGTAAGGAGACAAAAATGCAAGACATCGTGATCGTTTCAGCCGCCCGCACTGCGGTTGGCAAATTTGGTGGCACCTTGGCCAAGACACCGGCACCTGAGCTGGGCGCAGCCGTCATCAAGGCTCTGCTTGAGCGCACCGGCCTGGCGCCGGACCAGGTGGGTGAGGTCATCATGGGCCAGGTGCTGGCGGCCGGAGCCGGCCAGAACCCGGCGCGTCAGGCCCTGCTCAAGAGCGGCATTGCCAAAGAGTCGCCTGCACTCACCATCAATGCCGTTTGCGGCTCTGGTCTGAAAGCCGTGATGTTGGCTGCGCAAGCCGTGGCCTGGGGCGATAGCGAGATCGTCATCGCCGGCGGCCAGGAGAACATGAGCGCCAGCCCGCACGTGCTGCTGGGCAGCCGCGACGGCCAGCGCATGGGCGACTGGAAAATGGTTGACAGCATGATTGTTGACGGCCTGTGGGATGTTTACAACCAGTACCACATGGGCATCACCGCTGAAAACGTGGCCAAAGCCCACGGCATTACCCGCGACATGCAGGACGCGCTCGCCCTGGCCAGCCAGCAAAAAGCTGCTGCCGCCCAAGACGCCGGCAAGTTCACCGACGAGATCGTGCCTTTCAGCATTGCCCAGAAAAAGGGCGATCCGCTGGTGTTTGCCGCCGACGAATACCTGAACCGCAAGACCAACGCCGAAGCGCTGGCTGGCCTTCGCCCCGCGTTTGACAAGGCTGGTGGCGTCACTGCCGGCAATGCCTCGGGCCTGAACGACGGCGCTGCCGCCGTGATGGTGATGACTGCCAAAAAAGCTGCCGCGCTGGGCCTCACGCCCCTGGGCCGCATCGCCAGTTTTGCCACCAGCGGGCTGGACCCGGCGCTGATGGGCATGGGCCCCGTGCCGGCTTCGCAAAAAGCCCTGGCCCGTGCCGGCTGGAACGCGGGCGACCTGGACCTGCTGGAAATCAATGAAGCCTTCGCAGCCCAGGCCTGCGCCGTCAACCAGCAAATGGGCTGGGACACCAGCAAGGTTAACGTCAACGGCGGCGCAATTGCCATTGGGCACCCCATCGGGGCCTCTGGCTGCCGTATTCTTGTCACCCTGCTGCATGAGATGCAGCGGCGCAATGCCAAAAAAGGCATTGCCAGCCTGTGTATCGGCGGCGGCATGGGCGTGGCACTTACCATTGAGCGCTGAGCGCAGCACAACCCCAGTTTCAAGTTAGTTCATAACCAAGAGGAGAGCATCATGAGTCAAAAAATCGCGTACGTCACCGGGGGCATGGGTGGCATCGGAACCGCCATCTGCCAGCGCCTGCACAAAGAAGGCTACAAGGTCATCGCCGGCTGCGGCCCCACGCGTGACCACGCCAAGTGGATCGCCGAGCAGGCCAGCCACGGCTACACCTTCTACGCATCGGTCGGCAATGTCGGCAACTGGGATTCCACGGTCGAGGCCTTCACCAAGACCAAGGCCGAGCATGGCAGCATTGACGTGCTGGTCAACAACGCGGGCATCACCAAAGACCGCATGTTCATCAAGATGACGCGCGAAGACTGGGACGCCGTGATCGAAACCAACCTCAACTCCATGTTCAACGTCACCAAACAAGTGGTGGCCGACATGGTGGAAAAAGGCTGGGGCCGCATCATCAACATCTCGTCGGTCAACGGCGCAAAAGGCCAGGCCGGCCAGACCAACTACTCGGCGGCCAAGGCGGGCATGCACGGCTTCTCGATGGCGTTGGCGCAAGAGCTGGCCACCAAGGGCGTGACGGTGAACACCGTGAGCCCAGGCTACATCGGCACCGACATGGTCAAGGCCATCCGCCAGGACGTGCTCGACAAGATTGTGGCTACCGTGCCTGTCAAGCGCCTGGGTGAGCCGAGCGAGATCGCCTCGATCATTGCCTGGCTCGCGTCGGATGAAGGCGGCTACGCCACTGGTGCCGATTTCTCGGTCAACGGCGGCTTGCACATGGGGTAAGCCTTGCTGGCTGCAGCCTGAAAAGCCCGCTCACGCGGGCTTTTTTTCGCCTGAACGCTGGCGAATGCCCTTGGCGCCAAAGCTACACTGGCAGGTCTTGATCGCCTGATGCGATTGACCATAACTTACACCTACCCATCACCCATGACCCGCTACCACCTCTACGCCATTGGCAATGCCCTGGTCGATTCTGAATACGAAGTCTCAGACCAGCAACTCCAGACTATGGGGGTAGACAAGCGGCACATGACGCTGATTGATGCGTCAAGACGCACCGAACTGCTGGGGCACTTGCACGGCGCCAAGTCCCGCCGTACCGGTGGCGGTTCGGCCGGCAACACGGTGGTGGCACTGTCACAGCTGGGCGGCAAGGCCTTTTACTCCTGCCGCGTGGCGGACGATGAATTGGGTGCCTTCTACACGCAAGACCTGCTGTCGCACGGCGTGGCCACCAACCTCACGCATACCCAGCAGCGCCCGGGCCAGACCGGCAGCTGCATGGTGATGGTGACCCCTGACGCAGAGCGCAGCATGAGCACCTTTCTGGGCGCTACCGCCGACCTAGACCACACGTCCCTGCATGAGGCCGATATCGCCCGCTCGCAGGTCTATTACATGGAAGGTTACCTGGCAGCCTCGCCCACGGGTCTGGCCGCCGCCTTGCAAGGGCGTGCCATCGCCAAGGCCGCTGGTGTGGCCCTGGCCAGCACGCTCAGCGATGTGTCGATGATTAATTTTTGTCGGCCCGGCCTGGACGCCATCATCGGTGACGGCCTGGACTATCTGTTCTGCAATGAAGAAGAAGCCCAGGTCTGGTGCGCAACCCAAGATATCGCGCAGATTTGCCGGCAGATCAGCCAGATCGCCAGTACGGTGTGTTTGACACGCGGCCCCTTGGGTTGCATCGTGTTGAACTCTGGCGATCAGACCGCTGTGCCAGCCGCAAAAGTGACCGCCGTGGATACCAATGGCGCGGGTGACATGTTTGCTGGCGCCTTTTTGTACGCCGTCACCCACGGCCACAGCCGTACCCAAGCCGCCTGGCTGGCCAACCAGGCCGCTGCCCAGGTGGTCAGCCAACACGGCAACCGCCTGAGCGCAGCGGCCATGGGTGCCATCAGGGCGCGGTTTGAGCAGTATTTAGGCTAGTTTCTGGTAAGAAGTCATGGATCCCCGCGTGCGCGAGGATGACAACCCCCCGTCATTCCCGGCCACGACTTGGAATCCATACCGCGCGTCATTCCCGGCCACGGCCGGGAATCCATGCCTCCCCGCGTTCGCTCAACGACTGCAAGGCCTCACACGTCAGCAGCAGCACCTGGTCTTCGCCGGCGCTGGTGGCCAGCCAGATGGGCTCCAATTTGGGGAAGGCAGCTTCAAAGTTATCGCGTTCGTTGCCAATCTCAAGCAACAGCACAGCACCGGGCGTCATGTGGGCCGGCGCCTGGGCCAGTAAATCCCGGATGAAATCCATGCCATCTACGCTACCGGCCTGATTGCCATCCAGCGCCGGCGCCGGTTCGGCCTTGAACTCGGCTGGCAAGGCGGCCAAGCTGCGGGCATTGACGTAGGGTGGGTTGCAAATGATCAGGTCATAGGGTCCGCGCACCTGGGCCAGTCCGTCAGACGTCAGCAGCGTGATGCGGTCTTGCAGGGCGTGCTTGTCCACATTGATGCGGGCCACCGCCAGCGCATCGGCTGACAGGTCAGAGGCGTCCAACACCAACTCGGGCCAAACCATGGCGGCCAGCACCGCCAGGCTGCCGTTGCCGGTGCACAGGTCCAGCGCGCAGCGGGTGTTGGCGCCCAGCCAGTAGTCCAGCGATTCGTCAAATAAAAGCTCGGCAATCAAAGAGCGCGGCACGATGGCGCGCTCATCCACGTAAAACGGTACGCCCATCAGCCAGGCTTCTTGGGTCAGGTAGGCGGCGGGCTTTCGGGTGTGGATGCGTGCTTCTAAAAGCATAGCAACATCGCCCTGCTGAACGGGGCTTACAGCCTGATTTGCCTTGGAATCTGGGTTGGAGGCGGGGTCATCGAGTGGCGTATCCAGCGGCAGGCCCAGGCGCCATAGGACGAGCCAGGCTGCTTCGTCATGTGCGTTGTCGGTGCCGTGGCCAAAGGCCACGCCGGCCGCTTCGAGCTGGCGGGCGCTTTGGGTGATCAGCTCGGTCACCGTCATTCCCGGCCACGCCCGGGAATCCATGGGCGATGGATCCCCGATCAGGTCGGGGATGACGGGGGGGGTGGATCCCCTATCGTGGTCGGGGGTGGCGGGGGTGGGGCTCAATCCCGCAGCAGGTCGTTCAGGCTGGTCTTGGCTCGGGTCTGGGCGTCGACGCGTTTGACGATGATGGCGGCGTACAGGCTGTATTTGCCGCCGTCTTTGGGCATGCTGCCGCTGATCACCACTGAGCCGGCGGGCACGCGGCCGTAGGTCACGGTGCCGGTGGCGCGGTCATAGATGGGGGTGCTCTGCCCAATGTACACGCCCATCGAAATCACGGAGTTTTCTTCGATGATCACGCCTTCCACCACCTCGGAGCGGGCGCCGATGAAGCAGTTGTCTTCGATGATGGTGGGGCCGGCTTGCATCGGCTCCAACACGCCACCAATGCCTACGCCGCCGCTCAGGTGCACGTTCTTGCCAATCTGGGCACAAGAGCCCACGGTGGCCCAGGTGTCGACCATGGTGCCTTCGTCCACATAAGCGCCAATGTTCACATAAGAGGGCATCAAAATCACGCCCTTGGCCAGGTAGCTCCCACGCCGGGCCACCGCCGGCGGCACCACGCGCACACCGCTGGCTTTCATGGCGGCCTCGTCCAGGTGCGAGAACTTGGTGGGCACCTTGTCAAAAAAGCCCAGGTCGCCGGCGCGCATGATGGCGTTGTCTTTCAGCCTAAAGCTCAGCAACACGGCTTTTTTGATCCACTGGTGCGTGGTCCACTGGCCCACGCCGTCACGGGTGGCCACGCGCAGGCGCCCACCGTTGAGCTCGGCGATCACGTGTTCCACTGCGGCCACGATCTCAGGTGGCGCCGATTTGGGCGAAAAGTTCGCGCGGTCTTCCCACGCGGCGTCCAGGGTGGCTTGCAGGGCTTGGTTCATGGCGGTTGTTCTTTCAGGTTCTGGATTTGACAAATTTAACAATGCGCTGGGCTGCTTCCACGCACTCGGCGGTCTCGGCCACCAGGGCCATGCGAATGCGCTGCGTCCCCGGGTTACCGCCCCGGCCCTCTCGGGCCAGGTAGGAGCCGGGCAAAACCGTCACATTGTAAAGAGCGTGCAGTTCACGGGCAAAAGCCGCGTCGTCGCCCTGGACCCGGGCCCACAGGTAAAAGCCGGCGTCTGGCAGGGCCACGTCCAGCACCTCGGCCAGTATCGGCGTGACCTGGGCAAACTTGCTGCGGTACTGGGCTCGGTTGTCCACCACATGCGCCTCGTCGCCCCAGGCGGCAATGCTGGCGCTCTGTACCACCTGGCTCATGGCGCTGCCGTGGTAGGTGCGGTACAGCAAAAAAGGTTTGATGAGCGCCGCATCGCCCGCCACAAAACCGCTACGCATGCCCGGCACATTGCTGCGCTTGGACAGGCTGGTGAAGGCGATCAGGTTTTTAAAGTCTGCCCGCCCCAGTTGTGCTGCCGCTTCCAGCCCACCCAAGGGCGGTTCGTCGCGGAAATAAATCTCGCTGTAGCACTCGTCCGAGGCAATCACAAAGCCGTGCTGGTCGCTTAAGGCAAACAGCTTTTGCCATTCGGCAAGGGGCATCACCGCGCCGGTGGGGTTGCCGGGGGAGCAGACAAAAAGCAGCTGGGTGCGGGCCCAAACGGCCTCAGGCACGCTGTCCCAGTCGGCCGCAAAATTGCGCTCTGGGTCGCTGGCCACAAAGTAGGGCTCAGCCCCGGCCAGCAGGGCTGCGCCTTCGTAGATTTGGTAGAACGGGTTGGGGCACACCACCAGCGGTGCCGCTTGGCCGGTGGGCGAGTGCGCCACCACGGTCTGCGCCAACGCAAACAGCGCCTCACGCGAGCCGTTCACCGGCAGCACTTGGGTGGCCGGGTTCAGGCTCAGCCCGTAGCGGCGCTGTAGCCACTGGCAGCAGGCCTCACGCAGCTTCAGTTCGCCGGCGGTAGCCGGGTAGGCTGCCAGGCCGCTGGGTGTGCGGTAGATGGCATCCACCATCGCCTGCTGGATGAAGGGCGGCGTGGCATGTTTGGGCTCACCCATGCCCAGGCTGATCGGCGCATAAGCCGGGTTGGGTACCGTGCCGGCAAACAGCTGGCGCAGGCGCTCAAAGGGGTAGGGGTGAAGTTTGGTGAGCAGGGGGTTCATGGGGTGTGGGGTGTCAGTAGCCCTGGAACAAAAAATCCAGGGCGGCGGTGATTTGAGTCTGCTCATGGCGCAGGGACGCTACCGGTGCTTTCAAGATACGCCGTGGGATTGCGTGCTAATCAGAAAGTTCTGAACTCAGCCAACGGCAGTCCGTCTGTCTGGACGGTAGCGTTATAGGCTGCGGTGAATTCTGCATATTCTTTTTGCCAATGCAACTTTAGGTTCGATCTGTCTGATAGAACGGGGCCTTGACCTAGTCCCGCCACGGCTGCGCGAACAGTAACATCGGCAACTTTGAGAGACGGGTTTTCTATTGACAACGGATTGCCTTCAATGATCATGGCTTTGGCCGGCAGTTTGGGCATTATTGCCGATACAGCGGGGCACTCACTCAAACACGTCCGCTTCCGCCAGCAATTTGCCGGCCGCGTCTTTGGCAGCCAGTTGCGGGGTGGTTTGCAGCGGCCACTGCACGGCTACGGTGGGGTCGTCCCAGCGCAGGCTGCGTTCGTGTTCGGGGTACCAGTAGTCCGTGGTTTTATACAAAAACTCGGCGTTGTCGCTGGTCACCACAAAGCCGTGGGCAAAGCGCGGCGGCACCCACAGTTGGCGGTGGTTGTCTGCGCTCAGTTGCACGCCGACCCACTGGCCAAAGTGGGGTGAGCTGCGGCGCAGGTCTACCGCCACGTCAAACACCTCGCCCTGCGTCACCCGCACCAACTTGCCCTGCGGGTGCTGGATCTGGTAATGCAGGCCACGCAGCACGCCCTTGGCTGATTTGCTGTGGTTGTCTTGCACAAACTGCACATCCACCCCAGTGCACTGCGCAAAGTCGCTCCCGTTGAAGCTCTCAAAAAAGAAGCCCCGCGCATCGCCAAACACCTTGGGCTCCAAGATCAGCACGCCGGGCAGGGCGGTGGCGGTGACGGTGTAGGGCATGGTGATAAGTTTAAGCGGATGGATCCCCGCGTTCGCGAGGATGACAGGAGCTACCGCCTTCTGTCATCCCCAGCTTGACTGGGGATCCATACTTGCCGATTCACTATTTCAATAACCCCAGCAAATACTTGCCATAACCGTTTTTGGCCAGCGGCGTGGCCAGTTTCTGCAATTGCTCAGCGCTGATCCACTGCTGCCCGTAGGCAATTTCTTCTGGGCAGGCCACCTGCAGCCCCTGGCGTTTTTGCAGGGTAGCGATAAAGCTGGCGGCCTCTAGCAGGCTGTCGTGGGTGCCGGTGTCCAGCCAGGCATAGCCCCGGCCCATGATCTCCACATTGAGCTGGCCCAGCTCCAGGTAGCGGCGGTTCACGTCGGTAATCTCCAGCTCGCCCCGCGCTGAGGGCTTGATGCTGGCCGCAATGTCACACACCTGGCGGTCATAAAAATAAAGACCGGTTACCGCGTAATTACTCTGGGGTTGGGCCGGTTTCTCTTCGATGCTGATGGCGCGCTGCTGGCCGTCAAAGGCCACCACGCCGTAGCGCTCCGGGTCATGCACATGGTAGGCAAACACCGTGGCGCCAGCGGGGCGGGTGTTAGCGCTTTGCAACTTGTTGACCAAATCATTGCCATAAAAAATGTTGTCGCCCAACACCAGCGCGCTGGGCTGGTCGGCTACAAAGTCGCGGCCGATGATGAAGGCCTGCGCTAGGCCGTCTGGGCTCGGCTGCACCGCGTATTCGATGTGCATGCCCCACTGGCTGCCGTCGCCCAGCAGCTCGGCAAAGCGCGGCGTGTCGTGCGGGGTGGAGATCACCAGCACGTCCCGGATGCCAGCCAGCATCAGCGTGCTTAAGGGGTAGTAGATCATCGGCTTGTCATAAACAGGCATCAACTGCTTGCTGACCGCCTGCGTTGCCGGGTACAACCGCATGCCAGTGCCGCCGGCCAGGATGATGCCTTTGCGTTGGTTTGTCATGGGTTCCCTTTGTTTAGAAAAAGATTGTAGGTAGGGAAAGGTGTGGAATTCAGGGCTGCATGGATCCCCGATCACGTCGGGGATGACAAACATCCGTCATTCTCGGCCGCGACCGGGAATCCAGGGGTCACAGGAGCCGTGCCTCTTTCCCTTGTGCGCTGAGTAGCGCCACGGCCTGCTTGTCGAATGAAACAAAAGTTTCACCGCCAAGCCAATTGCCCTCATAGGCGATCACCCCATCAGCAAAGTCTCCGCCGGCCTTGAGCACCTCCAGCCCCGCTTCGACTGCTGGCCGGTTCATTGCCACATTTTCACTGGCCATCAGCGCGCGGATCGCCCGTATGACGTTGTCAGTTTCAATGTTGTAGACCCTGCGCAGCACCCAAACAAACTCACACAAGCAGGTCAGCGCAATAGCAATCAACACGGCATCGGTCAGAACTTTGGCAGCAATGCTGGCTTGCGCCGGGTCATCGCGGACGCAAGAGCGAATCAACACGTTGGTGTCGGCAGTGATTCTCATGCCTTGCCAGCCCAAGCACGTGCTGTTGCCTCGTTAATCTCTTCAATGGTGGCAGCTTTCGTTGTCTGGTGCGCCAGCAGCCCGATGAAACTGCCTATCGTGCCGGTTGGTCGGGATGCCTTGAGCATGCCTCGGCCATCTGGCAGTAAATCGAGTTCGATCTTTTCCCCTGGTTGGATACCAAGGTGCCGAAGGATGTCTTTTCTGAAGGTCACTTGCCCCCGGGCGGTCACTGTCAATGTTGTCATCGCTTGATTCCCTTGAAGTTTGGTAATGACCACAGTGTAAGGTTAACTTGCATTATTTTCTAAAGTGACAGCCGCGAGTTGTCATTTCCGGCTGGAATTGTCATTCCCGGCTGCAATTGTCATTCCCGGCCCCGACTGGGAATCCAAGCCTTTTAGCCCTCTAGCCCTTATCCCCATTAAATAGTCTGCTACTAAAAAAGAGCAAAACCGCCCCCAGAAGCTCATCACCAGCAACCCAAATGCAGCCCCTGCCATGTCTGTTAGCGGCTGTGTAGGAAGGCGCAAATGCATACTTCGCAAACCTGGGATTGTTCACCATGGAAGCAGCCCACCGAGCGAGCCACTCCCGATGAGGAAACCACCAACTGGAGAGCCGTGTGCGGAAAAACCGCGCGCACGGTTCGGAGGGCGGGTCGGGGATAACATTTGTTGACGCCGACCGAAAACTGACCCACTTATGGAGGTTATGCCGACCCAAAATTGACCCAGGTGTTTTACTGGCTCTGCCCGTTTTTTGGGCAGGAGCAAACAAAGGTGATCACCATGGAAATGCT
>JBIKZZ010000321.1:0-3789 GCA_044354435.1 Rhodoferax sp. | reverse complement strand
GTGATGGCGCCGATGACGCTCTCGTTCTCAACCAGCGAACTGGCCTGCTTAGGCTCGGGCCCCTTGCGCGACAGGCCACGGTCGCCTTGCAGCAACAGCGGCTGGGTTTCGGTCAGCGTCAGCGTGAAATCAAAACCAGCCCCGGCCGCCTGCGCCAGGTAAGTGTTGCCATCACGCCGCAGTGACCAGTCGCGCAGGCGCACATCGGTGTCGGCCTCGCTGGCCTGTGCCACGCCAAAGCCGGCGCGCGCCAAGCGCTGGTCGTGCCACAGCTTCTTGCCCGCCACGTCGGTCACCGCGGCATGGGCAAACAGCAGCTGCTTGGCCGCAAAGGCCGAGCGCATGCCCTGGGTGGCCGCGACCCGGCTGCGAAAAAACGTGAGCTGAAAGCCAAAACTCTGCGCTGGTGTTTCGCCGCTCAGGCTGCCGGTGATGTACCACCACTCGGTGCGAAAGTCGGGGTGGCTGCCCAGGTCGCGCGGGAACTGCAGCCGCTGCGGCCCCAGCGCGGCAGTGGTGCCGGGCCACCAGGGCACCCGAGTTCGACACCAAATCCAGTTTTTTCCAGTTTTTGACCTCTCGCCCCTAACAAAATCAAGCACTTAGCGCTGTTGTTTGAGTTTTTTTGTAGTGGCAATATCATTGGCTTTTAGTGTTGGCAATTTTTCTTTCCTACCCGGAAGGTTTTTGCTACACTTTGCGCCATGTTCACCAAGCTCACCCGAAGCGGCGGCCACACCTACGTGCAGCTGGTTGAATCTTTCCGCGATGAAACCGGACGCCCCCGCCAGCGCACCATCTCAACGCTGGGCCGTCTGGATGAGACCGGCGGCCAGGTGGACTCTTTGCTCAAAGGCCTGCTTCGTGCCAAAGGCATGCCCGCTTCGATGGCTGATATGCCTCAGTTTGCCTTTGAATCGGCATTGGCGCTGGGCGATGTGTGGGCGCTGGACCAGCTCTGGAAGGAACTCGGCTTTGACGCTTTGGCCGGCGTCTTTCGCAAAGCCCGCTACACCACCCCGGTAGAGCACGCCATTCGCGTCATGGTCTTCAACCGCCTGTGTGACGCTGACTCCAAACTGGGCGTGCTGCGCTGGCTGCAAACAGTCAGCATGCCCCAAGTCGATGTGCAGGCTTTGACGCATCAGCATTTGCTGCGCAGCCTAGATGCGCTGATGGACCACCAAGAGGCGGTCGACGATGTGGTGGCCAACCTGCTGCGGCCATTGGTGGACCAGGACCTGTCGCTGGTGTTCTATGACCTCACCACCATCCGCGCCGCTGGCCTGTCTGAGCAAAAAGGCGATGTACGCCAGTACGGCATGGCCAAGGAGGGCTTGATTGCACGCCAGTTCATGCTCGGGGTGGTGCAAACCGCAAAAGGTCTGCCGATCTACCACGAGGTGTTTGACGGCAACCAGGCTGAGGCACCGACCTTGCTGCCCACACTCAAGAAGGTACTCAGCCGCTTTGGGCACATCAAGCGCTTGATTGTGGTGGCCGATCGGGGGTTGCTGTCTTTGGACAACATTGACGAGTTGGGCAAGATCAAGCTGCCAAGCGGACAGGCTCTGGAATTCATTCTGGCGGTGCCGGGCAGGCGTTATGGTGAATTCGTAGAGGTCTTGCAGGCCTTCCAAGCCAAGGCCATCACGGCCGAGCAAGAGACGGTGGAAGAAACGCCATGGCATGGCCTGCGCTTGGTGGTGGCGCATCACCCACAAAGGGCTAAAGAGCAGACGCTGCTGCGCCAGGAGCGCATTGCCGCCCTGCAGGTTCAGGCACAGGCGTGGGCCGGCAAGCTCGATGGGCAGGACAGTGGTCAAGCAAGTCGGGGCCGCAAGCTCTCAGACAGTGGCGCCAAGGCGCGGCTGTACCACGAGGTCAAAGAGGCGCATCTGGCAAAAATAGTCAAGGTCGACCTCAAGAGCGATTTGTTCAGCTACGCCATCGACGAACAGGCGCTCAAGCAGGCCGAGCTGATGGACGGCAAGCTGATGCTGGTGACCAACGTGGCCGACCTGACGCCGCCAGAGGTGGTGCAACGCTACAAGGCGCTGGCTGATATTGAACGGGGTTTTAGGGTGCTCAAGTCCGAAATCGAGATTGCGCCGGTCTACCACCGGCTGCCCGAGCGGATTCGCGCCCATGCCTTGGTTTGCTTCCTGGCCTTAATCGTTTACCGCGTGATGCGCCAACGGCTGAAGCTGGCCAAAAGTGATCTGTCGCCAGAAAGGGCGTTGGCAGAGCTGCGCAAAATTCAGCGCCATAGGGTGCGCATCAACAAGGCAGAGCCGATCTCCGGCATCTCAACGATTAACGACTCCCAGGCAGAAGTGCTGGAGACTTTGAAGATCAGAAAACCGACTCAAGACGCCCAGTTGACCCTTTTGTAGTGGCAAGTTTGAAGCGAGCCCTATATGAATCAACAACTTGCGTCATTTGGTGTCGAACTCGGGGGGGCAAGGTCAGGCCGGGGCCGAGTACCGCAGTAACGTTGACCGCATTCCAGCGGCGCTTGAAGTTTTGAAGGTCAAGGGCAATTCCATCCGCGTCATTAAACTCGAGGGCTACATCTTTTTCGGTACCGCGTATTCGGTGATGACTTAGATCAAAAACATGATCGCCACCGCGGGGCGGTTGCCCGTGAGCTACCTGGTGCTCGATTTTTGCGATGTTCCGACCAGTGATTCGTCGGCCATTTCAGCGATTGCGAAGCTCCACAGGTACTTTGATCGCAATGGGTGCCTGCTGATTCTCACGCGCATGAATGTCGCCATCGAATCACAATTCAAGCGGGCCGGCCTGCATCCCGACTCGACGAACATCGTCTTCTACGCCGACCTCGACATGGCGCTCGAATATTACAAGGAAAAATTGCTGGCAGCGGATGCCAATCCTGAACTGCCAGTGGACTTCTCGATCCGGGACAGGATCCGCAAGGGATTGCCTGCGGGCACTCCGCTTTTTGCCTTCATGACCTATCTTCAGCCGCGCAGCTTCAAGCCGGACGAGTACCTGGTCAAATAGGGTGGCCCACCCGACGAGATCGTATTCATCGAATCGGGCCGGGTGACCGCCAAGCTGACTTTACCGGATGGCCGCTCGATCGCCTGTACCGTGGCTGACCAAGTCACACAAGCCTACATTCTCAGCGCCGAGAAGCTGCGCGAGATGGAAGCAGACAATCCGCAGCTCGCCCACGCGCTGCACTATGCGCTCGTTGCCCTGCTGGCCGATCGCCCAGCCTAAAGTAGACCTCCCAGCGGGCGTTGCGCGCAGCGGCCGCGAGCCCGTGACCCCTGCTGCTGGCCAGGATGGGCGTGACCTGCCGAAGAGCCACATTGCCTATTTGCCGGCAACTAGCATGGGATTGTTGTCGACATAATACTTGCCGACCAATTCGCCGAGCTGGACCCCTTTTTCTGTGGCAAAGCGGAAGTGGGCACCTGCGAAGATCCGGCTCAGGCGCGTCTCATTGACGACCTGGGCAAAGCTAGTGTAGGTGCGGCTCACTTCTTCCAATGGAATGTCACCCACGTTCCCATTGACCGGCGCCAAGGCAATGGCCAGCCGCGCGCTCGCCGGATTGACATCCGCGCTCACCGTGAATGTCTGAGTCTCGCCATAGAAACTACGCAAAATCGTCGATGCTAGGCCTGCCGATACGGATGTGCCAGAAGGAAAATCCGGATGTTGCGGCGTGTTTTCGCGCACGGTAAATGCACTGTCAACCAAATTGGAGGTGGCGGCGATCTGGTTGGCATTGCGGACGCTGCTGACGGGACG
>JBIKZZ010000210.1:0-5807 GCA_044354435.1 Rhodoferax sp. | reverse complement strand
CGACGACGCGCTGGCGGCCTGGCAAAAGGTGATTCAGGGCGTGCACGCGGCGGGTGGCCTGATGGCGCCGCAGCTCTGGCATGTGGGCGCGGTGCGCAACCGCCGCACCAGCTGGCAGCCGCCCGGCCCATGGGATTCCCCGTCGGGCCTGTCGTCGCCCGGCAAAAAGAGTGCCGAGCCTATGAGCGACGCCGATATTGCCGACACTATTGCTGCCTTTACCCGCTCGGCCGGTGCGGCCAAGCGGCTGGGCTTTGACGCGATCGAGCTGCACGGAGCCCATGGTTACCTGATCGACCAGTTTTTCTGGGACGGCACCAACCTGCGCCAGGATGGCTACGGCGGCGCCAGCCTGGTGCAGCGTGGCCGCTTTGCGGCCGACATCCTCAAAGCCGTGCGCGCCGAGGTGGGGCCGGACTACCCGGTGATCATCCGCCTGTCGCAGTGGAAGCAGCAGGACTACGCGGTGCAGATGGCGCGCACGCCACAGGAGATGGAAGCCTGGCTGCAACCGCTGGCGGATGCTGGCGCCGACATCTTCCATTGCTCGCAGCGCCGTTTTTGGGAGCCCGAGTACGCCAGCTCCGACCTCAACTTTGCCGGCTGGGCCAAAAAGCTCACCGGCAAGCCCACCATCACGGTCGGCTCGGTGGGCCTGTCGGGCGAGTTCATTGCCTCTTTTGGTGGTGAGGGCTCGCAGCCAGCCGCGCTGGATGAACTGCTGCGCCGCTTGGACCGTGGCGACTTTGACCTGGTGGCGGTGGGCCGGGCCTTGATCAGTGACCCGGATTGGGCGCTGAAGGTGCAGGACGGCCGCGCCAGTGAGTTGTCGAATTACTCGCCCACTGCGTTGGCCAAGCTGGTGTGATCGATCGATACGATCCGGCGGTGGATTAATCGTATGATTCAGCGTACTATCAAGCGTACTATCAAGCGTATTATTGACACATCGCCAGGAGTTTGCCATGTCACACATCAGCGCCAATGACCTGAAGACCAAGGGTATCGCTGCCATTGAGTTGGCCCTGAGCACCGCGCCCGAGGCGATTGTGTCGGTGCGCGGCAAAGACAGGTATGTGGTGATGGATATGGCGCAGTACCACTACCTGCGCGAATGTGAGCTGGACGCCGCGCTGGCCCAGACTCGTGCCGACCTGGCCGCTGGCCGAATGGTGCAAGAGTCGCCCGAGGCCCACCTGGCGCGGCTGGACGCGATGTAACGCCTCCACCAGCTGCCATGTTTGCGCTGGTTTTCACCGAACAATACAACCGTCGGGCGGTCCGTTTTTTGAAACGCCACCCTGATCTTCGCCAGCAGTACGTCAAAACCTTGCGAGTGCTGGAAGCCAATTCGGCCCACCCGTCGCTGCGCCTGCACCCATTGCGCGGCAAGTTGGACGGTCTGCATTCGGTGTCCATCAACCTGTCGTACCGAATCACGCTGGAGCTGTTGATTCAAGATGGTCAGATCATCCCGGTGAATGTTGGCGATCATGACGCGGTGTATTGACAGGCCTGGCTTCAGTCATCGCGACCACCCAGTTGTATCCGCAGGGCGCCAAGAATCCACTGCAATAAGGTGAGGGAGGCCATCTTGGCCCGGAGCTTAGGCGCGTGGGGCCCGGTTAGCCTTGACACGCATCAACGCCAGGGCAGTTGTGTGCGCTGGCGGCGCTCAGAACCGATCAGCTTCGCTGGCTTTTAAGGTTATGCACATGCACGTGTGTGCCGGCTGGTATGGTGGCCGTGGCCACGCCTATAACCTCGCCGTATTTGCGAACAGCCTCACCTGCTGCGATGTCACGGCAGGCGACTTTGTGGCACAGGGGAATGTCTTGCCGGATCAGCAACGTCTGTTCCAAGCCCTCGACATGGGCTTGTTGGCCTGTGCCCAGGGGGCGCAGGGCCGTGGCCACGTGGTCAGCTTGGTTTAGCAGCAGTGCGTCTCTTGGGGCTGCATGCTGCGCCGTGGGTACCGGGCTCATAGTGCCTCGCCCAGGCGGGCAACGACTTCGTCGCCCTCGTTAAGGATCTCGCCCCAGGTGAGGGTGCCACTGGCCACCTCCAGCACCAAGTTCAAAAGTTCGTCGGCGGCAGTCTGCAATGGTTTGAGTCCGGTAAAAACTGTGCTGGCGTCGAAATCGAGCTGATTGCGCAGCACGGCAGCGGCTCGCGGGTTGGCACAAATTTTCAGCGTCGGCGCGAGCAGGCTGACATAGCTGTTGCCCACCCCGGTGGAAAACAAAACAAGTTGAGCACCGGCGGCGACGAAGCCTGAAACAGATTCAGGCGAATAGGCGCTGCCGTCCATGGCATACAGGCCGGGTTTTCTGGGTCGCTCGGCCATGCGCAACAGGCCCTGGATCGGCGCCGAGCCTGATTTGGCGACCGCCCCGAGCGACTTTTCTTCAATGGTGGACAGCCCGGCGGCAATATTGGTTGGACCCGGGTTGTTACCCAGCAGGTCTTCGCCCTGTGCCGCCGCCAGCCGGGCGCGCCTGGCCACCGCCTCAGCCACAGCCAGCGCGACGTCTGGCGACGCAGCGCGTGCGGCCAGCCAATGCTCCGCACCCAGCCACTCCAGGCTTTCGCCAAACATGGCGGTGGCGCCCAGGCCGATCAGGCGGTCAGTCACGGCACCGATGAGGGGGTTGGCCACCAAGCCAGAGCTTGGGTCGGACCGGCCGCACTCCAGCCCCACACACAGGGCCGACACTGGCGCGGGTTGGCGTCGGTTGCGCGATATCTCCAGCAGCAGTTCGGCGCCAGCGCGCAGGGCGCGGTGGGTCAGCGTCAGCACATCGTGATCGCAGTCGTCCAGGCATACTGCGGCGACGGGCTTGCCGGTGGCCTGAATACGCTGAGCGATCAGCTGAACTTTAGGAATATCGCTGCCAATCAGCAGCACGGCGCCCACGTTGGGGTTCGATCCAAACCCGATCAGCGAATCGATGTGGAGCTGGCGATCGGCGCCCAGCAAACCGCCACCAAAGGGCATGGTCACACACTTGGCCAGTGGCAATACAGCGGCCACACGCCGGGCGCATGGGCCAGTGAGGCCTGCCACAGACAGCACCAGCAGGTCATTGCGTACCCCTACCGTGCCATCGGCCCGGTGATAACCCATCCACGCCTGCTGTGACACGGTCATGGCTGGCGCTCAGTCGGGCTTGGCGCCGGAGACCTGCACCACACGGCCCCATTTGACGGCTTCAGTGCCCAGCCAGGCCGCGAATTTTTGCGGGGTGTTGTCCACCGGCTCGGCACCGATCTGGTCCCACTTGGCCTTGATGTCGGGCTGCCGGATCAGGCGGGCAATGTCTTGGTTGATCTTCTGCACCACCTCACGCGAGGTACCCGCCGGCGCAAAAATGCCCTGGGCCGCGACAGACTCAAACTGCGGCAGACCCGATTCCGACACCGTCGGCACCTGCGGCAGGGTGCTCATGCGGCTGGTGGTGGTGACCGCCAGGGCTTTGAGCTTGCCGCCCTGGATCAGCGGCATCGCTGGCGGGGCGCCGATGAACATCAGGTCAACCTGGCCGCTGATCACGTCGGTGAGCGCTGCGCCGCCGCCCTTGTAGGGCACGTGGGTGAGCTGGGTAGCGGCGGTCATGTTGACCATTTCAATCGTCAAGTGGGTGCTGGTGCCGTTGCCGGACGACGCAACGCTGAACCTGCCTGGCTTGGCCTTGTCTTGGGTGAGCACGTCGGCAAAGGTTTTGAGCGGGGTGCTGTTGGGTGCAATCAAAATGTGCGCGAAGGTGGCCAGGTTGATCACCGGGGCGAGTTGCTCCGGGCTGTAGGGCAGCTTGGGGTAAAGCTTGGGTGCAATGGTGTGCACGGCCACATCGGACAAGAGCAGGGTATGGCCGTCGGGCTCAGATTTGGCCACGATATCTGCCCCCAGCGTGCCACCTGCGCCTGGCTTGTTGTCGATCACCACGGATTGCCCCCAAAACTGACTTAAGGGCTGGGCTATGGCGCGGGCCAGGATGTCCGAGGCGCCACCGGGTGCAAAGGGCACGACGATCTTGACGGTTTTTGTCGGCCAGGTCTGCGCCTGAACGGCGCCCATAGCGAGCGACAGGGCCAATGAAAAGCCAACCGTTAGCAGCTTGCGGGTTACTGACGTGGCATTGGCGTGCGTTTTGAGTTTGAATGGCATGGGTAGTCTCCTGACATTTATGTTTTGCAGAGCTCAGTATCATCCGATCGGGTCATCAAGTAAATTCAATATTTCAACTGACATCATCCGATTTTCAAATGGTATAGCCTATCGACTTAGTGGGCGTAGGCGACATCATCCCGCATTTGCGGCGTTTGCGGATTCAGCATCTGCGTTTTCTGGCCTTGCTGGCGCAGCTTGGTTCCCTGACCGCCTGCGCCAAAGCGCTTCACCTCAGCCAGCCTGCGGTGAGCAATTTGCTGAAGGACCTGGAGACGGCTTTTGGCGCAACGCTGGTCGAGCGTGACGCCCGGGGCGGGCGCCTGACCCCGGCAGGTGCCCGTGTGCTGACCCGGGTGACGCACAGCTTGGCCTGGCTGGACGCCGCCTTGCAAGAGGCTGGCTCGGCCGACATACGGCCCACGGTTCGGGTGGGTCTGATGCCCATCGTGGCTTATGCCTTTATGCCCGACGTGGTGCGCGGCCTGATCGAACTGCGTGAAACGCTGCAAATCAGTTTGCTTGAAGCCACGGTGCGACAGTGGCGCCCAGTTCCGCAGTGCAGCGGTACAGCATGGCCGGTAGCGTGCGTGAGTTGCCTTTGGCCCATCCCCTGCTGAGCGTGCAAAACAGCACTTCGGATGCGCCGCTCAATCGTCTCCAGACCTAGTGGCCTGCACTGGCCCATCTGCAGTCACTGCGACTGTCGGCTTTTAGGGCGGGAAACAAAATTCCCATAACAACTTATAGAATTTCAGCAGCTTCACATCGACAAGGGAGATATCAAATGGTTGACCTAAGCAAAATCCCAGACGACCTACCCATTCCACAGGATGACGGGGCAGCCAGACACCTTGTGGGAATGACGGTTCCTAGGCTGTCCCTCTTAGCTACAAACGGTAAGCAGATTGACCTTGGCTCATTCAAGGATTTTTTGGTTATCTACTGTTATCCGATGACGGGACAGCCCAATGTGGCGCTGCCTGACGGATGGGATCAGATCCCTGGAGCTAGGGGTTGCACTCCACAGAGCTGTTCGTTCAGAGATCACTACCAGGAGCTGAAAGCTTTGAAGGCTGAAGTAGTTGGCTTGAGCGTTCAGACCACCGACTATCAAAAAGAAATGGCTGAACGACTCCATTTGCTGTTTCCTGTTGTTAGTGATGTTGCTTACAAATTTCAAAAAGCGCTGAACCTTCCAACTTTTGAGGCTGCTGGCATGACTTTATTGAAAAGACTAACCATCATCGCCAAGGGTGGGAAAATTGTCGCCGTTCACTATCCGATATTCCCCAGCGACAGTGATCCACCTTGGGTGATTGATTACCTGAAAAATAGTCAGTAATTTTTCGAGATAGGTGACCCTGGTCGTCAGGATCCCCTAATCCCTTGTCCATGTAAGGAGCCACTTTGTCGCAATCGATTGGGTTTGTGTCTATTTTGGTCAAGGACTATGACGAGGCCATCGGTGCCCAGATATTGCTGGCGAAGGCCTCAAATGACCGGCCTTACTTGCAATGACAATTCAAACTCGCATGAAATGACTACATGTAGTCACAGGGGATCGCCATGGAAACAGTGCAAATTCGCGAAGCCAAAGCCAGTTTTTCTGCACTGGTGGCCGCCGCTGAGAAAGGTC
>JBIKZZ010000209.1:0-5817 GCA_044354435.1 Rhodoferax sp. | reverse complement strand
ACAGCAAGAATGCCTTCGCCGTGAAACACCGAGCCAGGCTCAGCCCGCAACTGCTGGACTTCTGCCGCAAAAGAACGCTCAGCCATGATCCGCGGTCTGGCTCAGGTTGGCATGAGCGCCGGACCAGAACTGACGCCCATGGCGGCGACCGGCTTGGCCAGCAAGTTGGGTACATGACGCATAGGAGACTCCTGGCGGAAATAAGGGGTGAATTGGTCGGTGCCCACTTATAGTCTAGCCTTGCCCGCCTGCGATTGGCTATCCGATTGACGCCAACACCTGTCCGATAAGCGCTGCGCGGGTTCTGCCTTGTCAAACTGAACTGGAAGGGAAACCACGGATGCGCCTCGCTGCCGAACTGTCAAAGCCCTGCCAACTGCTGGACGACTACCCGCTGAGCCGTTCCCGTTCAGCTACCGAAGCCAGTGACCTGGTTGGGCGGGCACTCTCGCCGCACCAGCTGCATGTGCGCAGCGGGAGGGATCATTTTGAAGCGCGGCACAATCAAATTCACCTTGGCCAGGTGGCTCTGAATGTGCTCAGTTACGGCGCGGAGGTCGAGATTGACCCGGGCGAACGCGGCGACTACTACCTGTTGCAGTTACCGCTGCAAGGCCGGGCGCGCGTGCACTGTAATGGCCAGGAGGCCTGGGTCGGCCCCGACATGATGAGTGTGCTGCAACCGCGCGCCCAAACCCGGATGGTGTGGACGAGCGACTGCGCCATGATCATGCTGCAGGTGCCAAGCCAGATGCTGCGTTCTGACGGTGATGCCGATGGCCCTCTGCCGACCTTGAGCTTGACCCGTTCACGCCACGACCCAGCCGTAGCCGCCTGGTGGCAGGCCGTGACCGACATGACGCGCAACCTGCACAGCCATGGCGCGCAGTGGCTGCGCCACCCCGCCGCCTTTGGGGCGATGGAAGCTTTTTTGTTGAGCGGGCTCGACCTGCTGCGCCCGTCCGGCTTGGCGCCGCACGCCCCCAGAACCCTAAGCAGCCCGGGCAATGCCAACCGCCTGCAGCGCGCGGTAGACCACATCCACGCCCATGTGCACCAGGCCCTCAGCCTGACGACCATTGCGGCGGCCGCCTGCATGAGCCCACGCGCCCTGGAGGCGGCCTTTCGTCGCCGCTACGACACATCACCGTTGGCCTATACGCGCCAATTGCGACTGACGCACGTGCACCGGGCGCTGCAATTGGCAGCTCGTGAGGAGCAACCGACCTCAGTGACAGATACGGCGCTACAACATGGCTTTGTGCACATGGGCCGATTCGCAACCTGTTACAAGCAGCGCTTCGGCTGCTCGCCTTCTGCAACGTTACGAGGACTATTGCGCAACTAGGCGGTGCGACTGGACGGTCAAACCTGGCGTCCACCTGGCGCACCAGAGAGCTTGTCCATCAGAGCTTGCCGAAAGGTGGTGAACGCCTTGAGGCGGCGCACCGACGGTCGGTACATCATGCCTGCGATATAACGGCCAAAACTCCTCTGCAAGGGTAGCGGTCGTAAGCCGTGATGCGCCGCCGTCTCGAGCGAGGTCGAGGGGAGCAGCATCAGGTAGTTGCTTTGCTGCATCAGCCTAAAGGCAGATTGGGCCGATGAGGTCTCAACCGTGGCGGCCGGGGCGGCCAATGCCGCCTGCTGGAAATAAGACACCATCAGGTCTAGCGAGGCTGCGCCGGTTGTGAACCAGATCCAGGGATAGGCCGTCAATTGCGTTGCCGCCACAACGGGCAACTGGTTCAAGGGGTGCTGTTCATTGGCAAACACCAGATGCTCGATTTCCAGGATGGGTTCATATTCGAGCTGCGGGTCGCGGGTCGGGGGTAGGCCACCGAGCACCACGTCCAACAGGCCGCTGGCCAGCATCGGCAGCGACACATCGTTGATCAGGTCCAGCAGGGTGACGCGGATCTTGGGGCGGGTGGCTTGCATCGCGGCAATGGCATCGGGCACCAAGGCATAGGCCCAGGCCGGACCGGCTGAGATGCGCAACTCGCCAACCTCGCCTTCAAGCAGCTCACTGATCTCACTGACCGCATACTGGCACGTGATGGCAACCAACTGGGCATGGTGCTTGAGCACCTCCCCAAAAGGCGTCAGGGTCATCCCGCGCGAGGTGCGCTCAAACAGGTTGGCGCCCAGGCCTTCCTCCAAGTCCTGGATGCGCCGCGTCAACGCCGACTGGCTGATCGCGATCTTGTCGGCCGCCTGCCGAATGCTGCCCTCGGCAATCACCGTCAGGAAATCGCCCAGCAGGTGGGAGCGACGCAACAGCCGTGCTGGCGAAATCTGCGGCTCGTGTTTGGTTCCTGAACTGTCCATCAAGCTCTCCTGCAAGGGTGAAGGGACATAAGGCGATGCGTATCACGCATCATGGTCTCAAATAAATGCACTTCCAAGCATAACGCGGGCTGACTAAAGTTGGGCGCTGATATGTCTAACCCGCAGCCTGACCTCCCCACGCCTGTGCGCAGCGTCGCCCGCCCCAAGGGCGCGGCGCGCCAGGCTGTTCACAGACGCCTGCTGCTGCTGAATCTCAGCGCGGCCCTGCTTGGCCTGGCGCTTTGGGCTTTTTTCAGTTACCTCAAGCTCGCCGGCCTACCCGGGCCGCTGGCCGTGCTGGAGCGGGCCGGGCAACTGATCAGCAATGGCAGCCTGCTCAATGACACCCTGGCGTCGGTACGCCGCGTCCTGATCGGGTTCGCGCTGGGCACTCTGCTGGCCATTCCGGTGGGCTTTCTGATGGGCTGGTACACCGTGGCGCGCGGGCTGATGGAGCCCTATGTGCAATTTTTTCGCACCATTCCGCCTTTGGCCATGATCCCGCTGGCGATCGTGTTCCTGGGCATCGGCGAGGTGCCGAAGGTCTTTGTTATTACCTTGGCGGCTTTCCTGGTGTCGGTGATCTCCACCTACCAGGGCGTTGTGAATGTCGACAAAGTGCTGATCAACGCCGCGCGGGTGCTGGGGGCCAGCGATGCGCAGGTGTTCAGGCGCGTCGTCATCCCGGCTTCGTCGCCCTTCATCTTGGTGGGTATGCGCACCGGCCTGGGCGCCGCCTGGTCGACCCTGGTGGCGGCCGAGCTGATCGCGGCCCAAGAGGGGCTGGGCCACCGCATGCAGCAGGCGCAGGTGTATTACGACCTGGAAACCATTTTTGTCGCGCTGATCACGATCGGCCTGACCGGCCTGGTGATGGACCGCATTCTGCTGCGGCTCGAAGCCCGCCTGACCGGCTGGCAGGAGCGCCGATGAGCAGTCTGCCAAGCCCGGACAAGATTGTGTTTGACGCTGTTACCTGCAGCTTCGAGCTGGCTGGCCAACCCTTTTTGGCGGTTGACCAGGTCTCGCTCGGCATTGCCGACGGCGAATTCGTGACTCTGGTTGGTCCCTCAGGCTGCGGTAAATCGACGCTGATGAACCTGGCGGCCGGCCTGCTGGAGCCCACCGCCGGCGAGGTGCGCCTGGACGGCCGGGCTATTGCTGGGCCCAGCCCTGAACGCGGCGTTATCTTTCAGCAGTACGCCCTGTTCCCGTGGCTGACGGTCAGCCAGAACATCGAGTTCGGCCTGACGATCAAGCACACCCCCAAACGCGAACGCGACGCCATCGTGCGCAAATGCCTTGACCTGGTGGGGCTGGGGCAATTTGCCCACGCCCTGCCCAAGACGCTTTCGGGCGGCATGAAGCAGCGTTGCGCCATTGCCCGCGCCTACGCGGTGAACCCGCAGATCCTTCTGATGGACGAGCCCTTTGGTGCACTGGATGCGCTGACGCGGGTGAAGATGCAAGACCAACTGCTTGACACCTGGACCCAGGACAAGCGAACCGTGATGTTCATCACCCATGACGTTGAAGAAGCCGTGTACCTGGCCAACCGGGTGGTGGTGATGGCCGCGGGGCCCGGGCGCATCCAGCAAATCATACCGGTTGATCTGCCCTACCCGCGCACCGAGGCCATTCGGCTGTCCGAGACTTTTCTACAAATCAAAAATGCCGTCTGGCGGGCGGTGTACCACCAAACCACCCCGATTTCTTCAGAGCGATAGAGTCGTTTTAATTTTTATAACCAGGAGACTTCCATGCAAAGCAAAATAGCCACCAGCCAACGCCGCAGAACCCTTATCAAGGCCACCCTCAGCGGCGTGGCCATCGGCCTGCCGAGCTTACAGACCGCCTCGGCCCAGGGCGCCCCCATGAAGGTGCGCATGGGCTACATCGGTGACTTTTTGGGCGCCTCCATGATCGCGGTCGCCAACAAGCTGGACCTGTGGAAAAAACATAACCTGGCGCCGGACATCAAGGTCTTCACCAACGGCCCGATTCAAATCCAAGCGCTGGGCAGTGGTGACCTCGACTTCGGCTTCATCGGGCCCGGTGCCCTGTGGTTGCCCATCACCGGCAAAGCCAAAGTGATCGCCATCAACGTCGTCGGCTTTTCAGACCGCGTCATCGGCCAACCCGGCATCAAGAGCCTGCAAGACCTCAAGGGCAAGACCGTGGCGGTGCCCGAGGGCACCTCGGGCGACATGCTGGTTCGGTTGGCCTTGCAAAAGGCTGGCATGAAGCTCGAAGATATCAAGCGGGTAACCATGGACCCGTCCACCATCGTGACGGCTTTCATTTCGGGGCAGGTCGACGGCGCGGGCATCTGGTACCCGCACGTTGGCACGATTCGCCAGCGGGTGCCCAACCTGAATGAGCTGTTCACCAACAAGGACGCCCTGCCAAAAAACAGTTTCCCCAGCGCCTTTGTCATGCGACCGGACCTCGACTCGGCGGCCGGGCGGCCCATGCACGACGCCGTGGTGCGCGTGATCAAAGAAGCCAGCGATTGGCGCGCGAACAACGTTTCGCAAGCGGTAGACCTGACCGCCGCGCTGATGAATGCGCCGCGCGCCAACCTGGAGACAGAATCCAAGTTTGCCGAGTACTACAGCAGCGCCGAGCTGGCGAAGCTCACCGAAGACGGCACGGTCAACAGTTGGCTCAACGGCATGAACGAGATGTTCAAGAGCTTTGGTCGCGTGCCTGAGATGGTGGACGCACAGAAGTACTACATGGGCGCGCGCTACGTCGCCGCCAAAATTTGAGCCAGCATCCTCGACCCTGAACAGGCGGCTTCGCGTCATGGATCAATCTCTCAAGCCGGTGGTACTGCTGGACCCCTACCCTCGGAATAACGCCATGATTTTTCGTGAGGCGGACCGCCAGCGACTGCATGCGCTGGCGGACATCATTACCGTTGAGGAGGGCGCTGTGCCCGACGCCGTGGTCGATGCCTGTCTGCCACGACTGAGCGCCATCTTGGGGCAAACGGCGCTGCCGCCTGAACGCCTGGAACGAGCCCCCGGGCTCAAGGCCGTGTTGAATGTGGAAGGTAATTTTTTCAATAACATCGACTATGCCTTCTGCTTTACGCGAGGCATCCGCGTCGCGTGCGCGGCGCCAGCCTTTGCGCAACCGGTGGCCGAATACGGGCTCGCCCTGGCTCTCGACCTGGCCCGCGGCATCACCGCTGCAGACCGTCACTTTCGCGCTGGCACCGAGCGCTACGGCTTCAAGGGTAACGCAGGATTGCAGACCCTGTTTGGCGCAACGGTGGGCATCATTGGGTTTGGGAACATCGCCCGCAAACTCACCGCCCTGCTGGCCCCGTTTGGTTGCAAAATTCGGGCCTTCGACCCCTGGCTACCCGACACAGTCTTGAGGGATTGGGGGACCGAGCCCTGCGACCTCAATCAGCTTCTGGACAGCTCGCGCATCGTCTTCGTGCTGGCCGCGCCTACCGTCAAGAATGGCGGCTTG
>JBIKZZ010000207.1:0-5859 GCA_044354435.1 Rhodoferax sp. | reverse complement strand
TCTGTGAAACACACTGGCGTGCCTATTCCCCAGGCCGTGTATGGCTTCACGCTCGATAAAGTGACTGCCAAGGAGGCGGTGCTGCTTAAAGACCCGAAAGAGCTTGAAGTGCGCGGCATCTTCAAGGCCCGCTCTGAAGAAGCTGCAGCAAAGCTCAAAGACGTGCCAGCAGCCATGGCCGCCGATACGGCGGCGGCTCAGAAGAAGCTTGACGACCTGAAAGCTGCCAACGGCGCGGTGGCCGACATCAATGCTGCCCAGGCTGCGCTGAATGCCCTGCCTAAGGATGAAGCGGCGGCCAAGGCAGCCTACACGGCAGCCCGCACCTCCAACGCCGCCAGGTCTAACCCGCCCATCCGCCATGCCGAGCCGTTCCCCGGCAAAGACCAAGCAGCGCAGGACATATCCCGCAAAAACTTCATGGCGCTGGTGTTCTGTCTGATGATAGGTACCGCCGCCCTGCCGCACATTTTGATGCGCTACTACACCGTACCATCGGTGCGGGAGGCACGCGAATCGGTGGCATGGTCGCTGTTCTTCATCTTCTTGCTCTACTTCACCGCGCCCGCCTTGGCTGTATTGGCCAAGTTCGAGGTCTACACGGTACTGGTGAACACTCCCTTTGACAAATTGCCGGAGTGGATCGCGCGATGGAGCGCGGTTGACAAATCCCTGCTCTCGGTGGTCGATGTCAATAAAGACGGCATCCTGCAACTGGCGGAGATCGCTATTGGCGGTGACATTATTGTGCTTGCCACGCCTGAAATCGGTGGCTTGCCCTATGTGGTCTCAGGCATGGTTGCTGCTGGCGGCTTGGCGGCTGCGCTGTCAACTGCCGATGGCCTGCTGCTCACGATTGCCAATGCGCTGTCGCACGACCTCTACTACAAGGTGATCGACCCCAATGCATCCACGGCGCGCCGCGTGACGATTTCCAAGATGCTGCTCTTGGTCGTAGCCTTGGCAGCGGCTTATGTGGCTGCTCAAAAGCCGGCGGACATTTTGTTCCTTGTGTCGGCCGCCTTCTCTTTTGCCGCCGCCTCGTTTTTCCCTGCGCTGACGCTGGGGATCTTTTGGAAGCGTGCCAACAAATGGGGTGCGTCCCTGGGGATGATTGCCGGTTTGGGCGTCACCATGTACTACATGGTGACCACCCAACCTTGGCTTTACAAACTAACCTTTGGCACCGCCATCACCCCGGAAATCCTCAAGGCCAATATGTGGTGGGATATTGCCCCCATCTCTGCGGGTCTTTTTGGCGTGCCGGTGGGCTTTGCAGTCATCATTGTGGTGTCTTTGCTGACCAAAAACCCGCCCAAAGAAATTCAGGACCTGGTGGAGCATGTTCGCTACCCTAGCCTGGACGGCAAGACGGCCGCAGGAAGCGCTGGCCATTGATCTGGCTCAAGTCTGGCCCAGCCTGAGTCTGGCGCAAAGGGCGCTGGCTTCTTGATTTGAACCCCGCCTCTGGCGGGGTTTTTTTTGGTGCGCCCAGCATAGGCGCACTTTGCTGGTACTGCAGCAGCAGGCGTAAGTTGACGTTCAGTTTGGCGCAAGATTGCGTTGGTTTGGCGTCAGAGTGTGGTCAGTGTGGAAAATTGTTGTCGGATTCATTCTGTTTGCCGCCCTGGCCCTTTACCTGCTGAGCACGGGTGGCAACATCGACAAGGGCGGCGAAAAGCACGGCGCTGAAGCCACCCATGTGCCGGAGGCGGCTGCCTCGTCGCCAGCGGCATCTGCAGCCGCTGCACCGGCGAGCGCTGCGAGTAAGTAAGCCTGATCGAGCAAGCCGCAGTCGGGTCTGTCAAGGCCTGGTAGCGCCGGGCTGAGCGGCTGCGTTTAATCTGGGCGCACCGGTCAAGGCGGCACCGGGCCAAGCGACTGCGCTCGTGTCCCCCGGACACAGGTGCCCTGCGGGCCCCCGTGTCCTCCTCCTGACCTCGCTCCGCCGCTCGGCCCGTCACCACCTTGACGGGGTTGGCGGGCTGCTGGGGAACTGACCAAGGCTGCGTCGTCTCCGACTCGATCGGGGATCCATGGCTTTGTGGATTCCCGCCTTCGCGGGAATGACGGCGCGAAGTCTTGCCCAACCAGGGGGGGGATGGCGTGCCTGATGCAGCGAAGTCAAGGCGGAGGATGCGGCAGCCGGTCAGGCTGCTGAATCCGGGGGACTTGAGCGGAATCAGGCACACCGTCCCCGCCAACCCGCACCACCAACGCCACTTCTGGCGCGCCGTCAGGCGAGCGCACTGCGCCTAAAGCCGGCAGTGAACACGGCCGCGTCGAACTGCCTAGAATAGTTCTCCCCCACTGCACCGACACTCCCCCATGCCCCACGGTTTTATCCGCATTCGCGGCGCGCGCCAGCACAACCTCAAGAACCTGGACCTGGACATCCGCACCGGCGAGCTGACGGTGGTCACTGGCCCCAGCGGATCGGGCAAGTCGAGCCTGGTGTTTGACACGCTGTACGCCGAAGGGCAGCGGCGCTACGTGGAAACCTTCTCGGCCTACGCCCGTCAGTTTTTGGACCGCATGGACAAGCCCGCGGTGGACCGGGTCGACGGCGTGCCGCCTGCGATCGCGATTGACCAGACCAACCCGGTGCGCTCTTCGCGCTCCACGGTGGGCACCATGACCGAGCTGAACGACCACCTCAAGCTGCTGTTTGCCCGCGCTGGGCAGCTGTTTGACAGGGTTACGGCCCAACCGGTGCGGCATGACAGCCCTGACAGCATTTACGCTGAGCTGCTGGCGCGCCAAGCGGCGCTGGGCCCAGGCCTGGCCGAGGCCCGGGTGGTGCTGACCTTTCCGGTGGAGCTGCCGGCCAGTGCCACGGCCGACGAGGTGGCGCAGTGGCTGTCGCTCAGCGGCTTCACCCGGGTGCAGGCCGAGCGCGAGGTGGCCAGCCCCAGCGGGCCGCGCAAGGTGCTTGACGTGGTGGCTGACCGCTTTCGGCTGGCCACGGCCGAGCGCGCCCGCGTGGTGGAGGCGATTGAGACCGCACTCAAGCGCGGCAGCGGCAGACTGGCGGTGTACGTGCTGGGCGCTGACGGGGAAAGCGTGGCCGAGATGTGGAAGTTTTCCACCGGGCTGCACTGCCCTGACAGTGACCTGCGCTATGCCGACCCGATTGCCTCGATGTTTTCCTTCAATTCGGCGGTCGGCGCCTGCGACACCTGCCGTGGCTTTGGCCGGGTGATCGGCGTTGATTACGGGCTGGTGATCCCGAACGACAAACTCACGCTGCGTGCCGGCGCCATCAAGCCGATCCAGACCCCGGCCTGGCAGGAGGCCCAGGACGACCTGATGCGTCACGCCGAAGCCGCCGGCATCCCGCGCGACACGCCCTGGAACAAGCTCACACCGGAGCAGCAGCACTGGGTGATCAACGGCTCACCGCAATGGAACGGCAAGTGGAACCAGCACTGGTTTGGCGTCAAACGCTTTTTTGAGTACCTGGAGACCAAGTCTTACAAGATGCACATCCGGGTGCTGCTGTCCAAGTACCGCAGCTACACCCCCTGTCCGGTGTGCAGCGGTGCCCGCCTGAAGACCGAGAGCCTGCTCTGGCGCATTGGCAGCTGCGCCGATGCCGACGCGGTACTGCCGCCAGCCCAACGCTTTCTGCCCACGGGCGTAGGCTGGTCACGCGCGCAGCTCGAAGCCCTGCCGGGTTTGTGCCTGCACGACCTGATGCTGATGCCGCTGGACCGGCTGCGCCGATTTTTTGAGGCCATGCAGGCGCGGCTGGCAGCCAATGCCACGTCTTTGGTGGTGGTTACCAGCGAGGCCGAGCTGCAAACCCTCAACTTGTTGTTTGACGAGGTCGGCACCCGCCTCAAGTACCTGTGCGAGGTCGGCATCGGCTATCTCACGCTGGACCGGCAAAGCCGCACCCTGTCGGGTGGCGAGGTGCAGCGCATCAACCTCACCACGGCCCTGGGCACCTCGCTGGTCAACACCCTGTTTGTGCTGGACGAGCCCAGCATCGGCCTGCACCCGCGCGACATGAACCGCATCATTGTGGCCATGCAGCGGCTGCGCGACGCCGGCAACACCCTGGTGGTGGTGGAGCATGACCCGGCCGTGATGCTGGCGGCCGACCGCATGATCGACATGGGCCCCGGCCCAGGCGAGCGGGGTGGCCAGATTGTGTTTGACGGCAGCACCGCCGACCTGCGCGAAGCCGACACCCTGACCGGCGCCTACCTGGGCGGGCGGCGCCAGGTCGGGCTGGGCTTTGCGCGCCTGGTGGCCGACAACACGCCACGGCTTGTGCTGGAAGGTGCGCGCGAGCACAACCTGAAAAACATCTCGGTCGAGCTGCCGCTGCAGCGCCTGGTTTGCATCACCGGCGTCAGTGGTTCGGGCACGTCGACCCTGGTGCAGGACATTCTGGCGCCGGCGCTGCTGCGCCACTTTGGCAAGGCCACCGAAACCCCGGGCACCCATGACCGGCTGCTGGGCGCTGAGCTGCTCAGCGACGTGGTGTTTGTCGACCAGTCGCCCATTGGCAAGACGGCCCGCTCCAACCCGGTCAGCTACGTGGGGGCCTGGGATGCGCTGCGCGAGATCTTTGCCAACGCCGCCCTGTCGCGCCAGCGCGGCTACACCGCCGGCAAGTTCAGCGCCAACAGTGGCGACGGCCGCTGTCCCACCTGCGGCGGCTCTGGCTTTGAGCATGTGGAGATGCAGTTCCTGAGCGACGTCTACCTGCGCTGCCCCGATTGCGATGGCAAGCGCTACCGCCCCGAAATCCTCGAGGTGGTGATCGAACGTAAATTGGGGTCAGATTCCAATTACCGGCTGCTCAACGTGGCCGATGTGCTGGACCTGACGGTGAGCGAAGCGGCTGCCTTGTTTGCCAAAGACCATGACGTGATCCGTGCCCTTCAGCCGATTGTGGATGTGGGGTTGGAGTACGTAAAGCTGGGGCAGCCGGTGCCCACCCTGTCGGGCGGCGAGGCGCAGCGCCTCAAGCTCGCCGGCTTCCTGGCCGATGCCGCCAAGGCGGGCAGCGCCAGCCGGCAGGCGACAGCGCGGCGGGGTTGCTTGTTCATGTTTGATGAGCCCACCACCGGCCTGCACTTTGACGATATCGCCAAGCTGATGCGGGCGCTGCGCAAGCTGCTCGACGCCGGCCATTCGCTGCTGGTGATCGAGCACAACCTGGATGTGATCCGCGCCAGCGACTGGCTGATCGACCTCGGCCCTGAGGGCGGCGAGGCCGGCGGCGAACTGGTGGCCTTCGGCACGCCGGCCGACCTGATGGCCCACCCCCGCTCTCACACCGGGCAGGCGCTGCGCGAGTACGCGCAGGCCACGGCGCAAGTGCATGCGGTGAGCGAAAGTATGGCGCCCTATGCCTTTGTGCGCCAGACGCTGCCGGTGGCCCAGGGTTCGGGCGCATCGGACAGCATCCAAATTGTGAACGCGCGGGAGCACAACCTCAAGTCGCTCAGCGTGGACATTCCGCGCGGCAAGTTCAGCGTCATCACCGGGGTGTCAGGCTCGGGCAAATCGACGCTGGCCTTTGACATCCTGTTCAACGAAGGTCAGCGCCGCTACCTGGAGTCGCTCAACGCCTATGCGCGCAGCATCGTGCAGCCGGCCGGCCGGCCCGAAGTGGACGCGGTGTACGGCATCCCGCCCACGGTGGCCATCGAGCAGCGCCTGTCGCGCGGCGGACGCAAGTCCACGGTCGGCACCACCACCGAGGTATGGCATTTTTTACGCCTGCTTTACGTGAAGCTGGGCACCCAGCATTGCGTGCACGACGGCACGCCGGTGGCACCGCAAACCCCCGACAGCATCGCCGCCCAGCTGCTCAAAACCTTTCGCGGCCAGCACATCGGC
>JBIKZZ010000206.1:0-5862 GCA_044354435.1 Rhodoferax sp. | reverse complement strand
GCCCGGTTGAAATCGGTCACTTGGCCAGCCCGGTTCAGCAGCACAACGCCGTCCTGCAAGGCATTGAGCAGCGGCATGTCAATGCTCATTTCCATGCCGCTCCCCACGGGGCGTAAGCCGTCAGGTTGTGCTGAGCTGGAAGGGGCGTTCAAGGGAATCAGGAATTTGCGGGGGGCGTGTCACAAATTTTATCAATTAAGATCAATTTACGCCATAACTTTATTGTCATTGTTTGTGCACACACCTCAACACGAACCGCCTGGCCGATTGATTCGCCCAACCCGTTCATTCAGGGCACTTTAAAGCTCATCCTCCGAATAGCCGGATTCCCGCGCACCCTGCCGTCATCCCCGTGCACCCCGCCGTCATTCCCGCGCACCCCCCGTCATCCCCGACTCCCTCTGTCATCCCCGACCTGATCGGGGATCCATGAATTCCTGGATTCCCGCTTTCGCGGGAATGACGGGATGTTGCGGGAATGACAGGGTAGTGCGGGAATGACAGGGTAGTGCGGGAATGACGGCTAGGCCACCAGCGCCAGCGCCCCGAAGTCGCCCACACGTTCGCCCAGGCCGGCGGGCACGATTTCGCAGCCCTCAGTCAGCGCCGGCAGTTTGCCCGCCACCTCGGCGCGAAGCTTGGGCAGGAGCCACTCGCGGTGGTGCCAGAACACGCTGCCGCCGATGCTGATGCGCTGCAGGTCCAGGGTGGCAATCAGGTTGTAAAGGGTGCGGCCCATGACCCGGCATAAGTCATCAAGTAGGGCTCCAGCCCTTGTTTCACCTGCCTTGGCAGCTACAAAAAGCGTAGCGGCGTCGGGGTAGCCCAGGGTGCTGAATCGGCGGCCGATGGCGTTGCCGCCAACCAGGCTTTCGACGTCGCCCACATTGCCGCAGCCGCACAGGGCGTCCAGGTTGTCGCTGACAAAGCTGTGGCCGGCGTGGCCGGCATTGCCGTTTTTGCCGCGCAGCACCCGACCGCCCACGCACAGGCCCATGCCGATGCCGGTGCTCCAGGTCAGGTAGGCGCAATGGTCCAGCGGCCGGCCGTCTTGCTGCAGCGCGCCCCAGCGGCGTTCCGCCTCCAAAGCGGCGATGCCGTCGTTTTCGACCCGGACCCGGGCAAAGTGTTGACGCAGCGGTGCTTCCAGCCGGGCGCTGGCCCAGGTGTTGGGCAGGCCCCGCGCCGGTCCGCCCAGCCCGCCGCAAATATTGGGCGCGGCCAGTTCGATCAGGCCCTGCTGCATGATGAAGGGCCCGCAGGAGGCCACGCCCACAGCCGCTATGTCCCCCATAGCGATGCCGCTGCTGCTGCAACTTTGGCCAATCAGCCGCAGAATTTGCGCCGCCAGGGCACCTTCGTCGCCGGTGCGGGCGGTGGGCTCGGTCACACGACCCTGCACGCCGGCGGCATTGGCCACGCTCACCGCCACCTTGGTGCCGCCAATGTCCACACAGGCTACCGGGTTTGCGCCTGCCGGGAGTCGAAAGTCACTGGCGTCAAAGTCTGGGGTCATTGGCAAAAATTCCTTGAATTGGCGGGCGGGCGGGCCGGCGCGGCTCAGGCGCGGCCGTAGACATCTTGCAAGCGAACGATGTCGTCCTCGCCCAGGTAGGCGCCAAATTGCACTTCAATGATTTCAAGTGGCCCCGGTCCCGGGTTGGCCAGCCGGTGCACCTCGCCCAGGGCAATGTCGACGTGCTGCCCCGGCAGCAGGTCCAGCACGCGCTCACCCAGGGTGGCCCGGCCAGCGCCGACCACACCCACCCAGTGTTCGGCGCGCTGGTGGTGTTTTTGCAAACTGAGCTGCTGACCAGGTGCCACGCCAATGCGCTTGACCTTGTAGCCCGGCGCCTCGGTCATGGTCTCGTACCAGCCCCAGGGCCGCAGCGTGCGCTCAAAGGCCGGCAGTTTGCTGGCGGGTGGTGTTTCAGCAGGCGGCAGTGGGTTGGTCGGCATGGCGGTCAGCAGGGTAATAGCGAGCAACAGACGGGCCCCGATGCTACCGCGCCGCCCCAAGACAGGTTCACAAGAGGGCGCGGGTCCAGCGCACGATGTCGGCGGCACCCATGGCGCCGGGCTGGCGCGCCACCTCACGGCCATTGGCAAACAGCGCCAGTGTGGGGATGCTGCGGATTTGGAAGCGGGCGCCCAGTGCCTGCTCGGCCTCGGTGTCCACTTTCACCAGCCGCACCTGGGGTTCAAGCTGGGCGGCGGCCTGCTCAAAAGCCGGTGCCATTTGCCGGCAGGGGCCGCACCAGGGCGCCCAAAAGTCGACCAGCAAGGGGATCTGGCTGCGGCTGACGTGGCGGTCAAACAGCGGCTCGGTCAAGGCCAGTGAGTGCGCCATAAACAGCGGTTTGTGGCAGCCGCCGCAGTCCGGCGCTTGGGCCAGGTCGGCCTGGCGGACCCGGTTGGTGGTGTGGCAGTGCGGGCAGACGATGTGCAGGGGGTCGGTCATGAGAGTTCCTGGTGCGCACGCATCAAATCAGCGGCCTTTTCGGCGATCATGATCACCGACGCGTTGGTGTTGCCACTGACCACGGTGGGCATGACTGAGGCATCCGCAACACGCAGTTGCGCCATGCCCTTGACCTTCAAGTCTGTCGAGACGACAGCCTTTGCGTCGGTGCCCATCCGGCAAGTACCGCTGACGTGCCAGGTTGTGGTGGCCCTTTCTCGCACATAGGCTTCCAGTGCGGCGTCGGTGTCGCCTGCGCTCAGGCCATGCTGTGGCGCGCCGCGTATCGACTCGAAGGGTGCTGCACCCAGAATTTCAAGGCTACGACGCAGGCCCATCACTGCGGTCGCGGCATCCCTGGGGTCTGACAGGTAGCAGGGATCAATGACAGGGCGAGCCAGCGGGTCTGCCGAGGCCAGCGTCACTTCGCCCCTGCTGGCTGGTCGATTGACGTAGCAGGCCACTGCTACGCCATGACGCGCCTGCGGTGGCGCCTCGGGAAATAGCTTGGGAAGAGAGGTGTTGAAGAAGTACTGCAGTTCGGGCCAAGCGGGGTCGTCGCTGACAGAGGCAAAGCCGCCGACCTCAAACAAGTTGGAGGCCATGGGGCCAGTGCGGTCCTGGGCATACTGCGCCAGGGCTGCCTGCCGATCGGCAGCCGACATCGCGCCCAGGCTGAACTGCTGCGTCATTTCGCAGCCTACGGGCACTGCGAGGTGATCCTGCAGATTTTTCCCGACGCCGGGCAGATCAAGCTTGACCTGAATGCCGTGCTTCTCCAATTCTTGGGCATGACCGATGCCAGACAACATCAGCAGATGTGGCGTGTTGAACGCCCCGCCGCACAGGACAACTTCGCTGGCGGCCCTGGCGTGTTCCAGGACACCTCGACAAAGGTACTCAAGGCCGACGGCGCGATCGTTCTCAATGACGATCTTCATCGCTGTGGCGTGGGTCTGAATGGTGAGGTTAGGGCGAGTCTTTGCCGGCTCCAGAAAAGCGCGTGCAGTGCTGCATCGCTGACCGTCTCTGATGGTGGCCTGGTAGAAACCGCAACCATGTTGGCTTGCACCATTGAAGTCTGGATTCAGTGGCATACCCTTGTGCTGGGCCGCATCGATGAATCGCTGTCCCCACGGGTGTGGCGCTGCGTAGCTGCTGACTGTCAGTGGTCCACCTGTTCCATGAAAGAGATTATTGAACTCGCGGTTGTCCTCTGAGCGCCTGAAGTAAGGCAAAACATCGTCGTAGCCCCAGCCCGTGTTGCCCAGGTCGCGCCAGTGGTCGAAGTCCAGCCGATTGCCACGCACGTACATCATGTAGTTGATCGAGCTACTGCCGCCCAACACGCGCCCGCGTGGGCTGAAAATTCTCCTGCCGTTCAAATGCGCTTGCGTCACAGTCCGGTAGCCCCAGTCGATGGGCGTATCCTGCAGGCCCATGAACGTGGCGGGGATATGGATCATGGGTGCGCTATCTTCCCCGCCTGCCTCCAGCAGGAGCACCTTGCAGGCCGGATCCACGCTCAGGCGATTGGCGATGACGCAGCCGGCGGAGCCGGCACCCACAATGATGTAGTCGTACATGGTTGTCGTTGTCCTCAGACGGGCAGCAGGCCTTGGCCTATGGGTTCACAAAAACCGCGCCAGCGCCGCCGCCAGCAGGCTGAGCAGGATGGTGCTGGTGAAGGGCAAAAAAAGCTCGCGGCCAAATACTTTGAAGCGCACATCGCCAGGCAGTTTGCCGACCCCCAGTTTGCGCACCCAGGGGGTCAGGGCGTTGATCAGCATCAGGACCAAAAAAATCACCAGCAGCCAGCGGATCATGGGTGGGCCTTGTTCGGGGTTGGATGGGGTTGCATGGGCTTAGACGGGCTTAGGCAGGCTTACAGGGTATGGGTGCGGTCGCCTTGGGCAAAGCCCAGCGCGTCCCAGGGCTGGCCCCTGCCCAGGCCGATGACTTTGAACAACTCGCCCATCTCGTGCTCCATCAGCAGGTGCTGGGCCTGGGCCCGCTGGGCCAGGGGTGCTGCATCGAGCCTGGGGCCGATGCCGGAGTTGATCAAAAAGCGCGCCTGGTTGCAGTAGCCCAGCACCGTCAGCCCGGCGTCTTGCGCGGCCACAGCAATGCCGGTGAAATTGACGTGGGCGGTGATGTCCTTGTGCCCGACCAGCACCAGTGGGTCAGGGTCAGCCTGGTGCGCACGGTGGCACATCACCGTACCCATGTGCCGCTGCGGGTGGTAGTACTCGTGCTCGGGAAAGCCGTAGTCGATGAAAAACGCCGCACCAGCCACCAGCCGCTCGGCCAGGGTGCGGATAAAGGCCTCGGCCTGCGGGTGGATCTCTGTCAGGTAGTCGTGGTCGCCGGCAATCTCAGCGGGGGGCCGCAGCTCGGTGGGTCGGTCTTGCCAAGCCCATCTAGAGCCAGCCGGGGCGGCCACGACACCGCGCTCAAACCAGGCGCCGCCGATACGGGCCAACAGCTTGACCGGCATCGCATCCAGCACCTCGTTGCCCAAGAGCACGCCTGTCAGTTGCTCAGGCAGGGCGTCCACCCATCGCACCTGCCCGGCAAATGGGGCCAGGGTGGCTTGTTGCCGGGCTCGCAGGGTGGCTGAGAGCTCGACGATGCGGTACGGCGGCAAGGGCTGGCCCTGCTCGGCCCAACTGTTCAGCAGCTGCAAGGCCAGCGCACCCGAGCCCGCACCAAACTCCCAAAGGGTGTCGGTTTGCGTCTGCTGCAGTGCTTGCTGAAGTTGCGCGGCCAGCGTTTGGCCAAACAAAGGGGATATTTCGGGTGCGGTGACAAAATCGCTGCCGGCCACCGCCCGCCCGCCCTGCCGCTGGTAGGGCAGGGCGCCAAACTTCAGGCTGTCGCGGGCGTAGTAGCCCAGGCCCGGCGCGTAGAGGGCCAGCGCCATGAAGGTGTCAAAGCCGATCCAGCCTGAAGCCGCAGCCAGCGCATCCCCGATAATTCGGCGCAGACCGGGCGAAACCTCTTCGTCGGGCAGTTCATTCATAGTTCAATTGATGTTAACAGTCAGCTTTATTGCGACAGGCGGCCTATGCTCAAGCACGTGCTGGTAACCGGCGGCTCGCAGCGCTTGGGTGCCCTGCTGTGCCGGCAGTTTGCCCAGGCCGGCTGGCAGGTCTGGTGCCATTACCAGCGCTCGGCGGATCTGGCCCAGGCCCTGTGCGCGGAGCTGCGCCAGCTGGGGGTGCAGGCGCGCACTATCCAGGCTGACCTGGCCGACGCCGAGGCTCGGCGACGCCTGATGGACACGATCCTGGCCGAAACCGGGCCCCTGCACGCCCTGGTGAATAACGCTTCCAGCTTCGAGCCCGACAGCGCGGCGGCCATGGATGAGGCCGGCGCGCGCAACCAGTTGGAGGTGAATT
>JBIKZZ010000205.1:0-5875 GCA_044354435.1 Rhodoferax sp. | reverse complement strand
AGCGGTGGCTCGCAGTCCTTCAATGCCGTCAACCAAATGCGCATTCTGGGGCGCTGGATGCGCATGATCACCATCCCCAACCAAAGCTCGGTGGCCAAAGCCTTTCTGGAGTTTGACGAGGCCGGGCGCATGAAGCCGTCCGCTTACTATGACCGAGTGGTCGATGTGATGGAAGAGTTGGTGAAGTTCACCCTGCTCACGCGCGATGTGGCGCCCTACCTGGTCGACCGTTACAGCGAACGCAAAGAAAGTGCCGAGGCCCTGTCCAAACGCGTGAACCAAAAAAGCCTCTGAGGGCGATGCACCTAGCCCCTCTTGCAGCCGCAGTAAGATCGGGCGCTTCACACCGAGGAGCCGCTTTTGAGACACATTATTGACCTGGACCGTTACCCTCTGGACCGCGAAGGCAGCCAGGACTGGCACCACATGGTGGCGGCTGCACAGGCTGCGTTGCAGCAGGGTGGCATGTTTAGCCTTGAGGGGTTTTTGCGACCCGGTGTGGCGGCCCAGGCAGCGGATGAAATTGCGCCAGTGATGGCCAGCGATTCTTACCTGCACCAGCGTCGCCACAACATCTATTTCAAGCCCGAAATCCCTGGTCTGGCGGCCGACCACCCGGCGCTGCGCCAGGTGCAGACCACCAACCACACGGTGTGTGCCGATCAGATGCCCGGCAGCATGGTGATGGCCGTGTACGAATACCCCCCGCTGGCGCAGTTCCTCGCGGCCACCATGGGCCGGCCGGCTTTGTATGTCATGCCGGACCCTCTGGCCTGTGCCAACGTGATCGCGTACCGGGCCGGGGAGGCGCTGAATTGGCATTTTGACCGGTCTGAGTTCACCACCACACTGCTGCTGCAAGCGCCCGATGAGGGGGGTGATTTTGAGTACCGAACCAACCTGCGCACAGACACAGACCCCAACTACGACGGCGTCGCCAAACTGCTGGAGGGCCGTGACCCCGAGGCTCGCCTGCTGCACCTGCAAGCAGGCACCCTGAATGTGTTCCGTGGCAAAAACACCGCCCACCGGGTAACGCCGGTGCAAGGCGCCGTAGACCGGATGATTGCCGTGCTGTGCTACTACGAGACGCCGGGCGTGATGTTCAGCCCGGAGGAGCGCTTGGGGTTTTACGGTCGCGCTGGCTGAGTGGGTTGAAGCCGGTCACCATCATGGTGGCCAGCAACACCAGTGCCCCGCCGGCGTAAGAGGCGAGGGTGAAAACTTCGCCCAGCACCAGATGCCCCCAGGTCACGCCAAAAATGGTGACCATGAAGGTCGAGCTGTGGGCAGCCACTGCGCTGACGTGTTGCACGATGCGCATGTATTGCCAATAGGCCAGGCCAGATGTAATGATGCCCATCAGCGCCACTGCTGAGAGGGCAGACCATGAAAATTGGGCCTCGGGTAGCTTCCATAGGGCGCCTGGCAACAACAGCAAAAAACCGAAGGTGTGGATGCCGGCCGTGATGCTCAAGGGCGCCATGCGCTGGGTTGCCCGTTTGAGCAGGGGCATACTGAGTCCGGAAAAAAAGCAGCCAAACACCGCGAGGACCGTGCCGGCCAAGACTTCGGGCGAGGGGTCAATGGGCCCCAGCCTGACCACCAGTGCCACGCCGCTAAAAGCGAGCAGGCAGCCCACCAGCTTGGTCCAGGTCAGGGTGTCTTCTTTCATCCAGGCAGCAGCAAAGGCGCCAAACAGCACGGACGTGACACCCACCACCGCGCTGTACCCCGATGGCAAATAGAGCGAGGACCACGCACTTAGGAAATGCGGTAGCGCAATGGCGCTGGCGCCCAGCAGCAACAGTTCGCGCCAGTGCTCTCGCGGCCAGGCCAGCCTCTGGTGACGCATGATCATGGCCAGCGTCATGGCGCCCAGCCCGATACGCGCGGCGGCGGCAACGCTGGGCCCCAACACCGGGGTGGCGATCCGGGTCAGTAAAAAGCCGGTGCCCCACAGCGCCGACAAGGCGACCAGCTGGAAGAAATACCGACTCTTCACGGGGCGAGTTTTTAGAGCGCGTTAGGCTCCGGAGGGGCCGCAGCGGCTAGTTCCGCGGTGGCTTGGCGCACGGCGGCTTTGTCACCTGCGCCGGCAAACTTGCTGTACTTGCCGAGCAGGGCGACCAGTTGACCGTAGATGCGCGGGGTGCCAGCAAGGCACTCCTTTTGTTCCAAAAAATCGGCCTCGCCAGTGAAGTTGCCAACCAGACCACCGGCCTCGGTGACCAACAGCGAACCGGCCGCGACATCCCAGGGCTGCAGCCCGGTCTCAAAAAAGCCATCGGTAAAGCCGGCAGCCACATAGGCCAGATCCAGTGCCGCAGCACCGGGGCGGCGCAGCCCGGCGGTGCGCTGCATCACGTCGCCCATCATGCGCAGATAGGTGTTGAAGTCATCGCCCTGACGAAATGGGAAACCGGTGGAGATCAGGCATTCCTGCAAACGCACACGCTTTGACACGCGCAGCCGTCGGTCGTTCAAAAACGCGCCCCGGCCTCGCGTGGCGGTGAACAGGTCGTTGCGGCTGGGGTCATAAATGACCGCCTGTTCGACTTTGCCCTTGACCGCCAATGCAATGCTGACGCAGTAGACCGGCAGGCCGTGGATGAAATTGGTGGTGCCGTCCAGCGGGTCGATGATCCACACATAGTCTGAATCCTGGGCGCCGTGGGTCCGGCCGGATTCTTCTGCCCAGATGCCATGCCCGGGGTAGGCGGCCAACAACGTTTCGATGATGGCGACCTCGGCTGCCTGATCGACTTCAGTGACAAAGTCATTCACCTGCTTTTGCGAGACACGAACTGACTCCACATCAAGTGCCGCTCGGTTGATGATCGCGCCGGCCGCGCGGGCTGCCTTGACGGCCACATTGATCATGGGATGCAGATTGGGGGAGGACATGGCTTCTGAATTGTGTGGGCCACTGGCAGGTTCTGCAGTGGCCGCTGGGGTAAGAACAGGGCAGGGCCACCCGGCGATGCGGGCAGCGACAATGCCTTGATTTTAACCGGCGCCAGGCCTGTGCTTGCCGCTGCAGCCATGCAGACACGATTCATTCTGATCAACACCAGCCACGCGGGCAACGTGGGTGCCGCCGCGCGCGCCATGAAAACCATGGGCTTTGACGATTTGGTGCTGGTTGCGCCGCGCTGGCCCAACGTCTTGCGGCGCGAAGAAACCATTCAGCGGGCCAGCGGTGCGCTGGATGTGCTCAGTAGCGCACGCATCGTCGCCACCCTGGACGAGGCGCTGGACGGCATGACCCACCTGTGCGCCACCGCCATGACGCCGCGCGATTTCGGGCCGCCGACGGTTGCACCCCGCGAGCATTTTGAAATGCTATTAAAAAAGGAGCAAAAACCTCAATCAGGACAAGGTCTAGAGCCCGAAATCGCTCAAAATTCTGGTGTGGCTTTTCTGTTTGGCTCGGAGCGCTTTGGCATGCTCAATGAGGATGTGTACCGATGCCATGCTTGTTTGAGCATCCCGAGCAACCCGCAGTTTGGCTCGCTCAACCTGGCGGCAGCCTTGCAGGTGATTGCCTATGAGTGGCGCTTGGCGCTGGGTGCTTACCCGGTGCAGTCGGCCACGCCGGCGCCTGCTCTAGCTGACGCCAGCCAGGTGGCAGGCATGCTGGCGCACTGGGAGCAGGCACTCACCGCGATCGGCTTTCTTGACCCGCAAGCGCCGCGCAAGCTGATGCCGCGGCTGAACCAGTTGTTCAACCGGGCCACGCTGACTCAGGAAGAAATCCACATCCTGCGCGGGATTGCCAAGCTGATGACCAAGGGTTCCGGCCCTGACCGCTAAACTGCAGGCCATGTTGTCTCGTCTCCGATCTGATATCCAGTGCATTCTTGACCGCGACCCGGCTGCGCGCAGTACTTGGGAAGTCATCACCTGCTACCCCGGCCTGCACGCGCTGATCTTGCACCGGCGAGCCCATTGGTGCTGGCAGCATGGCCTCAAGTGGCTGGGGCGGTTTATTTCTCACATTGCCCGTTTTCTGACGGGGATTGAAATCCACCCCGGGGCGCGCATTGGCGAGCGGGTGTTTTTTGACCATGCCATGGGCGTTGTGGTGGGTGAGACGGCTGAAATTGGTGATGGCTGCACCATCTACCAGGGCGTGACCCTGGGTGGCACAGCCCTGTACAAGGGTGCCAAGCGCCATCCTACCTTGGGGCGCAATGTGGTGGTTGGCGCGGGTGCCCAGGTCTTGGGCGGCTTCACAGTGGGCGATGGTGCCAAGGTTGGCTCTAACGCGGTGGTGACCAAGCCGGTGCCAGCGGGTGCGACGGCAGTGGGCAATCCGGCCCGCATCATCCAGGCTGATTTAGACGTCAAACGCGAGGCGGTGGCCTCGAAAATGGGGTTTTCAGCTTACGGCGTGACCCAAAACGACGACCCGCTGAGCCAGGCGCTTCGAGGGCTGATTGACAACGCGTCTGGCCAGGATCACCAGATTGCGCTGTTGTGGAAGGCCATTGAAACGCTGCAGGCGAGCCAAGCCGCCAACTGCGTGCCGGCCGATGCCGCCCGTCAAGAGCATTTCGAGGCCGATCGGCTGAACGATCTGGTGGGTCGGTAGGCGCGTGCGCCGTTCAGGCGGTCGCCGCCGGGCGCTGGGCTGACTTCGGCCGAAAAGCCTTGCAAACCGCGTCCACTGTTTCCAGATACGGGCCACCGATTAAGTCCACACAGTAGGGTACGGCGGCAAAGATGCCGGGCAGCACACTGGCGCCTTCAGCGTCACGCAGGCCTTCCAGGGTCTCGCGAATCGACTTCGGCTGCCCAGGCAGGTTGATGATCAATGTTTGCCCCCGAATGACCGCCACCTGCCGTGACAGGATGGCCGTCGGTACAAACTTCAGGCTGATCTGGCGCATTTGTTCACCAAACCCGGGCATGTCCTTGTCCGCCACGGCCAAGGTGGCCTCGGGTGTCACGTCACGCTTGGCAGGGCCGGTACCGCCGGTGGTGAGCACCAAGGCGCAGCCAGCGTTGACCAGCTCGATCAGTGTGGCGCTGATCAGGGCTTGCTCGTCGGGGATCAGCCGGGCCTCAAAGTCAATTGGGTTCTTCAGGGCACGCGTCAGCCAGTCTTGCAGCGCGGGCAGGCCCTGGTCGACGTAGACGCCGCTGGACGCGCGGTCACTGACCGACACGATGCCGATGCGCACAGGGTCATGGGCCGCGCTGGTGCCGGCGCTGGTGTCAGGGGCGGTCGTCATGGTCTTTGATCTGCATCATGGGTCACCGCGGTGTCGGCCTCAGGCTCGGGCACACGCTCAAGCTGTTCACGCACGATTTGAAAAACGTCTCGGTAGGCGCGTCCGTGGCGGACTGCGGCACCTGGCTTTTCTGGCTGTGCGTCCTTGCGGGCCTGCCTAATCAGGGCGCGCAGCTGCTGCGCGTCGGTGCCAGTATGGGCGGTCAGCCAGTCGCCCAGGGCATCGTCATCGCCTACCAGGCGGTCACGCCAGAGTTCGGCCTGGTGCAGTCGCAGCTTGTCTTGCGCCGAGCCGCCCAACTGATCGTTCAGTGCGGTCCGCACCTCGTCAAGCACCGTGGGGTCCACCAGCCGCATCAGCTTGCCGATGAACTGCATCTGTCGGCGCTTGCCTTCAAAATTGGTGATTCGCTTGGCCTCCACCACAGCGTCCTTGAGCTTTTCCGACACGGCCAGCCGCGCCATCAGCTCAGGGCGCAGGGTCAGCAGGTCTTCGCCCAGTTTTTGCAATTCGGTGCTCTCGCGCTTGAGCTCAGTGCGGCTTTGCTCGCTGGTGCCCTTGAGCTCGGCCTTGAGTTCGAGATCGCGCTCGCTGCCTTCAGCGATGAACTCGCCCCGAACGAAATAGCCTTTTTT
>JBIKZZ010000204.1:0-5931 GCA_044354435.1 Rhodoferax sp. | reverse complement strand
GATGCCAGCGTGCCATAGCAGACGCTCGGTCTGCCAGATACGCACCGCTTCCGCCCCCACACGGGTCGGGGGCGGCAGGACAAACTCGGGCACCCCGAGCAGCGCGGGCATAAATTGCCAAACCAGCAGGAAAACCGCCAGCACGGCCAGGCTCCAGCCGGTGGTGACAAGGCCTTCGTTCTGCGGGCTCATGGTGTGGACGACACAGGCCGGCTTACTTGCCCAGCACAAACTGGTTGGTGAACAAGTCGTTGAGCGCGGCTTCTTTGGGGACGATGCCGTTGGCCACATAAAACTTTTGCAGTTCGCTCAGGCGGGCCTCGTCCATCTGGCCGGGCACCTTCTGGTTTTCATAGACATACTCGTTGTACATCTCAAAAGCCTTCTGGATCGAGGCCTCTTTGCCCTTGTGCATCGGCACATGGTTGACATAGGCCAGCGTGGCGGCCTTGGGGTCGGCCATGATGTCCTTCATGCCTTTGAGTGTGGCGCGCACCAGCTTCTGGATCAGTTGCGGGTTCTTCTGGATGGTGTCGTCCGAAGCAAGAATGGCCTGCGCCATGCTCTTGAAATAGGTGTCAGCCGGCTGGATGTTGACCTGCGCCCCTGCGTCCATGGCGCTGACCGTCCACTCGGGCACACCGGCCATCGCACTGGCCTTCTTGCCGGCAAACTGCTGCCAGACTCCAGCGGGGCCGGCGGCCTGGATATTAACGTCATTCTTGGTCAGGCCAACCTTGGCCATCATGCCGAGCAGCGCGTAGTAAGTGGTGTCGGTATAGGCAAGCACTGTCACCGTTTTGCCACGCAGCTCGCGCGGGCTGTCAATGCGTTCGTCCTTGTGGCTGACCAGTTGCATCAAAGAGCCAGAACCCAGCACCGCCACAGCCTTGACAGGAATGCCCTGGGCCCGCGCAATGATGGGCGTATCGCCAATGGCGCCGCCGATCACTGCATTGCCGGCGCCGACCTGCTTGGCGACGTCCACACCACCCCGGCCGGTGACAAACTCAACCTCCAGCCCTTCGGCGGCATAGTAGCCCTTGGCCTGAGCCAACATCCACGGACCAAAGGCTGGCAGCGTACCGGGCGCCGGCAGCAGGTAAGTGATTTTTTGCAGTTGAGCACTCGCTGCCAGGGGGGCAAGCAGAGCGCCCACGCTGATGACAGCCAGGCAGGCGCGGCGGGTGGCAGACAGAGTGAAAGGTGACATGGCGTTCTCCGGGGTTAAAGACGTGTGGACAAAAAGGGGGCTGGGCTGAACTCAATGCACGTTGGTGTTGGCGTCAAGCTTGAGCAGGTCCATCAGCCGGGCCACCAGGCGGCCGAGCTCGTCCTGCTTGCGGCGTTTCATCGGGTTGTTCCGCTGGGGCAGGTCAACGGTGATCTGCTCGACGATGGTGCCGGGCCGCTCGCTCATCACCAGAATACGGTCCGACAGCGCGACCGCCTCGGCCAGGTCATGGGTGATGAACAGCACCGTCTTGCCCTGCTGCGCCACAGTTTGCGCCAGGTCCTGCTGCAAGATCATCTTGGTCTGGGCGTCGAGCGCAGAAAAGGGCTCGTCCATCAAGAGCACCAGCGGGTCCACCGCCAGGGTGCGGGCCAGGGCGGCGCGCTGACGCATACCGCCAGAGAGTTGGTGCGGGTAGTGCCTGCCAAAACCGTCCAGGTGGCACTGCTGCAGCAGCTGTGCGGACACCCGGGCCCGTTCGGTCGCGGCCACACCGCGCAGTTCCAGCCCAAACTCAATGTTTTGTGCAATGGTGCGCCATGGCATTAACAGGTCTTTTTGCAGCATAAAGGCAACGTGGGCGTTGGGCCCAGCCACCAACTCGCCATCCACCCGCACCGCACCGGCGCTGGGCTTGGCCAGCCCCGAGCCCATGTTGAGCAAGGTGCTCTTGCCGCAGCCCGATGGGCCGATGATGGACACCACCTCGCCCGGCTGCACGGCAAAACTGACATCGGTGACAGCCAGCACCTCGCTGGAGCGGCCGCGCGCCGCAAAGCGCTTGGACACGCCGCTGAACTCAATGGCTGGTTTGCTCACGCGCTGTCCTTGGTTTGCCGCTGAAGCTGCAGCTGGACGCGACCCTGCTGCACCCGTACCGGGAAGCAATGCAGGTCGCGCTGGCCGATCTCGGTCAGGCACTTGCCGCTGGCAATGTCAAAGCGCGCTGCGTGCAATGGGCACTCAATCACGCCGTCTTCCTGAAAGCCCTGGGACAGCAAGGCATAGGCATGCGGGCACACGTCTTCGACGGCGTGCACGGCCTCACCCAGCAGAAACAGACCAATCTTCTGGCCCTGAACCTCAACGCCAATCGGGAAATCGGGGTCTAGCTGGGCCAGGGTAGCGACCTCGTGCCAGTGGGAGTCGATGTCAGCGCCAGTTGTCATGCGAGGCCTTTAGGTCAATCGGGGCATTTTGTTTCATTAGAGAAACAATGATTCGCTAATGACTCATTATTCAATGTTGTCAGTCACGCCGTCAAGCAATACCTGAGCGCCATCACAGGGAATCGAGTGGGGGTTTTGATGTCATATTGATGTTTTGATGCTAGAGTACTCGGATGAGAACTACTTTGGCCCTGGATGACGATGTTTTTGCCTTTGCACGCTCGGAGGCGCAGCGACAACGTATTTCAATTGGAGAAGCCATCTCAAGGCTGGCTCGCGATGGCATTCGCAGCCGGGGCGCGCCTTTACGCCAGGCGATGCCCGTGAAGAGCAAGTACGCGCTGCTCCCGGCACGCGATGAAATCATCACGACCGAACATGTTCGCGATCTGCTGGACCAAGAGGGCATCTGACCCGTGCGCTACTTGCTCGATGTCAATGTCTGGGTCGCGTTGCTGGACGAGGCGCACGTCCACCATGCGCAGGCCCTCGCGCTGGTGAGTCAGCCCCAGGTGCAGATTGCCAGCTGTCCACTGGTGGAAAACGGTGTCATCCGGGTTCTCAACCTGCCAGCCTACAGCCGCTACGGGCCGGTTGGCATCGAGACCGTACGCAACAAACTTCAGTCGATTTGCGCCGAACTTGACCATGCGTTCTGGCCAGACTCGCTTTCCTTGCGGGCCGACGGCCTTGTCAATTGGTCCCGCGTGCTGGGCCACAACCAGATCACCGATGTTTATTTGCTGGCACTGGCCGTCGCCCGGGAGGGTTGCCTGGCCACGCTGGATCACCGCGTAGCGCTGAGCACAGTCATCGGTGCCACGCCTGACAACTTGCTGCTGCTGTAAGGCCGGCGAGCCGGACCTCAGCGGTACTGCGCTGGCCGTTTCTCCAAAAAGGCGGCAATGCCTTCCTGCCCATCCGCCGTCAATGCGCCGGCGGCCATGATCTCGCTGGCCAGAGCGTAAGCTTGTGGCTGCGCCAGCTCCATCTGGCGGTAGTAACCCTGCTTGCCCATGGCCTTGGACTCGGTGCTACCACGGGTGGCGCGGCTGATCAGATCAAGCGTGGCTGCGTCCAGCTCTGCAGCGGGCACGGCGCGGTTGATCAGACCCCAGTCAGCGGCGGTGGCGGCGTCGATGGCATCACCCGTCATGGCCATTTCCAACGCGCGCTTGCGGCCAATGTTGCGCGCCACGGCCACCAGCGGGGTGTGGCAAAACAGCCCGGCCTTGCCACCGGGAATGGCAAAGCCAGCGGTGTCCGCGGCAATGGCCAGGTCACAAGTGGCCACCAGCTGACAGCCGGCCGCAGTGGCCAGGGCGTGCACCCGGGCGATCACCGGTTGCGGCAGTGCCTGCAGGGTGTCCATCATGCGGGTGCAGACGGCAAACAGCTCGCGCGCCTGCGCCAGGCTGGCGCCGGCCATGTCGCCAAAGTTGTGGCCTGCGCTGAACACCGGGCCGTTGGCAGCCAGGATCACGCCGCGCGCCGTGCTGCGGCCCACGGCTTGCAGCGCCTCAGTGAGCTCCAGCATGAGCGGCAGGCTCAGGGCGTTGCGCTTGTCGGGGCGGTTCAGGGTGACGGTGGTGATACCACCCTCCGTACTAACTAAAATGTGTTGGTCTGCCATGGCCGGACTCCTTGTGCGTGATGTTGGTTTAGTGAAGCGTATCAGCCATGGCCTCGCCCAGCCGGATCGGCCGGCCCGGCGCCCAAGCCGGGTTGAAACCCAGCGACCCCTGGGGGAACAGCAGCACAACGGTAGAGCCCAGCAAAAAGCGCCCCATTTCGTCGCCCTGGCGCAGAGCCACGGGCGCCTGCTCGTAATGCCAGGTGCGCACCTGGCCCGGACGAGGTGGGTTCACCACGCCATGCCAAACCGTGGCCATGCTGCCCACAATGGTGGCGCCCACCAGCACCAGCGCAAACGGGCCCTGCGCCGACTCAAACAGGCACACCACCCGCTCATTGCGGGCAAACAGCCCGGGCACGCCACGCGCTGTGGTCGGGTTGACTGAAAACAAATCACCCGGCACGTGCACCATGCGGGTCAGCCGGCCATCACAGGGCATGTGGATGCGGTGGTAATCACGGGGGCTCAGGTACAAGGTGGCAAACAAACCATCCACAAAAGGCGCGGCCAACGCGGCATCACCGCCGAGCAGCGCGGCACAGGTGTAGTCGTGGCCCTTGGCCTGAAAAATTCGGTCGCGCTCAATGCGTCCGAACTGGCTTATGGCGCCATCCACAGGGCAAATCAAGGCGGACGGAGCCAGTGGCCGGGCATCGGCCCGCAGCGCGCGGGTGAAGAATTCATTGAAGCTGGCGTAGCCGGCTGGATCGGGGTTGGCGGCTTCGGTCATGTTGACCTGGTAACGCCCGATAAACCAAGTGATAAGGGCTGTGGTCCAGGTGCCGGCGCGGGCACTGGCGGTTTTGCCGGCCAGCCAGGTCAACGCCTGCTTTGGCAGCAGGTATTGCGGCAGCACGGCAAGACGGTTTGACATGGGGGCCACCGGGTTGGAAAGGGCTGGCCATTGTACTAATTACCCCGGTTTCCAGCGAGGTGGGAAAATGACTCTATGACCGCCACCCGCATCCCCCCAATCCAGTGCCTGTTGACCTTTGAGGCACTGGCACGGCTGCGAAGCGTGACGCAGGCGGCCGAGGAGTTGTTTGTGACACCCAGTGCGGTGAGCCACAGGGTACGGCAGCTGGAGCAGATCATCGGTACCCGTCTGTTTGGCCGGGCTGATTTTTCTCTGACCTCTGAGGGCAGCGAGTACCTGGCCCATGTGCGCGAGGGGCTGGCGGCGCTGCAAAAATTTCCCAGCTCGGAGGCAGCCCCCGGCAAGCGCAAACTGCGGTTGGCCGTGACGCCCACCTTTGCCCGCTCCATCTTGATCCCGCGCCTGCGGCAGTTCACCGAGGCCTACCCTGAGATCGACCTGACGCTGCAGGTGTCGATCCCGCTGCTCGACGTGGTGGCCGAGGACGCCGACCTGATGGTCCGCTTTGGCACCGGCCGCTATGCGGATGTGGAGCACGTGGTGCTGTTCAAGGATGAGGTCACGCCGCTGGCCTCACCGACTTTTGTTCGCGAGCACGGGCCGTTTGCCGTAGCGTCAGACCTGGCGGGCGTGAGCCTGCTGCGCAGTCCGCTGGAGCCCTGGCGCACCTGGTTTGCCGCGCAGCACCTGGACTGGCCCGAGCCGACCGAGGGCTCGCAGTTCAATGACATCGGCCTGATGTGCGATGCCGCCGCTGCCGGCATGGGCGTGGCGCTGGTCCGACTGCGACTGGGCGCCCCCTGGCTGGAGCGTGGCGCGCTGGTGCGACTGGCCGCCAACCCGGTCTACAGCCAGACGGTGCCCAGCCCGCATGCCCACTACCTGTGCTGGCGCACCGGCATGATGGACCGTTGGGAGTGTGCCGCCTTTGCCGAATGGCTGAAGAAGAGCCCGGCCTGACTTAGAGTCAAATCAGGCTCCAGCCCTTATCCCACCTGGGGTTATAGCTATTATT
>JBIKZZ010000203.1:0-5985 GCA_044354435.1 Rhodoferax sp. | reverse complement strand
CTTTGCCCGCAGCGCGGCCCATGCCGCAGAAGCGAAGGGTTTGCTGATTGAACTGGCTGAGATCGATTTGGCACAGGTTGGTGTGCCGCCCCAACTGGCACCTTTGCAGGACTTAAGCCGGCCGCGCCAGGCCAACCTCTTGCGCCACTGGCTGCACAGCCAGTTTGCTGCCGTACCCAGCACCGCCCAATTGGCGGAGCTGCTCGACCAAATCGCCGCCTGTACCACCCGCGGCCATCAGATCCGGATCAAGGTGGCCACCGGCTACATCGAGCGGCGGGGTGCGGGACTGCATTGGTACAATCCTGCGCTTTCGCCTTGACACCTTTCCTGAATCACGCTGATGGCCCTGATTGTTCATAAATATGGCGGCACCTCGATGGGCTCTCCTGAGCGCATCCGCAATGTCGCCAAACGCGTCGCGAAGTGGGCGCGTGCCGGCCACCAGATGGTGGTGGTGCCCTCCGCCATGAGCGGCGAAACCAACCGCCTTCTGGGGCTGGCCAAGGAACTGGCACCTGCCCGTGCTGACGACGCCTACTGGCGCGAGCTGGACGCACTGGCCGCCACCGGCGAGCAGGCGTCGAGCGCGCTGCTCGCCATTGCCCTGCAGGCTGAGGGCATGAACGCGGTGAGCTACGCGGGCTGGCAGGTGCCGATCCGCACCGACAGCGCCTACACCAAGGCCCGAATTGAAGCCATTGACGACACCCGTGTGCGTGCGGACCTGGCTGCTGGCCGCGTCGTGATCGTCACCGGCTTTCAGGGCGTGGACGCGCAGGGCAACATCACCACACTGGGCCGCGGCGGCTCAGATACCTCGGCCGTGGCGGTGGCAGCCGCCATGAAAGCCGCTGAGTGCCTGATCTACACTGACGTGGATGGCGTCCACACCACTCACCCGCGTGGGGGGCCCGTGGCGCGGCGCCTGCACACCGTGAGTTTTGAGGAAATGCTGGAGATGGCCTCGATGGGCTCCAAGGTGCTGCAAATCCGCTCAGTCGAATTTGCGGGCAAATACCGGGTGCCGTTGCGCGTGCTGAGCAGCTTTACCCCCTGGGATATTGACATTGCAGAAGAGGCCAAGTCTGGCACCCTGATCACTTTTGAGGACGACGAACACATGGAACAAGCCATTGTTTCCGGCATCGCATTCAACCGCGACGAGGCCAAGATCTCGGTGCTGGGCGTGCCCGACAAGCCCGGCATTGCCTACCAGATCCTGGGTGCCGTGGCCGATGCCAACATCGAGGTGGATGTGATCATTCAGAACATCAGCAAAGACGGCAAGACCGACTTCAGCTTCACCGTTAACCGGGGCGACTTTGCCCGTACCGTTGAGCTGCTCAAAACCCGCGTGCTGCCAACCCTCGGCGCGCAAGAAGTGGTCGGGGACGCCAAGATCTGCAAGGTCAGCATCGTCGGCATTGGCATGCGCAGCCATGTCGGCATCGCCAGCAAGATGTTCAGGTCACTGAGCGAGGAGGGTATCAACATCCAGATGATCTCCACCTCGGAAATCAAGACCTCGGTGGTTATTGACGAGAAGTACATGGAGCTCGCCGTGCGGGCCCTGCACAAGGCTTTTGACCTGGACCAGCCCCCGGCCTGACAAAACGCCCTTTAGTCGTGAGATAATTTCAGCGAGCCAGGAATCGTGACCGAGTGGCCGAAGGTGCTCCCCTGCTAAGGGAGTATGGGGTGTAGAGCCTCATCGAGGGTTCGAATCCCTCCGATTCCGCCAGTTAGAAACCCTAAGTGACTAGTTTACTTAGGGTTTTTCTTTTGAGCGATCTGAAAAGTGACATCCAAAGATCATTTGCAAAAGCACTGACGCTTAGTTGGCTTGCTTTGACAATCATCTGATCCAAACGGCTGTGGGTATCCAGCCATTCTTGACATAGCCTGTTAGCTGTTAAATAATAATACTTATTAACTGTTAGGAAGTCGTCATGCCCACCAGCGTTGCCCTGAGCCCACATTTCGAGACCTTCATCCGCGACCAAGTCGAAAGCGGCCGCTACAACAACGTCAGCGAAGTGGTCCGTGCTGGACTGCGATTGCTCGAGGACACCGAGCGCCAGCAGGCTATCCAACTCCAAGCGCTGAAAAATGATATCGCCGCAGGCAAAGCCAGCGGCGCAGCACTTGCTGCGGACCCCGTGTTTGATCGATTAGAAGCCAAATACGCACAGCAGGCGACTCGCCAAGCTCGCTAATGCAATTGCTGATCAGACAGGCTTCTTCATAGGCCTCAATGTCTTTACCTTTTGTGTGCGGGTCATGAAAGTTGCCCCATGAAATGGTGAATTGGAGCAAAGAGATTTGACTTCAGTGGTTGCTGACCCAGTTTTCAACACGCAGCCCAGCGTAGTTCGCAAAGTCCGCTTCGTTGTTGGTGACCAATGTCACCCCTAAAGCGACCGCATGGGAGGCGATGAGTTTGTCCAGAGCATCTCGGTTGCGATCTTTGTAGGCTGCCCGGATGGGGCCATAGGCCTTGGCAGCTTGTGCATCAAAAGGCGCAACCTTGATGTCGTCGAGCAAGCTCTCCAGTGCCGACCGGTTGGATTCCTGTGCCGCAGTGCTTGAGCACGCGATACCAAATTCAAGCTCAGCCAAGGTCACCGCAGAAATAACAACGTCGCCCACAAAGCACTGGGCAAAGCGCTCGCGCACCTCAGGCGGCTGGTGCTTCATGAGGTAGATGCAGATGTTGGTGTCGAGCATGTACTTCGGAGTCATAAGGTCTCGCGCTCGCCCTCCATGTTTTCGCCCCGGCCCTGAGCCATGAAGTCAGGTGAAAACTTGGCAAGTTTGCCCAGCACATCGCCCATGCGGCGCTGGGCCGGACGGATGCGCAACTCGTCCCCTTGTCGCTCGATGACCAGTTCAACGTCCCACGAGCTGTAGGCAAGTTCGACAGGAATGCGAACGGCTTGCGAGTTGCCGTTCTTGAAAAGTTTGGTGTTGGCCATTGCGAATCCTTTTTGGATGTACATGTACATCTTAATCCAGGAGGAAATGAATGTAAAGCCAAAGCTCGATGCGGGTTTGCAGCCTATTGTTGGTTCAATCACCACAATCGTTACCACAACGCTTCTGGTTTGGCCTCCCTTGGATGTTTTTGCATAGGCGCTTGGTGTCAGCGGGCCAAGGCGTCCGCCACGCCGGCGGCATCGACCAGGACGGCTTGTTCACGGTAAAAGTCGGGCAGCCATGCCTTGAATCTGGCCAGGCGCGGTTGGTCATGCGCCATGATGTAAGGCTCTGCCGGGTTGCGCTCAAAGTAGTTCTGGTGTTCGGCTTCGGCGGCATAAAAGGCCGTGAAGGGGATGACTTGGGTAACGATCTTGCCGGGCAGAACCCCGGCCGCATCCAGTTGTGTAATGTAGCGCTCAAGCTGCTGCTGCTGCGCGGCGCCCTTGTAAAAAGCTGCCGAGCGGTACTGTGGGCCCACATCGGGATGCTGGCGGTCCAGCTGGGTCGGGTCATGGGCGACAGAAAAAAAGATTTGCAGCAGCTGGGCGTAGCTGATTTGCTGGGGGTCAAATCGGATGCTGACAACTTCGGCATGGCGGGTGACACCGCTGCTGACCATCTGGTAATTGGCCTGTCCGGCTTCGCCACCGGCATAGCCCGCCACCGCCTGCAGCACGCCCCGGGTGTGTTGAAACACGGCCTGAATACCCCAAAAGCAGCCGCCAGCAAAAACGGCGGTGTCAGTTTGAAGCGTTACGGGCGGCAGGCCGACAAGCATTTCGGCGTGAGGGGGCGGCAGCGGGCCGTTCAAGGCTGGGCCCGAGCCGGCCCGCAGGTGCAGCACCATGACGGTGGCCACAATGGCTGCCAGCAGCAGAGCACCTGCCTCGATCAACAGATTGGACTTGCGCTCGGGATCGGGCAGGGGCTTTGTCATAGGGTGATGCAAGTGCCAAGATTGGAAATGCCGTGCCATTGTGCGTGAAAGTCACCCAATGCGTTGGTACGCGCTCGTGTGCAACGCCTACTTCAGCCCGCCGTAAACCTGCTGGCGTGCGAGCAGACCCAGCGGGTCGAGCGACAACCCCGGTGTCTGCGTCAGGAACATCGCGAACAGCCTTTCCTTCGGGTCGACCCAAGTAGGTGCCAGACGTGCCAAAGTTGTGTGTCTACCATCCCCAAATTAGGCATGGTGAAAACCGGCGAACGTCAAGGCAGCTGTCGCCTGATCAACGTGCCGGATAAGAAGCCGCCGCCGTCTTGGCTGCCATGGGATTGACCGTGTCGGACGCGGTGCGGCTGATGCTGACCAAAGTTGTCCATGACAAGGCCTTGCCCTTTGAGCCTCTGATTCCCAACGCCACGACAATTGAAGCCATGAAGGATGCGCGAGCTGGCAAGGTGACCAAGGCCGCCAACCTGGTAGCGTTGTTTGCCGATCTCAAAGCGGACGCCTGACTACACTGGTCAGTTCAAAAGGGATTACAAGCGCGAGACCAAAGGCCAGCACCGGGGCACACTCGAGGCTGACCTTCACGCCCTGATTGGCGACTGGAAAGATCACCGGGACTGCCACGTAAAGCCGGACCTCGTTCTGATCTATCAAAAACCTGATGCAGACGTCTTGCGCCTGGTGCGGCTGGGATCGCATTCCGAGCTCGGACTGTGATCGGATTTTTCCAGCGGCGTTCGAGGCTTGCCGTTGAGATCCCCTGATCTTCTCTACAGTTTTTCAGCTCTATAACTAACGGACTAGCCACTCGACAATTCCTGTAGAGCTATGAGATTTTTCACGCAAAATTGCTTTAGTACCGAGCACAACGGCTACCTTTCCAGTTCTAAGATTGATAAAAATGTCTTGCCCTTGGTGACCAGACATCCGAACTGACTCTTTTTTTGATTGACCAAAACCAGTATCTAACCAAAATTGGAAGCCATAGCCGATAGGGCTTTTATTGGTTGAGTTCGTTGCTTCAGTGTAGGGTGTGAGCGCTTGAGAAATGTATTCCTTTAGGCAAGCGTTTCCAGACTTACCACTTAAATTCGACACTTCCGAGCACTTTTTCTGTAATTGGCGAACCTCGGCTCAATGAAATCAACGGGTTACGTTGGTTTTTGTGCTGAAATCCCTAAAAGATTGTAGTGGCACGTTATTGATCATATGTAGTTTTTATTGATCATTTGTGCGGTACACTTTCCGCCATGTTCATCAAAGTCACCCAATCCGGTCAAAGGCGCTACGCCCAACTGGTGGAGTCGTTCCGCAATGAGGACGGCAAACCCCGCCAGCGTACCGTCTGTACCTTGGGTCGCTTGGAAGAAGGCGGCGAAGTCGACACCCTGATTGCCTCACTCCAACGTGCTCGTGGAATTGCCCCAGTGGCCTCGCCCCTTGATGGCCTGCGCTTTACAGACAGCCGCCACGCAGGCGATGTTTGGGCGCTGTCAGAGCTCTGGCGCTCCTTGGGGTTTGATGGCTTGGCCAGCGCCTGGCGTCGCTCCAAAACCGAGGTCGATGTGCTGGGCTGTCTGCGCCTCATGGTCTTTAACCGCCTGTGTGATCCGGGCAGCAAGCTCGGTGTGCTGCGCTGGCTCGACACTGTTGCGCTGCCGGTGGGCTGCGTCAAGAGTTTGCCCCAGCACCAACACCTGCTGCGCTGCATGGATGTGCTCGACGAGTACAGCGACACCTTGGGCCACAGACTGGCCACCCTCATGCGCCCCCTGATCGATCAAGACCTCTCCGTGGTGTTTTACGACCTCACCACCGTAGAGGTGACCGGCCAGACGGACTTGGAAGATGATGTTCGCGCCTATGGACGTGCCAAATCCGGCTTGGTGGAGCGTCAATTCATGTTGTCTTTGGTGCAAACCGCTGAAGGCCTGCCCATTGCCCATGAAGTGCACCCAGGTAACACCGCAGAGGCCAAAACATTGTTGCCAATGATCCGCGGCTTGCTGGAGCGCTATCCGCTCAAGCGCGTGGTGCTGGTAGCCGACCGT
>JBIKZZ010000202.1:0-6006 GCA_044354435.1 Rhodoferax sp. | reverse complement strand
GCTGACTATGTGGATGCTGGGGCTTTTTATGAGGATTTTGCCCACGGCGGCTACGGACAGGTTGAGGCTGTGTTCCATGAGGGCGCCTGCAGTGACACGATGGAGAGCAACGGCAAGTACATGATGGACAACAACTACAGCCTGTCCTGCAGCCTGTTCCATTCCTGCCAAAAGCGTGGCGCACGCCTGTTGTACGCCTCCAGCGCGGCCACCTACGGCGGCTCAGACACGTTCCGTGAAGAGCCGGCGTTTGAGCGCCCGCTGAATGTCTACGGCTACTCCAAGCTGCTGTTTGACCAACGCATGCGGCGCGAATGCGGTGCCGACTTCAAGCGATCGGTGCTGGGCAAAACCGGCCAGGTGGTGGGGTTTCGGTACTTCAATGTCTATGGCCCGCATGAGCAGCACAAGGGCCGCATGGCCAGCGTGGCATTTCACCAGTTCCACCAGTTTGCCGCCGAGGGCCGGGTCAAGCTGTTTGGCGAGTACGGCGGCTACAGCCCCGGCGCCCAGATGCGCGACTTTGTCTTTATTGACGATGTGGTGGCCGTCAACCTGTGGTTCTTCGACCACCCCGGCATCTCGGGCATTTTTAACCTGGGTAGTGGCCAAGCTCAGCCCTTCAACGACGTCGCCACCGCCGTGGTCAACACCCTGCGCGCCCGGCGCGGCGAATCCGCCCTGACCCTGGACGAACTGGTGGCCGCCCGGCTGATCGAGTACGTGCCTTTTCCGGATGCGCTGCGCGGCAAGTACCAGTGCTACACCCAGGCCGACCTGACATCGCTGCGCGCCACCGGCTGCGGCCATGCTTTTGCCAATGTGCAGAGTGGCGTGGCAAAGTACGTGAACTGGCTGGCAGAATCTGGCCAGCATTGAAGCCGCCCTACTCACCCCGCTCACCCCGCTTACACCATCGACCACCCACCGGAGTTAGACCATGTTAAAAAAAATCCTTTCTGTATTTTTGATGCTGTATGCCGCTGCCAGTTTTGCGGCCGTTGATGCCAACAAGGCCAACGCGGCCGAGTTGGACAGCATCAAGGGCGTTGGCCCGGCCATGTCGACCCGGATTCTGGACGAGCGCAAGAAAAGCAACTTCAAAGACTGGCCCGACTTCATCAGCCGCGTCAAAGGCGTGGGCGAGGCCACCGCCGCCAAGTTGTCCAAGGAAGGCCTGACGGTGAATGGCGCCGAGTTCAAGGGCACGGCCGCCGCCAAGGCAGAGCCGGCCAAACCGGCGGCGAGTGCGGCCAAGAAGTAAAGCCGGCGGCTAGTCGTAATGGCTCCAGAGCCGGAGCACGCGCACAGTCTTTTCCGCGGTGAACACCTCATAGACGAGGCGGTGCTGAATGTTGATGCGTCTTGAATAGGCGCCAGCCAGATCGCCCACGAGCTTTTCAAAGGGCGGTGGGCTTTGGTAAGGATCCGCAGCGATTAGGTTCAGCAGTTCCTGCGCCTTGGCCTTCAGGCCGCTGGCAGGGAGTTTGCCGGCGTCTTTTTGGGCCTGACGGGTGTAAACGATCTGCCACTTCACCAGTCCAGTTCCTTGCTGCTCTGGTCAAGCGGCTCGGCCATGCCAGCTTTGATAGACTCCCGCATGCCGGGCACGGCCAGCAAATACAGGGTTTCCTGAATCGCCCGCCAATCATCTTCCGCCACCAACACGGCGCTACTGCGCTTACCGGTGATGTAGATCGGCTCATGGCCTGCGGCGGTTTGGTCGATCAGGCGGTACAGATTGGCACGGGCCTCGCTGGCAGTCAAAATGGTCATGTCAAACTCCTGGAGCCAAGCGTACGTTAAAATGTACGTCTATGTCAAGCTGCCCAGTCGGGCAGGCGTATCCAGCCGGCGCGGAACCTCTCCGCTCTCAGGTTACTGAACTCAATCGGTCGGCCATGCGGGTTTGCCAGCCTGGGCCTGTGGCCCGCCATTGCTCAATCACGTCGACAGGCAAGCGGATAGAAATCAACTTGCGCGGGTTGGCTGACACAGGCCGCCCGCCTCGGCGGACGATGGCGCGGGCGAGCATGGCCTCATCCAGTTCAGGCAGTTCGTCATAGTCCCCCTCACCAATGGGGCGAGCATCGACCCGCCCCAGATCAGATGTCAAGGAACGCTGCAATCCGGGTTTTTTCGCGTTCATTAGCTTTCCTTATTTCAAAACTTATCGGCGAAATCCAATCCCCTTTCCAACAAAGCCTTGTCTCGCTTGGCCGGATCGAAGGTAATACCCATCTCGGTTATTGTAAATACAAAAACATTGCTCAGCTGGGCAGCAATTCTTTAAGGCGAGGCAGTGCTAGCTATCGATGCATCCGACTTGAGAAGCATCTCGCTGACCCACCAGCGGCTTGCCCGCCTCAGCCTTCCTCGAAGTAATCCGAATCGATCCGTTTGACCACATAGCTTGCTGCCGAGGCCACACCCACATCAAAGTCGATCATCAGGCCGGCCAGTTGCTGTCCGTCAATCAGGACCACCTTGGTGTCGATGCGCGTCGCATAGTCGGCAGCGTCGGCGGTGTAGCTGGATGTGGTGATGAAAACGCCCTTTTTAGCCCGCTTTCCCTGCAGCGCACCGACGAACTTCTGAATTTCGGGTCTGCCGACTGATCCCTGCCAGCGTTTGGCCTGGATGAAGATGGTGTCGAGTCCGAGTCGGTCTTCCTTGATGATGCCGTCAATGCCACCGTCTCCCGATCGACCGATACGTTCACCAGCATCGCGCCTAGAGCCACCGTAACCCATTTTCACGAGCAGTTCCACCACCAGTTGCTCAAAAAAAGTGGGTGAACAGCCGAGGATGCGGGTGAGCAATTCGGCCATTAGTTGTTCACGCAGCCCTTGGTGAGCCAGTTCAATGGCTTCTTCCGGTGTGTTTGTTGCTGGCGCCGCTTCAACCACGGTGTTGCCTCCATTGCCGGGCTTGGACACCCCGCGGAACTCAACGAACTCGGGAAACTGCTCCAGGTATTTGACGTCCAATTTGACCGACTCGGTGCTGAGTGTCTTGAGCCCACGCTCGGTAATTTGGAAGACAGCCCGCTTGGGCGAGGCCAGCAGCGCTGCCTTCTTGAGATAGGTCCGCGCCCAGCCAATGCGGTTCTTGAATATCCCCTGCTGACCGGACGGCAACAGCTCAGCCCGCTCGGCGGCACTGAGCCTAAAGTGCGCAGCCAAGGCTTCCTCGGCGTCGCGAAGCGAGTGTTCCTGCCCGTCCGCCAGATGGCGCAGAAAGGGCAGCATGCAGGTCTGGTAATCGGGGATGGCCATGGGCAAAGGTTAACCGAGGATTGCCGTTCAGGCTACCAAAATACAGCCATCTTCCGCCACCCCATACCCACCCCCACCCGGCGTCACCACCTCAAACACATCGCCGGGCTGCATCTGCACCTGGCCGATGTGGCCCAGGGTGTCGATGCTGCCGTCAGCGCGCAGCACACGGTTGGTGCCAACCTGGCCGGCTTCGCCACCTGCCATGCCGAAGGCGCCATGGGTGCGGCCGTTGGACAGGATGCTGGCGGTCATGGGTTCCAGGAAGCGGATGCGGCGCACGCCGCCGTCACCGCCGCGCCAGCGCCCTGCACCACCTGAGCCGGGGCGGATCTCGTAGCTGTCCAGCCGCACCGGAAAGCGGAACTCCAGCACCTCGGGGTCGGTCAGGCGCGAGTTGGTCATGTGCGTCTGGACCACGCTGGTGCCTGCAAAGCCCTCGCCAGCGCCCGAGCCGCCCGCGATCGTCTCGTAATACTGGTAGCGCTCGTTGCCAAAGGTGAAGTTGTTCATGGTGCACTGGCTGGCCGCCATCACGCCCAGCGCGCCCAGCAGGGCGTTGGTGATGCAGGTGGAGGTCTCGACATTGCCCGCCACGACCGCCGCTGGCGGGTTGGGGTTGAGCATGGAGCCGGGCGGGATGATGACCTGCAGCGGCTTGAGGCAGCCGGCGTTGAGGGGAATGTCGTCGTCCACCAGCGCACGAAACACATAGAGCACCGCCGCCATGCAGACGGCGGTGGGCGCGTTGAAGTTGTTGGTCAGCTGTGCCGAGGTGCCGGTGAAATCAATCACCGCACTGCGCTGCGCGGCGTCCACACGAATGGCCACACAGATCTGGGCGCCGTTGTCCAGCGGCAGGGTGAACTGGCCGTCTCTCAGGCGGGTGATGACGCGCCGCACCGACTCTTCGGCGTTGTCCTGCACGTGCCGCATATAGGCCTGCATCAGGTCAAGCCCAAAGTGGGCCACCATCTTGTGCAGCTCCTGCACGCCTTTTTCGTTGGCGGCAATCTGGGCCTTGAGGTCGGCCAGGTTTTGCGCCGGGTTACGGGCGGGGTAGGGCCCGCTGGCCAGCAGCGCCAGCAGTTCGGCCTCGCGCAGTTCGCCCTGGTCAACGAGCTTGACGTTGTCGATCTGCACGCCCTCCTCCTCGATCGACTTGGAGAATGGCGGCATAGAGCCCGGCGTGATGCCGCCCACATCGGCATGGTGACCGCGCGAGCCCACGTAAAAGGTGGCGCGGCCATCCAGGTAGACCGGGGTGATGACGGTGATGTCTGGCAAATGCGTGCCGCCGTGGTAGGGGTCGTTGAGCACAAACACGTCGCCCGGCTGCATGTTGGCGGCGTTGTCGCGCACCACGGTCTTGATGCTCTCGCCCATGGAGCCCAGGTGCACCGGCATGTGCGGGGCGTTGGCAATCAGGTTGCCGGCGGCATCGAACAGCGCGCAGCTGAAGTCCAGCCGCTCCTTGATGTTGACCGAGTGGGCGGTGTTTTGCAGCTGCAGGCCCATCTGCTCGGCGATGTTCATGAACAGGTTGTTGAACACCTCCAGCAGCACCGGGTCGACCGTGGTGCCGGCCGCCAGCCGGGTAGCGCGCGGGCTGCGCCGCTCCAGCACCAGGTGGTCCAGCACCGTCAGGCGCGCCTGCCAGCCGGGCTCAACCACGGTGGTGGCGTTTTTCTCGGCAATCACGGCCGGCCCGTCAATCACGTCGCCTGGTTGCAGGTCTTCACGCACCAGCAGTGACGCGGCTTGCCACTGGCCGTCGCAGTACATGCGCAGCGTCTCGCGCACAGCGCCACTGGCCTGAAGGTCGCGCGGCGGGTGCATCGCGTGGCGTGGCTCGGCCGGGGCGTCGCCGGCCAATACCGCCTCTACTGAGACAGCCTCTACCACCAGGGGCTTGCCCTGCATCAAAAAGGCAAAGCGCTGGCGGTAGGCTGCTTCAAACCGGGTCTGGATCTGGATGACCAACTCTTCCGGCCGCGCGCCAGCGGTCAGATCGGGGCAGGCCACGACCAACGCAGAGTCGCTGCCCTGGTAGCGCACATGCACCCGACGCAGCACGCGGGCCACGCCTTCACCAAAGGGTTGGCGCGCCAGCTCGGCCAGGGCGATGGCGGCCAGGGCATCGAGTTGAGCCACTGTCTGCGGGATGGCCGCTGGCTGGAGCTGTGTCTCCACCGCCTGCTGCCGGCTCACGCTCTGATCGGCCAGGCCCATGCCATAGGCGCTGAGCACACCGGCCAGCGGGTGCACCAGGATGCGCGTCATGCCCAGCGCATCGGCCACCAGGCAGGCATGCTGGCCGCCGGCACCACCAAAGCACTGCAGCGTGTAGCCGGTAACGTCGTAGCCGCGCGCCACCGAGATTTTCTTGATGGCATTGGCCATTTGCTGCACCGCGATGCGGATGAAGCCCTCGGCAACCTGCTCGGCCGGCTGGCCGGTTTGCTGCGCCAGCGCGGCAAACCCGGCCTCGGCGGCTTCAAAACTCAGGGCCTCATTAGCCTGCGGGCCAAACACCTTGGGGAAATACGCCGGCACCAGCTTGCCCAGCATCACGTTGGCGTCGGTCACGGTCAGCGGGCCGCCCCGCCGGTAACTGGCCGGGCCGGGATTGGCGCCGGCACTTTGCGGCCCGACACGAAAGCGCGCGCCGTCAAACGCCAGGATGGAGCCGCCGCCGGCCGCCACGGTGTGGATGCTCATCATGGGC
>JBIKZZ010000201.1:0-6066 GCA_044354435.1 Rhodoferax sp. | reverse complement strand
CAGAGCCGCGACCTGGCTGCGCTGGTGGACCTGCTGGTGCTTGACGGTGACAACCCGCGATCACTGGCCTGGGTGGCGCACACCCTGCGCGGCAGGCTGGCCAAGCTGGCCGGCAGTGCCCCCGACGCCTTAAGCCCGCTGGCCCAGCAGGTGCCTGACCCCAGCGCCTGGAGCTTGGCGCAGTTGTGTGAACAGCCCGCAGCGCTGCAAAACATGTTGCAGCAGATTCTCAGCGCCACGCTCAAGGTGTCAGAAGAAGTCAGTGCCACCTATTTCACCCATGCCAACGACAGCAAGCACAGCGTTGGCACGCCATGAAGCTGCAGCTGACGCACCACACGCGCTACGACTATCTGCCTGCGGTAGAGACCGCTCAGCACATGGCCTACCTGCAGCCACTGCAGACGGCGCAGCAACAAGTACTTAGCCACCAGCTTGACATCAGTCCCACCCCGGCGAGCTTGTCACGCACCACCGACGTCTACGGCAACAGCCGTTGTTTTTTTTCGCTGCAGACGCCGCACCGGGTTCTGGACGTGGTGGCGCGCAGCGTAGTAACAACCGAGGCCAGCGCCACGCCCCGCAGCAGCGTGAGCTGGGAGGCTGCGCGCGAACTGTTTCGCTACCGATCTGATGGCCAATTTGACGCGGCCGGTGATTTTGTGTTCGCCTCTGCCTTTGCGCCACGCGACGCCGAGTTCGCAGCCTACGCCCGGCCCAGCTTTAAGGCAGGCCGCGGTTTGCTGGCCGCCGCCACTGATTTGATGCGGCGCATGCATGCTGATTTCGTTTATGAGAGCCAAAGCACGCAGGTGAATACGCCGGCCCTGCAAGCCTTGGCCCAGCGTAAGGGGGTATGCCAAGATTTTGCGCACATCCTGATCGCCTGTTTGCGCAGCCTGGGCCTGCCTGCGCGCTACGTGAGCGGCTATTTGCTCACCCAGCCGGCGCCAGGTGTCGCCCGATTACGCGGCAGCGATGCCTCGCACGCCTGGGCCGCCATCTATGTGCCAGACCTGCCCGAAGGCCAGCGCTGGTGTGAGCTGGACCCGACCAACAACCGCATCGGCTGGCACTCACCCGGGGAAGACTATGTGACCCTGGCCACCGGCCGCGATTTTGGGGATGTGTCGCCCATGCGCGGCGTGATCCACGGCGGCGCCAGCCACACACTGACGGTTGGCGTCACGGTTGAGCCGCTGACGGGAGACCGGGTCTATGGCGAGCGCCTGCAACCAGGCCAGACGCAAACCCAAACACAAAGCCAGTCTCAGTCCCAGTCCCAGTCCCAGAGCTCAGACGCTACACTTAATATAGCTAACTAACCAGTCTGGATAAGGCCTAGAAGGCTATTTGACCTAAATTTTTATGGAGAAAACATCTTGAGCATTTACGACAAACTGGTTGAACTCAACATCACCCTGCCCCCCGTGGCCGCGCCAGCCGCCGCCTATGTGCCCTTTGTGCAGACCGGCAACCTCGTCTTTTTGAGCGGCCACATCGCAAGAAAAGACGGCAAAGTCTGGACCGGGCAGTTTGGCAAGACCATGACGACCGCAGAAGGTCAGGCCGCTGCCCGCGCCGTGGCCATTGACCTGCTCGGCACGCTGCATGCCGCCGTGGGCGACCTCAACCGCGTCGCCCGCATCGTCAAGCTGATGTCCCTGGTCAACTCCACCGCTGACTTTACCGAGCAGCACCTGGTGACCAACGGCGCCAGCGAACTCATCGGCCAACTGTTCGGCGCCCGCGGCGCCCATGCCCGCAGCGCTTTTGGTGTGGCGCAGATCCCGATGGGGGCCTGTGTTGAGATCGAGATGATTGCAGAGGTCGGCTGAGCTTTTGGGGCAATGAGCTGCGGTTCAGCTCCAGTGTCTTTCAAATTTGGCGCGCAGTGCTGTCAGCACGTGCGTGGCCTCCACTGATGTTGCCACGTGTGCCGGTCTCAGGCATTGCGCCGACGTTTGAGCGACCCAGTAACGCTACGGGCATCCTGCACCCGCCCGGCAGCCATATCGTCAAGCCCCGTGGCAGCCTCGTCAATCAGCAGTAAGTGAATGCGTTCAGGTTCAAGCCGGTGGTAACAGTCCAGTCGGTCCGCGCCGATTAGCGCAATAAAGCTCTCACCGTTTTTGGTCACAACCTTCTCAGCACCCGCGTTGACTTCATCAGCCAACTCAGAAAAGCCACACGTCTCCAAGCAGCCTGCCAGAGGCGCTTTATTGCGATGCAACTTCACGCTAGATTCGGAATGCGAGGCTGAGGAGATATCCAGTCTTCGATGGTACGATGACAACAAAAAAATGTGGTCGGCTTGGGTGTCGATCGCAACGACATACATGGCCTCTGAACAATGCCAAGCGGAGAGTGTCAAAAAAATATGGAACCATGGCTGTCCACTGGTCTACGCCGCCAGTCCAAAATAAACTCGGCTGCACAGCGATGTGCGTTGGACTTCTAAACAGATGTTCAACTCGCTCAAAAAAATAATGATCGTGTGGGTGTCAATGGCACTTGGCTCGCTTGTTGCCTGTGGGGGTGGTGGCGGTGGCAGCGGCGTAAGCGAAAACAGTGGCCAGAATGCTGGTAGTGACTTATCGGCGCCACCCAGCATTTCGTCCCAACCCGCAGCGGCTTCCATCTACGCAACGCAGACAGCGACCTTCACGGTGGCTGCAAGCGGCAATGGCCTCCTGACCTATCAATGGCGAAAGCAAGGCATCAACATACCCGCAGCCAACAGCAGCATCTACACCACGCCAATGGTGGCGTTGGCCGATAACGGCGCCCTGTATTCGGTTGTCGTGTCAAATGCGGGTGGATCCACCGTCAGCAGAGACGCTGCTCTAACGGTGATTGACGTAGCGCCAGGGCCTGTTATCGTGAGCCAGCCAGCCTCAGCGTCTCTCTACACCACACAAACAGCCACTTTCACGGTTGCGGCCACAGGCAGCGGCGCCCTCACTTACCAGTGGCGAAAACAGGGTATCAACATACTCGCAGCAACCAGCAGCACCTACACCACGCCACCAGCGACACTGACAGATAACGGCGCGCAATTTTCGGTGGTGGTGACAGATCAAAACGGGTCATCAGCCAGCAATAACGCGGCGTTGACCGTGGTCGAGGCCGCACCCGGCATCAGCAGCCAACCCGCCGCCCAATCGGTCATGGAAGGTCAGCCTGCCAGCTTCAATGTGCTGGGGATGGGTATGCCACCCCTGACTTACCAATGGCGCAAGAATGGCGCTGCGATTTCAGGCGCAACATTGCCTGGCTACACCACGCCAGCCACCGCCATCACTGACAACGGCGCCATCTACACCGCCACGGTCAGCAACAGCCAGGGTTCCATCACCAGCAACAATGCGGTGCTGAGCGTCACGAGCAACACACCGAGCATCACCACCCAACCCACTGCGCAGTCGGTGGGTCTCGGCCAGGCTGCCACTTTCAGCGTGGCTGTGACGGGTGCCAGCACGCTAGCCTACCAATGGCGCAAAAACGGCACCAATATTATTGGTGCCACGTCGTCCAGCTACAACCTGGCAAATGCCTCGCAATCCGACCACAACGCTTTGTTCTCCGTGGTTGTCTCTAACAGCTACGGCACCGTGACCAGCAGCAATGCCTTGCTGAAAATCAGTGGGGGGGTCAATGCGGCGAGCGCCTGCGGCTATGCCAACACCAGTACCGGCTCGGACCCACTTCTGCCCTACCAGTGGCACATTAAAAACAACAACCTGTACTTTGCGTCGAACAATCCAACTGTCGACTCCGGCATCGACCTATGCATGGGCGGCCTGTGGGCTGCCGGCATTGCGGGCGCTGGTGTGACGGTCAATGTGGTTGATTCTGGCCTTGAAATCGGCCACGAAGATTTGTCTGGAAACGTGTTGGCGGGCAAGTCCTACAACTTCGTGACGGGTTCGACCAACCCGACCAACAGTGCAACCACGGGTGACCATGGCACCAGCGTGGCCGGATTGATCGCCGCCAGCAAGGGTAATACCCTAGGCGGTTCTGGCGTTTCGCCTTCGGCCAGTCTGGTGGGGTACAACTACGTCTCTGCGCAAAGCCTTCTATCCCTCGGTAGATCCTTCGGTGCCGACACGACCTATCACGCCAGCAACTCAGACATATTCAATTACAGTGCAGGTAACACTTCTTCTTCGCTCGGCAGCGTCGACAGCGCTTCGGAAGCTGTGATCCTGAATATGCTCAATTTGCGTTCGGCCAAGGGCGGAATTTTTGTGAAGTCGGCGGGCAACGGGTTCGCGGGAGGCGGCGTTTTGACTGGGACAACTTATTGCTTAGCATCTGGTGTGACCTGTCAGAGTGCCAATCAAGACACGGGCAACAAGCATTACAACGCCATCGTGGTGGCATCCCTCAACGCCGATGGCAATAAAAGCTCTTACTCCACCACTGGCAGTTCGATCTGGGTGTCTGGTTTTGGCGGTGAATATGGGCGCGACGTTTCCGTGGTCGGCAGCGGCTTATCTTCCGTTAACTACAAACCGGCGATGGTCACAACGGATCAGAGTTCTTGTGCGGCTGGCTATTCGCGTGCCACCGTCAACAAGAATGCCTTGGACAAGGGTGACGGTACCGGCACGAGCAACCCCAATTGCAGCTACACCGCTGGTTTCAACGGCACGTCATCGGCAGCACCCACGGTGTCAGGCGTGATTGCACTGATGCTGCAGGCCAACCCGGCGCTGAACTGGCGCGATGTGCGCCACATTTTGGCGTCCACCTCCCGGCGGGTGAACCCCGCTCAAGCACCAATTACCAACACGAGCTATTTCGGTTCATCGGTCACCCTGGAACAGGGCTGGGTCTTGAATGCAGGTGGTTTCTGGTACCACAACTGGTATGGATTCGGGCTGGTGAACGCGGCCGCCGCCGTGGCCATGGCGCAGTCCTACCTGACAGGTGTTTTAGGGAACTTTGTCTCAGAGTCCTCCACCGCAGCCCTTGGTGTTACCACCGTTGCGCCATTAACTGCAACGGGCTTGACCAAAACGTTTTCCATGGCAGGCGCCTCGCCTTCCATTGTCGAGCAGGCTGAGTTGACGCTTTACGTCGGATCTGGCTACGTCCCAAGTTGTACACAAATTGAACTCAGCTCACCCCAAGGCACCAAGTCAATTGTGTTGAACGCAGACTCGGCACATATGACGGCATCCACCAGTGGGGTGAAATTTATGTCGAACGCGTTTTACGGTGAGCCCGCGTCGGGCACCTGGACGCTGAGGCTTGTCAATGTGTGCAACACCGCGCAAGCGTTGTCAACAACCTTGCCGCAACAACTCACTATTCGGGGGCGTACCTCTTGAAGTATTTTTTTCTTGTTCAGTTGCTCGCTTTGGGTCTTGGTGCGGGCTCTGCGCAGGCGCAGCGTCAAGTTGACCGTGCTCAGACCACCAACGCTGACTTGAGCACCTTGGAGGGCGTCACACTAAGCTATGGCCAATCGTCCATGATGATCTTGGCCAATGCCACCATTCAGCGGCCCAGTGTTGCGGCCAATGCTGTCACCGCCAATGCCGTGCTGGCGCCGACGTTTTTAAGCAAAGTCGGGCCCTATGAAATTCACCGTGCAACGCCTGCGCCTGCGGCAGCGTTGGCCAATACGCAACGGGGTATGACCGTCAATGGCCGGTCACTGCCCGTGTTTGCGGACATGGGGACTGGGCAAGACTTCGTCGGTACCGCTTATTTGCATGACACCCAGCAAATTGGGCTGATATCCAAGGAGCTGTCTGTCAAATTTAAGACGGCGACAATGCCTGCCGACTACGCTGGGCTCGGGGGGAAAGAGTTGGTTGACAAATCAGGCCTTTACGTCTTCACGGTCAGTGATATTTTCGCCTGGATCAGGCTGCTGTCACGCCTGCAAGCCGATCCGCAGGTGAGTCGGGTCGAGCCTCGGATCGTGACTGAATTCGCCCGTCCGCAATAAGGGCCGGCTTCACGCTGCCTATTTGAAGCCTTATCAAAAATCCGTGATCGGCTGAACCGACCTCGAACCGTTAACCAGCCTGACCCTTGCGGATGGAA
>JBIKZZ010000200.1:0-6068 GCA_044354435.1 Rhodoferax sp. | reverse complement strand
TGCTGGGTTACGTTATTGGATTGCTGTCCAACCGACTTGCCGCCGCCCATGCGCTTGGCGTCGGCATGAAAGCCCACCAGCGACAGGCACAAGGCCAATGCAAACGTCCAGATTTTCATACAGTCTCCTAATTGGTCACCCAGAAATCGCGATGATAGTCAAAACCATAATTATCAACACTCAGTACTTCATTCCAACATGTAACGCCACAAGGCCGCCTGTCAGGTTGTGATAGTCCACATGGCCAAAACCACCTTTGTGCATCATGGTCTTCAAGGTCTGCTGGTCTGGATGCACGCGGATCGATTCGGCCAGGTAGCGGTAACTGGCATCGTCCCCTGCAACCCATTGCCCCAAGCGCGGCAACACCTTGAACGAGTACCAGTCATAAACTTTTTGCAGCGGCGGCGCCACCTTGGAAAACTCCAGCACCAGCAGTTTGCCGCCAGGCCTGAGCACCCGCCACATCTCCGCCAAGGCCGTGTCTTTGTGCGTCATATTGCGCAGGCCAAAGGCCACACTGACCACTGCAAAATGGTTATCTGGAAACGGCAACTGCTCTGCGTCACACACCACTGTGGGCAGCGAAACCCCGGCGTCCAGCAGTCGGTCACGACCGGTGCGCAGCATGGCTTCATTGATGTCTGTGTGCACCACCTGCCCACTGTTGCCTACTTTTTTGGCAAAGGCCATGGCCAGGTCGCCCGTGCCGCCTGCGATGTCCAACACCGCGTCGCCCTCCTGCACATCGGCAACCAGCACGGTGAAGGCCTTCCATGCCCGATGCAGCCCCCCCGACATCAGGTCGTTCATGACGTCATATTTGGGCGCAACCGAGTCAAATACGCCGCGCACATGGCGCGCCTTGTCGGCCTCATCGACCGACTGGTAACCAAAATGGGTGCTGGTCATGGCTAGCGCAACTTTAGTGGCTGGCGCAGCCGTGACCGGCTTTTTCAGGCATGGGCGAATCCCGCTCGACGCCCGCTGCCGCCAGGCGGGTTGTGTAATCGGCCCACAAACGCTCTTGCTGTGAGCCCAGAAAGTAGAGGTAGTCCCAGGAAAAAATACCCGTGTCATGACCGTCAGAAAATGCGGGTTGCACCGCATAGTTACCCACCGGCTCCAGCCCGGTCAAAGCCACTTCACGCTTGCCGGTCTGCAGCACCTCCTGGCCGGGCCCGTGACCCTGCACCTCGGCGGACGGGGAGTAAATGCGCATCAGCTCAAACGGAATACGAAACGCCGCACCATCAGAAAAATCGACCTCCAGCACCTTGGACGCACTGTGCACCGTGATCGACTGCGGCGTTGGAGCGCCCGATTGCAAACCTGCCATGTTGTGCCCGTCTGACCCACTCAGAAGCGGGCCGATAAATTGAGGTGAATTTTCTGGTCACCGGCCTGCGGAGTGCCTGAGCCGGGGAGCAACGGTAACACGCTTCCGGTCACGATCTGCGCCCAGTCTAGACTAAGCCCATACGCCCCAGCAGCGTATCGCAAGCCCAAGCCGGCCCCCACCAGCTGGTCGGACGCCGGTTTGCCGACCGCCGCATTGGCGTTGTTGTTGCTTAGCCAGCCGGCATCTACAAAGCCCAGCATGCGCCAACCCGGCGCCAGCTCACCGGTGCTGAGATCGATGGTGGCAAATAACCCACTGTCAGCCGACAGCGGGCGCTCACTTGTGCCGCGAACCGAACTAGCACCACCAATGCCAAATTGTTCGCCCGAGATCAGTGCATCAGGCGTGTATTGCAACTGGGCGCGCAGGCTCAGCAGCCCACCGCTGCTAAGTGCTGCGGAATAATTAGCGCCCGCGCGCAGCAACTTCCAGTTCGCCGTGCTGATCCGGCTGGCCGTGGTGGCATTGCTGTCCTCGCTCTGGTAGGCCTGCAGGTCGTTGCCCTGACCCCCTGGCAAGTTGAAACTGAGCTCCGCGTTGTAACCCCAGGCCACCTTGTCGGCTTCAATCCGTGCGCTGTAGCCCAGGGTCAGCGGGCGGCTCACCCGGTCGACCTTGCTGGGGTCAGCCACGCCATTGATCAGCGCCACATTGAAGTTCTTCTGATCAAGCCCGGCCGTCAGGAAGGCCCGCCGCCCACCTTGGGGCTCCAGGTAGTGGCTGTAACTGACGCCGTAGGTGCTGCCGGCCCCACTACTGGTAAAGGCGCCAAAGCTGCCCACCACATCCGACTGGGTGTAGCTAAAGCCAACTATGCCGCCCAAGGCATAGAGGGGGATTCGGTAGTTGAGCCCAAGCTGGGTCACATCTTTGATGCGCTCAGGTGCAGTGGTGTAAGCCAACGACGCCTGGTGGTCCATGCCCAGTACATTGGCGTGCGCCGCCACCACCGACACGCGGTTGTTGCCGGTGGACTCCGAGCCAGTATTCGACAGGCTGAACGACAGGCTCGTCAGGTCGCTTTCCTTGAGCAGAAGCTTGACGTCAATCCGGTCGGCCTCGTCAGACTCTTTCAGCGAGACTTGCACCTGTTTGCCCGGGTTCTCGTTGGCAATCGCGGTCTGCACCGCCAAGGTTCGGAAGTTGGGCGCCCGCCCCTCCTGTAGTTCGGGCAGGCTGGCACGTACATTGGCCTCGCTGTATCGGCTGTTGCCTTCAACAATGATCTTGCCAAGTGCAAATTTAACAATCTCAAGCTTGACCAGGCCGCCAAGGTCCTGCGGCACAAGCGAAACCCGGTGCAGCTCAAAGCCGGCAAGTTTGAGCGCGTTTTCAAGCTCCTCAGTGGCTTGCTGCAGGGTGATCAGGCTGCCCTCGCCAATAAAGCTGTCCAGCACTGCGCTGATCTGGGTTGCGGAGAGCGGCACGTCACCCGTCACTTCAAACCCTCGAATCGGAAACCGACTGGTGGCGCCAGTGGCCTGGGGCATGGCCGGCGTAGCCGCTGGTTCTGTGCTGGGTGCGGGGGCTTGCTGAGCCAAGGTCGGCCCACCCGCGAGTAGAACTGTCAACACCAAGGCAGCACGCGGCCTCGTACTGCGGTGGGCAGCGTGACTGAATATGGGTCGGGATGGCCTGATGAGGCGAGATAGCAGGGTCATGGATCGGTCTGGGTGTGAAGCTTGTGCTTCTAAACGGTCAACGGCACTGGTTACTGGGCTTCTCGCTCAGCTGCTTGATAACGCTTTGCACTGCCGCATTGGTGTTGCCAGGCAGGGGTACTTTGTCATACTGAATGAACAAGGGAATGCTCGCTGGTCGACCGGTGCGGCCATCTGCGGCAGCAAAACCGGTCTCGCCGCGGCCCAGGTGAATGGTTTCATTGCGCGAGGTCACCTCAACGTGCCCATCACGCACGGTGACAAACAGGCCGGGCTCATCAGGCGAGATCGCGGGGGCGGGCGCCGGCGCTGCGGCAGCACTGCTGGTGGTGGTACCGGTTGCTGGCGTGCTGGCCGTGCCGTTGGCCGTTGTTCCGGCCGCCGGTACCTCGCTCTTCGCCTGGGTGTCCGATTTGTCGTCGGTCTTGGCCTCTTTTTTCCCATCGGCCGGGGCCACAGCTGTCGGGGCCGGAGTCGCCTTGGCGGCGCCAAACAGCTCTTTGGTGTTCACTAGCACCGTGTCGGGGCGGGGCAGATTCTCCAGCGTGGGCGCGGTGATGGGGCGAATCCCCGCGACGCTCACAAACAGGCCCTGGCCCGACTGCAGAACCTGGAGGGCCGTCTGCCCATTGGGCGTGACGGCGATGGAGCCTAACCAGGTGAAGAAGCTGCAGCTGCCTGTGCTGCCACAGTCCAGATCCAGCCCGGTACCTCTGATACCGATGGTGGCTGTTGCGGTCGTGAAATTCACATTGCGGTTGTTGGCTTTGCCCACAAAGCCGGTCAAGGCGCGCATGGTACCTGTCAGCAAGGACACAAAGAACCGACCGTCGTCGGGGTTCTTTTCGTCATAGACAAAATTTTCGACCACAAACCTAGTGCTGGCACCCAGGGTCAGCCGGCTGTCATCACGAAACACCAGCACGGCTTTGGCGCCGGCACCTGTCTCCACCTGCTCCCCCACATACACGCTGCCACCCACCACCAGCCGGCGGCGTGCACCGGCCAGATCCAGCGCGGCAATATCTCCGGTTGCTACCACCAGCTTGGCGCTGGCGGTTACGGCGTTGGGGCTCGCCTGCTGATTCACCTTGGACGACTCAGCCTTACAGTCCTGGCCGCAAAGCCGAGCGTCAAAGTCGGTGCCTCGGATACCAATGTTCGCGGTAGCGGTCTGCACCTTGGCTGACTCGGGCGAGCCCTTGGCAATCAAGCCAGTGACTGTCCGAAAACCGCCGCGCAGCAGTTGTAGCACCATGCTGTTGTCTTCGGCAACGGCGGTCTCGGTGTATTTGAATGCCTGAACCACCATCTCTGAGTTAGGCCGCAGCGTCATTCGCGTGCCATCCTGCAGCCTGAAAATCACCGTGGCGCCCTCGCCCGTGGTCAAACGGTCCCCTTCTTTAAGAGCCAATCCCTTGCCCATGGCACGCGGCAATTGGGCTCCCGTCTGGGCAAAAGCCACGCCGCGCACAAACTCAACCTCGCCAGCCTGCTGAGCCCATGCCAAGTAAGGCGCACCCAAGAGCAATGCAAAAAAGCTCAGCCACGAAGCGGACCGCTGCGCCGCACCAAGAAACGCATCGCTGAGAAACCTGAGCATGGCAATCATCCAGGCGTGCAAGCGTTGCCGCCGATCACCACTTCGGTCTTCTCTTTCTCTTTTTCCTTCTCTTTGTCTTTGTCCTTGGTCGTTCCCGCAGGCTTGTCGGCAGTGACTTCAGAATCTGCAGCCGCGCTCTTGGCGGCCGGCTCTGCCTCTGCCGCAGTGCTCTTTGTGACCGGTGCGGGTGCGGCCACCGCAACGGGCTCAATCAAGGCATTTTCAAATACATCAAGGAAAGCCGTCACAAAATTAGTAGGAGACACCACCACTACCACCGGCTTGATCAGTTGCGGGGGTGCTGTCACGGCCAGACCATTCAACAGATAACTGATCGACTTGGCGTCGCTGGTGGCATCTGCTCCAAAACTCACTGCGCCACCAGATCCCGCCAGGCCGGCACGGCCGGTGACGCCCAGCGCGGCGCTGATGGCACTGTTTTGCACCAAATTGTTGGCGGCCGCCAAGGTCACCGACCCGCTGGTCGACACCACAGCGCCGTTCAGTGTGATGCTGCCTGCGCTTGTGAGGTCAGTCGCCGTCAGATTCACATCACCCAGGGCTTGCATACCGCCCGTACCAACAGTAAGCGGGCTATTTGCCGTTAGGGCGATAGAGCCACTGGGTGCAGCGATAGCGCCGCTGCTGCTGATGCCGCCAGTATTGTTAATGACAATACTGCCCTGGCTGGACAGCAGCCCTTGCACATCGAGCAAGCCTGTATTGGTAAGGGCCAGGTCGCCAACGCTGTTGGCTGAGAACGCGTTGACCCGGTTGCCCACATCATTGAGTACCGTCGAACCAGCAGACTGCGTTGCCAAAAGGCCAGCAGTCACCAGGGCGCCAGTCTGGCTGATGGCGCCATTCTGCGACGCAAGCCGAATGCTGGCAGCGCTGATTGCTCCCACACTCAGATTACCCGTCACCTGCGTAATGTCCACGGCTCCGCCAAGATCAATACCGCCGCCCCTTTGGCTGAAGCTGGTGCTGACTGTCAGAGCTCCGGTGCCAGACAGGGTGCCGCCCGTCTGCACGTAGTTTGGGGTACTCAGGCTATTCGCGACAGCAAGGCTACCGCCGGTCAGGTTCAATGTACCCGCGCTGGTCAGACTGCGCAGTTGCGTCGCGCCAGCGCCGATGTCAAATTGAACTGTGACGCCAGCCGGGATAGCGACATCCAGCACATTGGCACGGTCGGGGAGGGCATCCCAGTTGGCGGGGTTGCTCCAGGTGCCAGTCGTTCCGGCGATCCAGTTGGAGGCGGCTCGTTGCGCAATGGTCGCACTCAGCAAGCTCTTGTCGCTCAAGGTGTAGTTGCCAGCCAGGCCACCACTGAGCCCGCCACTCACGCTGTCATCGCCCAGGCTGTAGATCGCCGTGGCAGTGCGGACCCCAGCGTTCT
>JBIKZZ010000199.1:0-6079 GCA_044354435.1 Rhodoferax sp. | reverse complement strand
TAGACCGCGTACATGCTGGCCACCACGGCTGGCAGCACCTGTGCTGTGCAGATGTTGGAGGTGGCTTTCTCACGCCGTATGTGCTGTTCGCGCGTTTGCAGGGCCAGCCGGTAGGCCGGGTTGCCCTGGGTATCGACGCTGACGCCCACCAGTCGGCCGGGCATCGAGCGCTTGAATTCGTCGCGGCAGGCCAGGTACGCGGCATGGGGCCCACCATTGCACAGCGGCATGCCAAAACGCTGGCTGCTGCCCACCGCAATGTCGGCGCCAAGCTCAGCGGGCGGCACCAGCAGGGTCAAGGCCAGCAGGTCAGCCGCCATGATCACCACGCCACCCCGTGCCTTGTAGGCGGTGATCCAGTCCCGGTCGTCGCGCAGGCGACCGCTGACACCCGGGTATTGCAGCAGCACGCCAAAGCTGTCTTCGCTCAGGCCCTCCGGGCCGCTGCAGGTTTTGACGGTGATGCCCAGTGGCCTGGCCCGGGTTTGCAGCACGGCCAGTGTCTGCGGCAGCACCTCGTCATCCACCATAAAGGTGGTGGATTTGGACTTGCCCATGCGCATGGCCAATGTCATGGCCTCGGCGGCGGCAGTGGCCTCGTCCAGCATGGAGGCGTTGGCGATCGCCATGCCGGTCAGGTCGGTGACCATGGTCTGGAAGTTCAGCAGCGCCTCCAGCCGGCCTTGGCTGATTTCGGCCTGGTAGGGGGTGTACGCGGTGTACCAGGCCGGGTTTTCCAGGATGTTGCGCAGGATCACGCCGGGCGTATGCGTGCCGTAATAGCCCTGGCCAATGAAGTTGCGGAACACCTGGTTGCGGCTGGCGATCTCGCGCAGCTCCGCCAGCGCAGCGGCTTCGGTCAAGGGTGCCGGGATGGCCATCGCGCTGCTTCGGGCAATGCTGGCGGGCACGATGCGCCCCATCAGGCTGCGACGTGACTCGGCACCAACGGCCTCCAGCATCAGGACCTGATCGGCCGCGGTGATGCCGATGTGGCGCGCGGCGAACTCATGGCTGTCCTCCAGCTCACCCAGGGGTTTGGCAGATTGCATCAACATGGCGGCCTCCTCGGCGCTTGGGGTTTAGGCTGCGGCGGCAAAGCCGGCGTAGGCGGTTTCGTCCATCAGCTCATTGAACTCCTGCGGCTGGCTGACCCGGACCTTGAAAAACCAGCCCGCCCCGAGCGGGTCAGAATTAGCCAACGAAGGGTCAGCGCGCAGGGCCTCGTTCACCTCGGTGATCTCGCCCGACACCGGCATGAACACATCGGCTGCAGCCTTGACCGACTCCACCACGCCGGCTACGTCGCGGGCGGCAAGGGTTTTGCCGACTTCGGGCAGGTCGACAAACACCACGTCCCCCAGTGCGTCCTGGGCATGGTGAGTGATACCAACGGTGACGATGTCTCCAACACCAACAGGGTTTGTGTCGGTCTGCAGCCATTCATGGTCGGGGGTGTACTGGAGGGTCATGGAAACTTCCTTTCAAAAAATTGATAAATCGCGACAAAGATCAGGGCTGGTGAATCAAGCACGCACATAGCGGTGCGGCACGAAGGGCAGGGCGACGACTTCCATGGGTACGGGCTTGCCGCGCACCAGCGCCTGCAGCCGCGTACCGGGCGCACTGAACTCGGGTGGCACATAGCCCAGCGCCATCGGCGCATCCATGCTGGGGCTCAGCAGACCACTGGTGACTTCACCCAGTGCTTGCCCGTCTGGGGTCTGCAGCACACTGTGCTCACGCACCGGCACCCGCTCCAGGGCGTAAAGTCCTACGAGTTTTCTGGCTCCAGCCCCCGTCCCGCTTGACAACTGCGCTAGTATTTTTGTAGCACCTGGGAAACCACCGGCCCGCGTGCCACCGCTGCGGCGCACCTTCTGGATGGCCCAGCCCAGGCCGGCCTCGACCGGGGTGGTGATGTTGTCGATGTCATTGCCGTACAGGCACAAACCAGCCTCCAGCCGCAAAGAGTTGCGCGCGCCCAGGCCAGCCGGACGGACTTCGGGCTGGGCCAGCAGGGCGCGCGCGAGCGCAGCGGCATCGTCCTGGTGCACCGAGATCTCAAAACCGTCCTCGCCGGTGTAGCCGCTGCGGGTGATGAAACAAGGCACCTGCCGGCTGCTGCCACCCAGGGTGCAGTCGACCTCAAAACCGCCGCCAGTCATGAACACCAGCCGGTCGATGGTGGGGCACAGGCGCTGCAGCGCTGAGACTGCCTGCGGACCCTGCAGCGCCAGCAAGGCCAGCTCGGGCAGGGGCAAAACCTGGCAGCGCTGGCCGATGCCTGCCTGGATGTGGGCCACATCGGCCGCCTTGCACGCGCCATTGACCACCAGAAACAGGTCGCCATGGCTGTCGGTGCGGTTGACGAACATCAGGTCATCGATGATGCCGCCCGCATCGTTGAGCAGTAGCCCGTAGCGTTGGCGGCCGTTCGCCAGGCCAATCACATCCACGGGCAGCAGGGTTTCCAGCGCGGCAGCTGCATCGGGCCCTACCAGGCGCAGCTGCCCCATATGGGATACGTCAAACAGGCTGGCAGCCTTGCGGGTGTGGTGGTGTTCTGCCATCAGGCCTGCCGGGTATTGCACCGGCATGCTGTAGCCGGCAAACGGCACCATGCGGGCGCCCAAACTCAGGTGCAGGTCGTGCAAGGGCGTCTTGAGCAGTTCATCCGACGGGTGATTCATGGGGCATTCCTGGACAGTCAATACGCGGGCACACGCCATGACCTAGGCCATGGTTGGCCCCCGCTGTCCGTGGTACCTGAGAGATTCGCCGGGCCAACCGCGCCAGACCTCTGGCGCAATGTGCTGCGGGTTGCTCCTTCGGTGGACGGCATGGGCTGCCGCCTCTCTCCAGTGGGGAGTCGTGGGTTAACCAGCAAGATCAGCCCACGTTTGTCAGTCCTTTTGCCTGAGCGTTCAGACCGCTGTGATCAGCCGTCATGCGCCTTCGGCGGCTGGTCTCCGGCCCAGCGCTCTCCTGACCCATCAAATTCTAACCCCGGACCGGAAGCGCAAACTCCCCTTATTTGGCGTACACCAGATCTCGCAGGGTCAGCGATATGGAGGGAACGTAGGTAATCACCATCAGGCAGGCCAGAATGACCAGCACAAAGGGTACCAATTGGCCAATGATCCGGTCGAGTGAAATTTTGGCCACTGTGCAGGCCGCAAACAGGTTCACGCCAAAGGGCGGCGTGATCATGCCCAACGCCAGATTCACCACCATGATCAGGCCGAAATGCACCGGGTCGATGCCGAAATGCATGGCCACCGGCGCCAGGATAGGCGCCAGCACGATGATGGCCGCACTGGTCTCGATGAACATGCCGATCAGGAACAGCGCGGCATTCACCCCCAGCAGAAACATGGCTGGCGACTGCAAGACTGACTCCAAGTAGGTGCCGATCGCGGCCGGTACCCCAGCACGCGTGATCAAAAAGGCAAACAGCCCGGCGTTGGCAATAATGAACATGATGACGGCACTGGACAGTACCGATTTGCGCAGGATCGCCGCCAGATTGGTCAGGTTGAGCTCGCGGTACACCACGCCACCCACCAGCAGGGCGTAGAAAACGGCCACGGCCGAGGCCTCGGTCGGCGTGAAAATCCCGCCGTAAATGCCGCCCAAGATGATGACCGGCATCATCAGGGCCCAACCGGCCTGCCGCGTGGCGGGTAGAAAACGCAACCGGCCCTCACCATCGTTCTTGCCCCAGCCCTTGTAGCGGCAGTAAATGTAGACAAACAGCATCAGCGCGCCGCTGATCAGAAAGCCCGGGCCGAAACCGGCAATGAACAACTCGCCGATCGACACCTCAGCACTCACGCCGTACAGGATCATGGGAATGCTGGGTGGGATGATCACGCCCAGTTCTGCACTGGTGGCCTGCAGCGCGGCAGCGTAGGGGGTGGGGTAACCATGCTTGATCAGGGCCGGGATCAGAATGGCCCCGACTGCAAAAGTGGTGGCCACCGACGAGCCAGAGACAGCCGCAAAAATCATGCAGGTCAGCACACAGGTCATAGGCAGACCGCCTTGCACGCCGCCCACAATGCTCTTGGCAAACTCCACCAGTCGCCGCGAAATGCCACCGGTTTCCATTAGGTTACCGGCCAGAATGAAAAATGGGATGGCGGCCAAAGGAAACTTGTTGATGGAGGAAAACATTTCCTTCACCGAAATCAGCATGTTGATGCCCGACACCTGAATGCCCAGAATGGCAGCCAGCCCGATTGACACCGCCACCGATACGGTCAGTGCAAAGCACAAGACCATGGTGATCAGCATCATCACGCTCATTGGGCGGTCTCCAGTTCCTGCCGCTGTGGGTCCAGCAGGTTGCCCACAATGCCCAGCACACTGAACAGGCCGCCCACAGGCATGGCCAGATAGGCCCAGAACATCGCAATACTCTCAAGCCCTGCCATGGACTGCACCTGGCCGCGCAGGGCATAGGCCCAGCCCCACCAAACGATGATGCCCACCAGCAGCAGTGCAGCGCCGCACACCACCCAGTCCAGCACGCGCTTGATGCGCGGCGGGCTCCAGCGGTACAGCACGTCAACACTGACCATCGCCCCCTGGCGAAAGGCCGCTGCAATGCCCATGAACACCATCCAGATCAGGCTGAAGCGGATCAGGATCTCCGACCACTCCGCCGGCTGCTCCAGCACAAATCGGGTGATGATCTGGAACATGGCCAAACTGGATGCCACCACCAGCATGACACAGGCAATCGCCATGGCCAGGCCGGTGGTACGGCGCTCCAGTGACAGGAACAGGGCTTTCAAGGCGCGACGAACCTATTATTTGGCGTTGCGAATGGCGTCGAGGTTGGCCTTGCCAAACTGTTTCTCAAACTCTGCATTCACGGGTGCCAAAGCAGCCACAAACTTGGCCTTGTCCACGTTGTCGATCACGACCATGCCCTTGGAGCGCAGTTCGGACACGCCCTTGGCATCGTCCGCGTCGACCCGGGCCCGGTTAGCCTTGGCGGCCTCCTTGGCAGCTTCAATGAACGCGGACTTGTCGGCGGCACTGAGTTTCTCAAAGGAGGCCTTGTTCATCAGGATCAGGCAGGGCGAGTAGACATGGCCGGTGAGCGACAGGTGCTTTTGTACCTGGTCAAACTTGGACGCCATGATCACCGACAGTGGATTTTCCTGGCCGTCAACCGTGCCCTGCTGCAAAGCGGTGAACACCTCGGGGAACGCCATGGGGGTGGTCACGATGCCCAGGCCCTTGTAGGCGGCAATGTGCACCGGGTTGTCCATGGTGCGCATTTTCAGGCCCTTCAGGTCCTAGGGCGCTTTCACATCGCGCTTGCTGTTGGTCATATGCCGGAAACCGTTTTCCGCCCAGGCCAGGGCCTTGAAGCCCTTGCTGTCAAACTTGGTCAGCATGTCCTGGCCAAACGGGCCGTCCAGCACCGCGCGGGCATGGGCTTTGTCACGGAACAAAAATGGCACGTCGATGATCTTGGTTTCAGGCACAAAATTGGGTACCGGCCCGGTCGACGTCATCGTCAGTTCCTGGGTGCCCAGTTGAACTGCCTCGATTGACTCGCGTTCGCCACCGAGCGACCCGTCATAAAAGGTCTGCACCTTGTAGCGGCCGGCCGTGCGCTTTTCAACCTCTTGCGCAAATACATCGATGCCAACGCCCTGATGCGAGTTTTTGGCGGTCGAGATGCTGATCTTCATGGTGGTCTGGGCTGCAGCGCCGGCCATCAGGCCAAGTGCCAGGCCAAGGCCCAAGGCGAGACGGGACAGGGATTGCTTGTTCAGGTTCATGGGGTTCTCCAGGTTGATGGCCTGCGTTCAGGCCAGATGTGCCCCATTGTGACGGCCGGATACGCCCGCCAACATCGGGGTTTTCTCGGGTATGGGTCCGTTCTTCCTGGCGCCCCCGGGCTTACATGCCTGCGTAGTTCGGTCCGCCGCCGCCTTCAGGCGTGACCCAGACGATGTTTTGCGTCGGGTCTTTGATGTCGCAGGTCTTGCAATGCACGCAGTTTTGCGCGTTGATCTGCAGACGGTCGCTGTTGTCGTCGTTTTTCACATACTCA
>JBIKZZ010000198.1:0-6102 GCA_044354435.1 Rhodoferax sp. | reverse complement strand
CGGCCTCGGGCAGCGCTTGCGCGAGCAGGGTCGAGTCAAACGGAGGATCAAGCAGCACCAGGTCCATGCTGGCGGCTCCCAAGCGCTTGAGCGCGGACACACCGTCCGCCCGCTCGACCCGCACCGCAGTAGCCTGCAGGCGCGTCTGCAGGCGCGTCAACTGGGCGACCAGGGCGCTGTCCTGCTCGATCAGCCGGACCTCACTGGCACCGCGCGAGGCGGCTTCCAGACCCAGGGCGCCGGTGCCGGCAAAGGCATCGATGCAGCGCCACCCACTCAGGTCCTGCCCGAGCCAGTTGAACAGGGTTTCGCGCACGCGGTCGGGGGTTGGGCGCAGCCCGGGCACATTGGCGACGGGCAAACGGGTGCGCTTCCATTGGCCGCCAATGATCCGGACTTCTGACGGCGGTCGGTGCGGTCGCTCAGACACGGGGGAAACGCGCTCGGCGCTCCAGATCATCCAAATCCATGTGGTTGCGCATGTACTGCTGACCCGCATCCACCAAGGGCTGGTGGTCCCAGCCAGTCCGCCGGCCTCGGCTCAGCGCATCGGCCACCAAACGGCGCTGGCGTTGACTGGTTAACACGCGCTCGTGCAGTGCCGGCAGATCCCAGCGCTGGGCTATTTCGGCAGTGAAGGCAGTCACCAGCGCTTGGTGCGCCGTTTGACTCGCCAGGTTATCGAGTTCATCGGGGTCGTTCACCAGGTTAAACAACAGGCAGGGGTCGCTTCTGCTGTAAATGAACTTGTAGGGGCCTCGGCGAATCATCAACAGCGGCGTGTCGCTGCCCTCTGCCATGTACTCACCAAACACCTCGTCGTGGCCGACCTCACCCTGCAAGTGCGGCAACAAGGAGCGGCCATCGAGTGGCAGGCCGGGCGCCAACTGACCACCCGCCAAGGCCACCAGTGTTGGCAGCAGGTCGACCGTGGAGACGCTGGCTGCCACCCGGCGCGCAGCGAAGCGGCGGGGCGCATGCACCACCAGAGGCACCCGCGCTGCCATGTCGAACCAATGCATCTTGTACCAAAGGCTGCGCTCACCCAACATGTCACCGTGGTCCCCAGAGAACACAATGATGGTGTCCTCAGCCAAGCCGCACTTGGCCAGCGTATCGACCAGCTTGCCAATATTGGCGTCGATGTAGCTGCAGGCGCCAAAGTAGGCACGCCGCGCATTGCGGATCGCCTCGTCCGGCATGGTCTTGCCCCACAGGTCAATCACCTTGAGCAGTCGCTGCGAATGCAGATCCTGCTGCGACTGTGGGATCTGCACGCGCGGCATTGGCACGTCTGCGTCCTGGTAAAGCTGCCAGAACTCATCCGGAATGGTGTAGGGGTCGTGCGGGTGCGTCATCGACACCGTCAGGCAAAACGGCTGCTCGGGCGTGTTGCGCACATGGTCAAACAGGTACTGACGGGCGCGGAACATCACCTCCTCATCAAAGTCAAGCTGGTTGCTGCGCACACAAGGTCCGGCTTGCAGCACCGAAGCCATGTTGTGGTACCAGCTGGGCCGCACATCGGGCTCGTCCCAGTTCACTGCCCATCCGTAGTCTGCCGGGTAGATGTCGCTGGTCAGGCGCTCCTCGTAGCCATGCAACTGGTCAGGGCCGCAAAAATGCATCTTGCCCGACAGGGCTGTGCGGTAGCCCAGGCGGCGCAGGTAATGGGCATAGGTGGGCACATCAGCCGGGAAATCGGCGGCGTTGTCAAAAGCGCCGATTTTGGAGGGCAACTGCCCGCTGACCATGGAAAAGCGCGAGGGCGCACACAAGGGGCTGTTGCAGTAAGCCGAGTCAAACACCACGCCCTGGGCCGCCAGCGCCTGCAGGTGTGGCATACGGATGGGTGACGCCGGGTCATGCAGGGGCAACAAAGGCGCCGCCATCTGGTCGGCCATGATCAACAGGATGTTAGGGGCCATGAGCCTGCGCTTGCGGCTTGCAGGCGTCAAGACATCCAGGCGTCAAGGCGCCGTCGGACCGGTGGCGCCCAGCACCACAGTGGCCATGGTGGCTGGCTGCAGCTTGCGCTCAAACGCCGCCCGCACCTGGGCCACAGTAACCTGCTCGACCTGCTGAGTCCAGCCGTCAAGGTAGTCCAGCGGCAGCCGGTGCGCAGCAATACTGGCCACGTTGTCCAGCAGCTTGCGGTTGGTGTCAATGCGAAGCGCAAAACCGCCCACCAGGTTGTCTTTGGCGCCACGCAGCTCGGTCTCGGTCGGGCCCTCTGCGACAAATCGCGCCACCACATCACGCGCCAATTGCAGTGCAGCGGCGGCCTGGTCGGACCGGGTCTGCAACCCCACGGTGAAGGCACCAGCGTGAATCCCAGGCGCGAAATAGCTGTAGACGCTGTAGGTCAGGCCACGCTTTTCACGGACCTCGTTCGTCAGGCGCGACACAAAACCACCACCGCCCAACACATAGTTGCCCACCGTCAGGGCGAAATAATCAGGGTCGGCACGGGTCACACCGGGTTGACCGAACAGCACCTGGGCTTGGGCCGAATCAAAGGTGATGTTTTGCTCTGAAGGCTGGGTCAACGCTGCCACTTCAGGCAATGGGGCCAGCGGCGGGCAAGCGCCTGGCGGGCTGGGCGGCAGGCGGGCCAGCAGGGTGTGCACCAATTCGTCGGCCTGCGGCCGGGTCACAGCACCCACTAGCGTGACGCGGGCCCGACACGGCAGCAGGGTGCGCTGCAGACCTTGCATATCGGCCACGCTGATCTCCGCAAGGGTGGCCTCGGTCATTGCCTGGCCATAGGGATGGCTGCCGTAAACCGCACGGCTGAAGGCACGCGCGGCCAGGGTGGCGGGCCGGGTGTTGGCCTCGCGCAGTGAAGCCTTCAGCCGCTCGCGCTCACTTTGCCAAACGGCATCGGGAAAGGTAGGCTGCCCAAGTTGGCGGGCTGCCAGTGCCGCTGCGCGCGCCAACAGATCGGGGTAGCTTAAGGTTCGCAAGGAAAAGCTCAACCGGTCGGCGCCAGCGCCGCCACCGAATGAGGCACCCAGATCGGCCCAGGCCTCGCTCAAGGCGTTTTCATCCAGCGCGGGCTCGGTCGGGCCGCCGGCCAGCACGCCCTTGGCGCTCATGGCCGCCATGATGCCGGCCAAGCCAGCCTGCGTTGGCGGGTCACGCCGGCTGCCGGCGTCGAAATCGATTTGCACATCGAGCATCGGGATCGCAGGGCTGGGCACCAGATAAACCTCGGCCCCTGAGGCCTGCACCCAGCGCTCGATGGGGATGCCAGCCATGGCCGATCCCATGCAAAAAACCAGTCCAGCCCACGCCAGCATTGGCTTTATAGCTATCTTTTTAGGAGTATTCATAGGTTCTCGCAGCAAGGCAGGTCAATGGCGCAGACCCGCCGCTGGCACCCGCGCCTTGCGGTTCGGGTCCGGCGGCTGAGGCCTCAACACGGCCACCGTGAGCTGGTCGTCACCAAAATAGCGGGCGGCCACCGACTGCACTTGCGCCGCGCTGACACCACGCAGACGCTCGATCAGCCGGTCGCCGGCATCCAGTGGCAAACCCTGCACCCACTGGCTGCCGAGCTCGCGCGCCTGATTAAAGACCGAATCAAGCTTGTAGACCTGGGCCGCCACCCATTGGGTCTTGACGCGGGTCAACTCGGCCTCGGTCACGCCTTCGCGGGCAATGCGTTCAACCTGCGCCCGAAGCGCTGCTTCCACCTCAGCCACGGTCTTGCCCGGTGCCGGTGTGGCGCCCAGCGAGAACAGTTGCGGTCCCCGGCCCCACAGACCGTTGTAGGCCCAAGCGTTGTCGGCCAGGCGCTCTGCGCCCTGTGTCAGGCTGCGGTCCAGTCGGGCGCCACTGTAGCCATCCAAAACCGCCGACAGCACCGTGAGCGCCAAGGCGTCATCAGCGGCGGCACCGGCGCTCGCGTCCAGCCCTGAGAGGCCGGGAACCTTGAAGGCCAAAGTGACCTGCGCCTGCTCAGCCGGCGCCTTGTGCTCCAGACGGCGCATACCAGTCTGAATGGGCTCGGTGCGGGGTTTACGCGCCGGCACTGCACGTGCCGGAATCGCACCGTAGTACTGCTCAGCCCACTGACGGACCTGTGACACATCCACATCGCCGGCCACCACCACCGCCGCATTGGCCGGCACATACCAGCGCTGGTAAAACTCACGCACATCGGCGGCCGTCATGGCGTCGAGGTCGCTCATCCAGCCCACAATTGGCCGACGGTAGGGGGATGCCAGGAACACCGACGCCGCAAGCGCCTCGCTCATCATGGCGCGCGGACTGTCCTCGGTGCGCAGGCGCCGCTCCTCCTTGACCACCTCAATCTCCTTGGTGAACTCGCTATCGGCCCACTGGTTATTGGCAAATCGGTCTGCCTCCAGCCGCATCACGTCGGCCAGGCGGTTGGCCGGAATCTGCTGGTAGTAGCCCGTGTAGTCCTTGCCGGTGAAGGCGTTCTCGCGCCCGCCCAGCGCAGCCACCCGGCGAGAGAACTCACCGGCCTTGAGCTCGGCCGAGCCCTTGAACAGCATGTGCTCCAACACATGGGCCACACCGGAGCTGCCGTCTACTTCGTCCATGGAGCCCACCCGCAACCACAGCATGTGCACCGCTGTCGGGGCACGTCGATCGGGTTTGACAATGACAGTGAGGCCATTGGCCAGGGTGAACTTTGTCGCTTGGGCGACGGCCTGGGCTTGAACCGTCCCCAAAAGCAATGGGCAGCACAAGAGGCTCGCCACCAGGGCACGGGCGCCGGAAAGGCGCAAGAAAAGAGGTTTCATAGAATGCTGTGATTCTAAGCAGCGTCCAATGTTCAGTTTTTTCAAAAAGAAATCCCCTCTACCGGTTGAGAGTACCGCCCAGATCAGTCGCCCAAGCCCGCAACGGCCAGTCACCGTCGCACCTGTCGGTGACATGGCAGCAGCCAACCCGGCTGTACCCGCCGAACGCGGTACTTGGTTGCGCAAACTCAGCCTGGGCCTGCGCAAGACGGGCAGCGCCCTGGCCAGTGTCTTCACCGGCACACGCATTGACGATGCCCTGTACGAAGACCTGGAGTCCGCGCTGCTGATGGCCGACACCGGGATCAAGGCCACTGAATTTTTGCTGGCAGACCTCAAACGCCGGGTCAAAGAAGCGCGCGCCACCGAGCCGGCCGCCGTGAAGGCACTGCTGGTGGATTCACTTACTGCGCTGCTGTCGCCGCTGGAAAAGCCGCTCTCGATTGGGCAGCACAAGCCGACCGTGATCATGGTCGTCGGCGTCAATGGCGCAGGCAAGACCACCTCGATCGGCAAATTGACCCACCATCTCGCAGATGGCGGTGCCAGCGTGCTGCTGGCCGCTGCTGACACCTTCCGCGCTGCTGCACGCGAGCAGTTGGGCGTCTGGGCCGAGCGCAACACGGTGGAGATCATCAGCCAGCAGGGTGGCGACCCGGCAGCAGTAAGCTTTGATGCGGTCAGCGCCGGCCGGGCACGGGGCCGCGACGTGGTGCTGGTCGACACCGCGGGGCGGCTGCCCACACAGCTGCACCTGATGGAAGAGCTGAAAAAAATCAAACGCGTGATCCAGAAGGCCGACGCCAGCGCACCGCACGAAGCCTTGCTGGTGATAGACGGCAACACCGGCCAGAACGCGCTGGCGCAGGTGCGCGCCTGTGACGACGCACTGCAACGGACCGGCCTGATCGTGACCAAGCTGGACGGCACCGCCAAGGGCGGCGTTCTGGCAGCCATTGCCCGGGAGCGGCCGATACCGGTTTACTTTATTGGTGTCGGCGAACAACTGGCCGACCTGGAAACCTTCAATGCCCGCGAATTTGCCCAGGCCCTGCTGTCATGAACACCCCTCACCTCAGTCAAACCCCAATTAGCCTGGATTCCCGCATGCGCGGGAATGACAGCCAAGAGAGCACCCGTCATCCCCGCGAAGGCGGGGATCCATGCCTGCCAACGCGCCGTGCCGCGCTAGCCCTCCTGGCGTCGACAGCAGCAGGCCTGAGCGCCCCGGCATGGGCCCAGCCAAACCCGGCCTGGGCAGCCATTGAAGCCCGGGCGCGCGGCCAGACCGTGTACTTCAACGCCTGGGGTGGCTCGGAGGCGA
>JBIKZZ010000197.1:0-6111 GCA_044354435.1 Rhodoferax sp. | reverse complement strand
CAAAGGCGGACGCGAAAAAATCAAGCTGGAATCCACGGCCGGCACCGGTCACTTCTACACCACCAGCAAAAACAAGAAAACCATGCCCGAGAAGATGCTGATCAAGAAATTTGATCCCAAAGCTCGCAAGCATGTGGACTACAAGGAAATGAAACTGAAGTAATTCGGTTTCTCCCAAAAAAAAGCCCGCTTGATGCGGGCTTTTTTACGCCTGGTGGGATTTACTACGCTGACAGCGGTCAGCCACATTTCTCCAAAGCTGTCGTTCAAAATGAACGTTAACGTTGGCGCTATGCGGCACCCAATCCGTGCCGCAACGCGGCAAGCTTCGGTTGCGTGTCCGCGCCGAGCAAGCTGTTAGCCCGCTGCGGCAGAAACCAGCGGAAATGAGGATGGGTTTCGAATGGACTGCACCGATAAATCAACGTCCAACCCCGGCCAATAAAGGTGATCGGGGCTAGGCCACTGGACTTCCGATATCTGTTCGATCGTCCCTTTCCGAAACCATGGGAATTGATCGAAAGGCACGAGCAGTTCTTCATCGGCAAGCAGCAGCCAAAAACCGTGCTTCGAAACATGGGTAACCTCAGCTGCCAAAGTGGTGGTTCCAGGCATCTTGGATCTCCTTTAAGTGTGCATTCACAACTGCTTGCGCTTGTCGAAGTTGCGTAGCAGAAAGGCCTGTATGGTTGGCTAATGCCGCCTGGGGCGTAAGCCAAAATTTAGCTTCTCCATCAGCGTGCGCAACGTGCACATGAATGCGCGTCTCTTCTCGTGAAAAAAAGAAGAGACGATATTGACCATCACGAACAATGGTAGGTGCCATGCCGGTACTGTAACCAACTTATTCTTCAGCTGGCTAACGTCGGCGCTGTCCGGCACGCAGCAAGCGCCGCGAAGCGGCCTCCTGCTGCTGCGCGTCCGTAACGAGCAACTTGTTAGCCCGTGTGCTCATTGGACTTCCCCAGATTGCAAACCGAGCAAAGTGTTTGCAGGTTTGCGAGGACCGTTTCACCGCCTTTGCTCCAGGGGACTACCTGACTGCAATCGCCACCATGCGGACATTTATTCTTGAATCTTTTTGGAAACACAAGGTCAAGCGTTCCATCTTTGGGCCAACAGCGTAGTAGAGCCCTGCCTGGTCGGCGCGCAGCGGGCAAGCCACGCCTGCCGTTGTCTGCCTAAGTCGTCGTCGCGCCCATCACCTCAACCCTTGGCGCGCGCACCAGGCAGGCCGTGCTGAGCCCTGGCCCTGATGGCGTCAGCACCGGGCGAGACCGCTCACACGCCTCGGTGCGGATCGGGCAGCGGCTGGCGAATGGACAGCCAGGGGGCGGTGCGAGAGGGCTGGGCAGATCGCCGGTGAGAATGATTTTTTCGCGTTTGCGCTGCGCCACCGGATCCGGCAGGGGAATCGCCGAGAGCAGGGCCTGGGTGTAGGGGTGGCGCGCTGCGCTGAACAGGGCGTCAGTGTCGCCCTGCTCGGCCACACTGCCCAGGTACATCACCATGGTCTCGTCGGCCAAGTGGCGCACCACCGACAAATCGTGCGAGATGAACAGGTAGGCCAGACCCAGCTCCTGTTGCAGTTCCATCAACAGGTTCAATATCTGGGACCGGATCGACACATCCAGCGCCGAGACCGGCTCGTCCAACACCAGCAGCTTGGGCGACAGGGCCAGGGCGCGTGCGATCACCACCCGCTGCTTTTGGCCGCCCGACAAGGCGTTAGGGGTACGCGTGGCGTAGGCAGCAGGCAGGCCGACGCGGTCCAGCAACTCGCTCAGGCGGCGGCGCTGCTCGGCTTGGGTACGACCCTGGATGGCCAGCGGCTCCAGGATACTGTCGGCCACCGTCATCTTGGGGTCAAGGGCCGCCGTCGGGTCCTGGAACACGATGGCCATCTCTGTGGCCAGCGCCTGACGCGCCTTGGGCGCCAAGCGGGAAATCTCTTGGCCTGCGAATTCGATGCTGCCCGAGGTGGCCGACTCCAGGCCGACGATGGCATAAGCGGTGGTCGACTTGCCACAACCACTCTCGCCCACCAGCGCCAAGGTGCGCCCGGCGGCCAGGTCAAAAGACACCCCCTCCACCGCCTTGATGGTGGAGCGCCGCGCATCGCGCCCGGTGAAGTGCACCTTGAGATCACGAACCCGCAGCAGCGGAACGGTGGTGTTGCTCATGCCATGGCCGCCACGCGGTCCGTGTACCAGCAGGCCACCTGGTGGTCGGCCTGTGCCAGCGGTGTCAGTAAGGGGCGCTCGCTGCACGCTGCACTGGCCAGCGGGCAACGGTCGCGGAAACGGCAGCCCTGCGGCCAGGCATCGGCGCTGGGCACCTGGCCCTCAATGGTGCGCAGTACCGTTTTGCGCTGCCCATCGAGCCGGGGCACAGTGCCCAGCAGCAGCCGCGTGTAGGGATGGGCCGGCATGGCAAAAATCTGCTCCACCGGCCCGCTTTCCACCACCCGCCCGCCGTACATCACGGCCACGTCATCGGCCATGTCGGCCACCACGCCCATGTCGTGGGTGATCAGCACAATCGTGGTGCCGACCTCGTCGCGCAGCCGCTTCATCAAATCCAGAATCTGCGCCTGGATGGTCACGTCCAGCGCCGTGGTTGGCTCATCGGCAATCAGCAAGCGGGGCCGGCACACCAGGGCTGCTGCGATCATGATGCGCTGGCACATGCCCCCGGACAGCTCAAACGGGAACTGGGCGGCGCGCAAGGCCGGGTCGGGGATCCCCACCATGGCCAGCATGGCAATGGCCTGCTGCCGCGCCTGCTCACCCGACAGCCCGCGGTGGATGCGCAGCGCCTCCTCCACCTGGGCGCCGACGCGCATCAGCGGGTTGAGCGACGCCACGGGCTCCTGGAAAATGATGGAGGCGCGGTTGCCACGGACTTGGCGCAGTTCGGCCTCATCCATCGCGGTCAGTTCAGCACCTTCCAGGTGAATCTGCCCACCGGCGATCTGCGCTGCCCCTGGCAACAGCTGCAGAATAGACAGGGCCGTCAGGCTCTTGCCGCAGCCACTTTCGCCAACGATGGCCAGGATGCTCCCCTCAGCCGCTGACAGAGACACCCCGTCGACAACATTGACGCCGGCGATCCGAATCACCAGATCTTTGACCGACAACACTGCCGTTGCCAGCACCGGGACCGCCTCAGACCCCATGGTCAGTGCCTCCAACAGCCACCGCAGCCCAGGGGCTGGTGGGGTGGGCCATGCCCTGGTTGCTGCCACCCTCGCGCAGCACCGCCGATGGAATCGCAAACTGAACCGGATAGACGGTGTCCTGCACCACCTCCACCGGGAACCGACTGGCCACGGCGGCAGCCACCTCCGGCCCGGCGCGTTGGTCAACCTTGATGGTGTTCGTGCTGGCGTCGAGCCGGGGCGCGGCAAAAGCGTCTTCCAGCGACAGACCGCGATCCAACAGGCCCGACAGCAGTTGCAGCAGGGTCGGCACAATGGTGCGGCCACCGGCTGCACCCAGGGCCAGCCAGGGCCGGCCATCGCGCTGCAGTATCAGCGGGCACATATTGGCCAATGGCTTGGCCCCGGCGGCGATTGAATTGGGCTGGCCCGGGCGCGGGTCAAACCACATCATGCCGTTGTTCATCAGGAAGCCGCCGCTGGGCATCACCACTTTGGCGCCGAAGCGAGACAGCAGCGTGTTGGTGAGCGAAACCATGGACCCGGAGGCATCGACGACACTGACGTGCGAGGTGCAGCCGGCCTCGGCTGTGGCGGCGTGCCCCATGGTGGTCAAACGCTGCTCATAGGCCGCACGGATGGCGGTAGCGTGGATCAAGGCGGCCTCGGCGCTGGAACTCGACAGCCCAAGGTCGGAAGCGGTCAGCATGTCGCAAGCGGCCAACAGAGTCGGGCCGCCACTCAGGCCTGCCATGGCCAGGATCTGCTGACCCCGGTAGTCACCCACCAGCGGCGACTGCCAGACGGGCTGGTAGTTGGCAAAGTCGACAAAGCGCAGGGCAGAGCCGCCGGCCTCGAGATCCCGCGCCAGTGCCCGGGCGGTCTCGCCTTCGTAAAACTCACGGGGGCCAGCCTCGGCCAGCCGCTGCAACAGGCGGGCCTTGTCGGGCATGGGGCGGCGTGCCGCCGGCGTTCTGTCGCTGGCCCTGGGCGCGCGACCGGCGTCGAGGAACAGGGCCGCACTGGCAGGGTCTTGCGCCAAGCCAGCAGCATCAATGGCCAGCGTTAGGCAGGTGAACCAATCCAGCTCCAGGCCCAGCGTGGCGTGATGGATGGCCGGCTGAAGCGCCTCGGCCCAGCTCAGCGTCCCGTATTTTTGCAGCGCGCTGGCGAAACCGGCAATCGCCCCGGGCACGCAGATCGCGCTGTAGCCCGACACATTGCGGTTGCCCTGAACGGCAGGCCAATTGAACCAGTCGCCGTCATTGCCACCGACCAAGGGATAGTCTGCAGGGCTCAGACCCTGGGGCGCCAGCACATTGAAATCAAGGGTGTCCACCGCCCCGGTCTTCCCATCGGCGTGAAGCAGAAAGCCGCCGCCGCCGATGCCTGACAGCCAAGGCTCCACCACACTGAGCACCAGCGCCGTGACAATGGCCGCATCCATGGCATTGCCGCCCTGCGCGAGCACGGCGGCGCCAGCCTCGGCGGCATGGCGGTTTTGCGCCGCAACCAGGCCATGGCGCGAGTGGACAGCCGGTTTGTGAATGCCAAAGGTCTGCATCAGGGTCCTGGCACGAAGCGGCGCGACGCGATGGGTTCGGGGGTGCTCAGCGGCACCATAAAGCGGTCACTGTTCACCGATTCAGCATGGTAAGCCGCGACTTCACCCACGGTGGCAATCCAGGCGCCAGGGGTTCGGGTCACGGTCGACAGCAGCGTGTCGAGCAGCCGGATGCGGTGGGCGCGGCCCGAGATCCAGTCGTGCACAGTGAGCATGAACAGCCCGCCTTCGGCGTGCAATGTTTCCCACTCGTCGGTCCATGTCTCCAGCACCGGGCGGGATGCAGACGGCGGCCAGTGGTCTACCCCACCGCCCAAGAATTTGAAATAAACCGCATCATCAATGGCCCACTGCACCGGCACCTCGACCACGCCGCCCAGGGTGTAAGGGTTGTCAAAACCCGACAGCGAACTGTCGTACATGCCGCGCGACTGCAGCTCGGCCATCATGTGCGGGGTCATCTCCCAGGCCGGCGAGCGAAAGCCCTTGGGCCTCAGGCCAACTTGCTGCTGGAACAGCGCCAGCGAGGCATCGAGCGCGGCGCTGAACTCGGCGTCCGAGGTATGCGCCACGATCTCGTGGAAGAAGCCGTGCAGTCCGACCTCATGACCGCCCCGCACGAAGGCCGGCAGCAACTCAGGGTAGGCTTCGGCCACCACGGCCGGCACAAAAAATGAGCCTTGAATGCCATGCCGGGCCAGCAGGTCGAGCAGCCGCCAGATGCCGACGCGCGGCCCAAACAAGCGCTGCTCGAACTGCCCCACCAGCTTGGAGGCGGGTTGCTCGCGCAGTCCCCACAGCAAGGGGGAATGGGCGTCAACGTCGACCGTGAAACAAAAGGCGCTGGAACGCCCCTGCGGCCAGACATAGGCTGGCCATGGCGAAGAACGTGTCACCGCGGTGGTCATACACCGTACCTCATAGGGCCGACTTCTTGGCTTGGTGGACCTCCATCGAACCGATGGAGTTGCCGCCATCAATGGTCAGCGTGGCACCTGTGACGTAAGCCGATGCGTCGCTGGCCAGGTAGAACAGGCCGTTGCGCACGTCCGAGGCCGAGGTATGGCGCCCCAGCGGAATGGCGGCCACCGTCTTCTGGATATGCGCCTCTGTCAGGGGGCTGACCGCACTGCCGGCCATGAAGCCGGGCTCTAGGGTGTTGGCACGAATGCCGTACTCGGCCAGTTCCACGCCAAAGCCTTTGGTCAACCGGTCGAGCGCCGTCTTGGAAGTGCAATAAGGCACCACGGTGCGGCGCATTTTGCGTGAGGCCCCCGACGAGATGTTGATGATGGAGCCCTTGATGCCCTTGGCGATCATCTGGAGTGCCACGCCCTTGGTCAGGATGTAGGGCGCACGCAGGTTAATGGCGAAAATTTCGTCAAAC
>JBIKZZ010000327.1:0-3739 GCA_044354435.1 Rhodoferax sp. | reverse complement strand
CGGGTGCTGGCCCATGCGGCCCGCAGCGCCTATGAAGACGTGCTGCACGGCCAGCGCCAGCCGGTGTATGCGCTCTACCTGCAGGTGGCACCGGAGCGGCTGGATGTGAATGTGCACCCGACCAAGATCGAGGTGCGCTTTCGTGACGGCCGCGAGGTGCATCAGGCGCTGCGCCACGCGCTGGAAGACGCGCTGGCCGCGCCGCGTGCGGCGGCAGCGGCCTTGGCGACTGCACTGCCCGGCACACTACCAGCAGCCGGTGCCTACGCTGACAACGCACTGCCCGCTGCGCACCAAGCTGCCGCCGTGCCGATGTATGCCAGCCAATACAAGATGCCGTTTGAGCCGGCGGTTGGACACCGCGTGAGCGACCTGGGCGCCCTGTGGCAGCGCAGCGAACCCGCTGTGCCAACCCTGACTACAGCTGCGCAGCCCTATGCGGAGATGCCAGCCTCAACCGCCCTGCCGACTGACGCAAGCGCCCTGCCGCCCGGCGACTGGCCACTGGGCCGGGCGCTGGCGCAGTTGCAGGGCGTCTACATCCTGGCAGAAAACACCCAGGGCCTGGTGATTGTGGACATGCACGCAGCGCACGAGCGTATTGTTTATGAGCGCCTCAAAAGCCAGTGGCAGCAGCGCGCCGCTGAATCAAAGGTTGGCGGCGGTGGCCCTGCGGCGCTGGCCAGCCAGCCGCTGCTGATCCCCGCCACCTTTGCCGCCACGCCCGCCGAAGTGGCTACGGCGCAGGCCCACGCCGACACGCTGGCGCTGCTGGGCCTGGACATTGCGCCCCTGTCAGAGCGTACGCTGGCGGTGCGTGCGGTGCCGGCCAGCCTGGCGCAGGGCGACGTCACCGCACTGGCACGCAGCGTGCTGGCCGAGCTGACCCAAGTAGACGCCAGCACGGTGCTGGCGCGCGCGCAAGACGAACTGCTGGCCACCATGGCCTGTCACGGTGCGGTGCGCGCCAACCGGCGCTTGACCTTGGACGAGATGAACGCCCTGCTGCGCCAGATGGAGACCACCGAGCGCGCGGACCAGTGCAACCATGGCCGCCCCACCTGGCGCCAGCTGCGCCTGGGCGAGCTCGACGCCCTGTTTCTGCGCGGCCGCTGAGGCCTGTTGCCATGACACCCAGCACCGCCGTTGGCACGGCCAACCCCACCCTGGCTGCCCGAGTGCGGCAAGAGGCGGGCGCCCTGTGGCAGCTGGCCTGGCCAATCCTGATCGGGCAGTTGGCCACCGTGGGTTTGTCGGTGGTGGCGGTGATGATGGCCGGCCACGCCTCGGCGCAAGACCTGGCCGGGGTGTCGCTGGGCGCGTCGATCTTTCACATCACCACCACCACGGTGATTGGGGTGATGATGGCCATCAACCCGATCGTCGCACACATGGTGGGCGCCGGCGACCACGCCCAGATACCGCACGCGGTGCGTCAGGCGCTGTGGAAAGCGCTGGCGGTGGGCTTGGTGGCGGTCGCTTTGATGAATTTGGCGGCGCTGGTGTTTAACCACTTGGCGCTAGAGCCCAGCGTGCGGGAGCTGGCCCAGGGCTTTGTGCGCATCACCAGCCTGGGGCTGCCGGCCTATGCCGGCTACCGGGTGCTTTACGGCTACAGCGCCAGCCTGAACCAGACCAAGCCGATGATGGTGATTGCGGTCACAGCCCTGCTGCTCAATGGCTTGCTGAGCGCACTGCTGGTCTATGGCCTGTTTGGGCTGCCGCGCCTGGGCGGCCTGGGCTGCGCCTGGGCTACCACCGCAGCCATGTGGTTCAACTTGTTGGCCATGGTGTGGTGGACGCGGCGCAGCCCGGCCTACCGCAGCACCTGGCCGCTAAGCCGCTTTGAGCCGCCGCATTGGCCCACCCTGGCGGGGCAGCTGCGACTAGGCCTGCCGATTGGCGTGACCTATTTTGCTGAGACAAGCGCTTTTGGACTGATTGCGCTGCTGGTGGCCCGCTTTGGCACCAATGAGGTGGCAGCGCACCAGATCGCGCTCAACTTTGCGTCTTTCAGCTTCATGCTGCCGATGAGTGTCGGGGTGGCGATATTGACCCGGGTGGGGCAGTCCATGGGTGCTGGCGACGCGCGGGCGGCGCGCTTTCGGGCTTGGGTGGGCATTGGCGTGGCGTTGGCCTTTGCCAGTGCTTCTGCCCTGTTCATGGCGCTGCTGAGCCAACAAATTGCCACCGCCTATACCAGCGACCGCGCCGTGGCGGCGCTGGCGGCCCAGCTGCTGCTCTTGGCGGCTTTATTCCAGCTGACCGACGCCTCCCAGGTGGCCACAAGTTGCGCCATCCGCGGCTACAAAGTCACGCGGGCGCCCATGGTCATCCATATGCTGGCGTTCTGGGGTTTGTCGCTGCCACTGGGCTGCGTGCTCGGGCTGGCGCCAGGCTGGCTGCCGTTCGGGCCGGCGGAACCCATGGGGGCGCACGGTTTCTGGATCGCGCTGGTGGTGGCGCTGTCGGTGGCCGCCCTGGCCCTGACCGCCCTGCTACACCGTGTAGCCAGCGACCATCTGATACGCTCAAACCATGCCCGCCCAGCCATTGCCGATTAGCCCCGCCACTGCTACAGGCGCCACCCGCCGGAGCACCATGCCAGCGCAGCGGATCGTGCTTTTGCTGGCCTTGCTGATTGGCCTGCAGCCCCTCAGCACCGACCTGTACCTGCCAGCCCTACCGGCGCTGACCACCAGTTTTGGCGCCAGCATGACGCAGGCCCAGCTGACCCTGACCGCGCTGGTGTTGGCATTGGGTATTTCGCAGCTGTTCTGGGGCCCGGTATCAGACCGCTTTGGCCGGCGCCCGGTCTTGCTGGTCGGGATGGTGGCTTATGCGTTGGCCTCGGTCGCCTGTGCCATGGCGCCCAGCATGGACCTGCTGATTTTTTGGCGTGCCGTGCAAGGCGCTGCCATGGGCGCGGGGGTGGTCTGTGGCCGCGCCGTGGTGCGAGATCTGTACGAGCCGACCGAGGGTGCGCGGGTGATGTCCAAGGCCATGAGCGGCCTGGCCGTGATTGCCTGCGCCAGCCCGCCGCTGGGCGGTCTGCTGTCTGACCTGTTTGGCTGGCGGGTGGCGCTGACCACGCTGGCCCTGTACAGCCTGGTCACACTGGCGCTGCTGCTGTGGGGCTATGAGGAGACCGTTCCGCAAAAAAACCCGCAGGCGCTGGCGCCGGGCAAGCTGCTGGCCAACTGGCTGATGGTGCTGCGTCACCCCACATTTCAGGCATTTTCGGCGCTGACCGCCGTGTCTTACGCCGGTCTGTTCACCATTTTGGCGGCCTCGTCTTTCGTCTACATCCAGGTGCTGGGCTGGAGCAAGACCGGTTACGGGCTGGCGATGCTGGCCAATTCACTGTCTTACATGGCCGGTACATTTTTATGCCGGCGCCTGATCACCCGCTTTGGCGTGCCGCATTCGGTCACGCTGGCCGGGGGCGTCACGCTGATTGCCGGCACGCTGATGGGCACACTGGCCCTGGCCGGCGTGCCATCGGGCTGGGCACTGCTGCTGCCGCAATGCCTGTTCATGATTGGCCATGGCGTGCACCAGCCCTGCGGCCAAAGCGGCGCGGTGGGACCGTTTCCCGAGGTGGCCGGCGCAGCGTCGGCTGTGAACGGCTTTTTGGTGATGCTGATGGCCTTTGCCGTGGGCAGTTGGCTGGGCACACACATGGACGGCAGCGTGCTACCGCTGGCGCTGGGCGTGTGGTTTTGGAGCGCCGTCACAG
>JBIKZZ010000021.1:0-23320 GCA_044354435.1 Rhodoferax sp. | reverse complement strand
GGGCAAACCCCAGCTTTGCACCGCCTCTTTGAAGCCCATACCGTCGAGCATGCGTTTGAGCAGAGCCAATCCGCCCCAAGTGGTGACTTCGCGGGAGGTGAACTTCAGATCGAACGGTGTTTCTGGGGGCATTGGCGCTCCAAGCAGTACAGATATCGTTGATTTCATTGGGGATTCCTAATGGTATCCATTAGGAATCCGGTAGCGCACGGGGCCGCGCCTGACGGGCTTACGATAGCAGCCTTGGGGCTAATGGACAATCTCGGTTAATCCAAGTACCTACTGTTTGGTAGTTTATGTTGTAGGTCTGCCTTTTGCAATCATAGATAATTTGCTACCAATAGGTATGAACTAAAGGAGCTCCCGTGTCAGGACCCTTGACTGGCGTGACAGTTCTGGAGATCGCAGGCATTGGCCCGGGGCCTTTTTGCGCGATGATGCTAGCGGATATGGGCGCCGATGTGTTGCGCGTGAAGCGTCCGGCTGCCGATCCGAAACCGATCCATCCCAATCCCGTGTCGGGCCGTGGCATGCGATCCCTCGAATTGGATCTGAAGTCGGCGGCTGGCCGCGATGCCGTCCTGCGCATCGTTCAGAACTGCGATGCCTTGATAGAGGGATACCGTCCTGGTGTGATGGAGCGCCTGGGCTTGGGGCCGGACATCTGCCAGGGGCGCAATCCGCGGCTGGTCTACGGCCGGATGACCGGATGGGGGCAACACGGGCCAATGTCGACCCTGGCGGGCCACGACATCAACTACATTTCGCTCACGGGGGCGCTGGCGGCCATCGGGTCCGCCGAGAGCGGGCCGATCCCTCCGCTAAATCTGGTGGGGGACTTCGGCGGTGGCGCGATGATGCTGGCCTTTGGAGTCGTGTGCGCGCTGCTCGAGGCGGGCCGATCCGGCAAAGGTCAGGTGGTGGATGCGGCGATGACAGATGGCTCGGCGCTGCTGATGGCCACCACCTTCGGTCAGCATGCGGTCGGCAGATGGAAACTCGAACGCGGCACGAATCTGCTGGATGGTGCTGCTCCTTTTTACACGACCTACCGCTGCGCCGACGGACAGTGGATCGCAGTTGGCGCCATCGAACCGCAGTTTTACGCCGCGCTTCTGCAGCGCATGGGCTTAAACGCGGCGGAATTTGCGCCGCAGCACGACCAGGTTCAGTGGCCGCATTGGAAGCTGCGCTTCGCCCAGGTGTTTGCAACGAGGTCACGGGATGCGTGGTGCCGCGTGATGGAGGGCGCGGACGCCTGCTTCACGCCGGTGCTGAACATGCAGGAAGCGATGGACCATCCGCACAATCTCGCGCGTAACACGTTCATCGATGTCGAAGGCGTACGACAACCCGCTCCGGCGCCCAGGTTTTCGCGTACTGTGCCGACCGTGCGCAGACGCGGCGCAGTTTCAGAAAGGGATGTACTTGCCGACCTGGGTTTCTCAGAAGCGGAAATCAGCTCGTTGGTTCGTCGGCCTGATCACCAGGACGACAATGCCTGACGCAATGCGAGCCCGCACATGGATCGTTGCCAGTCGGACGGCTTGTCAACCCGCTCGAAGGTGGTGATTTCATGACGAATAAGGTGGCAGGGATGACAAGGCCGGGAGCGGGCAATTGCAGGAGTGTGATTTTTCGTCATACTGCTTTTTGTAGTGAGAACACAAGCAGCATCGATGCAAGTCTGAAATGCTCGGGCGGACGCTCCCTCTGGAGGCTTGTTCTGGGCACATTCTGCGCGACTTCGAGAAGTTGGGGCGTCCGTAAGTGCCGGGCAGCAGTCGGGCAGCGGTCCAATGGGCTTGTAGACAAATCGAGTTGACAATACAGTTACGGCGCTTCGATAGGCCGGTCCCATACACAGCCCTTTGAGCGACCCCACAAACCCCACCCCTTCCCCGGCCATGCCACCTCCGCTGACCCGCGATCCGCAACTGCATCGCCTGTTGGCCGTTGGCATGCTGATGTCGCTGATTCGCTGGATCGAGATCCTGGCCTTTGCGGTGTTCACCTACGACCAAACCAAATCCGCTTTTTGGGTGGCCAGCCTCATGATGCTGCGCCTGCTGCCCCTGTCCCTGTTTGGCCTGGCGATCGGGGCACTGGCCTCACACATGTCGCGTCGCTTGCTGCTGATCGTGATGCATGTCGGCCTGTTCGCTACCTGCTTGCTGATCTTTATGGTGTCCGCCTTTGGTGCCATTGAGGTCTGGCACTTGGCGGTGGCCAGCTTCATCAACGGCTTAGTCTGGGCTGGCGACATGCCCCTGCGCCGTGCGTTGATGGGTGATTTGGCCGGCCCCGGGCGCATGGTTCAGGCCATGTCACTTGATGTCGTGGCTTCTAATGCCTGCCGCCTGATCGGCCCCATGCTAGGCGGACTGTTGCTGGCGAAAGGTGGCCTTCAGGCCGTGTTGCTGTGCGCGACGGTACTTTACCTTCCGGTGCTCGCCGCACTGCTCGGTCTGGATGACCCGCCTTCAGCACAGGCAGCGGTTGCCACTAAACCCACGATCCGCGGCCTCTTGCTGAGCGGCCTGCAGACAGCTCGCGAATCGCGCCCGCTTCAGGCGACCCTGTGGATCACGGTGCTTTTCAACCTGTTTGGCTGGCCGGTGTTGAGCATGGTTCCGGTCATCGGCCAAGACCAGCTTCACCTTGACGCGCAAGGCGTCGGCCTGCTGGCTAGTCTGGACGGCATCGGCTCGCTGCTTGGCGCATTGGTGCTGACCTCGATCGCGCGGCGACTGCGCCATGGGCCGGTGTATCTTGGAGCGGTGCTTTTGTTTCTTGTACTGCAGGTGGGCTTCGCCTGGAGCCACAACGTGCTGCTGACGTGTGCCATTTTGTTTGTTATCGGCATCGCGCAGGCTGGCTTCGCGGTGATGCAGCCGACGCTGGTTTACAACAGCGTTCAGGCAGATGGACGGCCAGCTGTGATGGGCTTGATGACCATGTGCATCGGTGTTGCGCCGATCGGGTTTCTAGCGATTGGATGGCTGGCCGAGCGCCTCGGCGCCCCGATAGCTGCGCTGATCTGCGCGGTGAGCGGTCTTGTCGCCGTCGCGATGACTTGGCCGCTGTGCCGTGCCTGCTTTGAGAGTCCAAGTGCTGCGGATCCTCAAAAATGCTCGGCCCAGAGTAGATGACTGCTGGTGGGGAAGCGTTTACCAACTAAAGATGACAGGTTGTGATTCACTGAACTCTTGGTACTCATCATGAATATTCAAACGATGGTTGCCGCCGCTGCACTGCTCCTGCTGGTCACAGGTGGCCCTGCTTTTGCAGACAGCAGTCAGTGCGGGTTCATCAAGGACCAAGATCAACAAGCCTATTGCCGAGCCATCAATGGCGCAGGCCAAAGCCAGTGTGGCTTCATCCGGAGCAGTGATTTACAGGCAAGGTGCAGAGCAGAGACTGGCGGCGGCAGCAGCCAATGCGGATTCATCAAGGATTTTGACAGCCAAGCAGCCTGTCGAGCAAGGGTCGGAAGTGGTCCAGGTGGCTCAGGCGGCCGCAATAATTCTCAATGTGGCTTCATCCTAAACTCTGATGCTCGTGCTTACTGCCGGGCAACCAATGGCGACGGTAGTGGTCAGTGCGGTTTCATCCGGGACAGTGACCTTCAGGCCATGTGTCGAGCTGAAACAGGGAGCGGAGCAGCACAGTGTGGTTTTATCAAAAATCGGGATATGCAAGCTGCGTGCCGGGCAAAGACGGGGCGCTGATTTAGGTTGACTCGGAGAAAACGGAATGGTCTTAACCAAAGTCAGAAATACGCCGCGGCCGAGGCGGGGGGCGTACAGCAGGGCAACTAGTCGTGTTTTCAAAGCGGTGGCCATAAGAGTTTCGTCATAAATGCGGTGGTCCCATAGGCCCATTTGGAGCCGTGGCAAACTTGTGGGCGGGGGTGTATTCGAAGTTGATGGTGTGCAGTTGCTTTTTGGGCCTGCAACTCTCTCGACCCTTTCACTGTTCTTGTCCAGCGGCAGTAAGCTGGTGCCAAGATTCCCCAAGTAACGCCCCACCTGCTAGCGCTTTTTATCCTGATGTTTTGTGCTGCTAACCATGCGGCCACGATTACCGGCAAAGTAGTTACCGTAGCGGACGGCGACACCATTACCGTGATGGATGCCGGCAAGGTTCTGGTGGACGGCCGCGACGCCAGCCTAGAGCAGGTTAGACGCGGCCTAGCTTGGCACTACAAGGCCTACCTGCTGGACCAGTCGCCCGATGATCGCCTGTCCTATGCGGCAGCGGAAAAAGAGGCTGTAGCGGCTCGTCAGGGGCTTTGGCAAGATGCTCTACCGATAGCGCCTTGGGAGTGGCGGCATCAAACGAAGGCGGCACGGTCAATTCAATAATTGAGACGGAATTAATGTGCCAGTAGCACTCGTACAAAGATCGTAGTCGAGCAGTGAAGCCCAACTTAAAGCTCAGCAAAAGCATTCATCGAGCTGTGCACTCGGCAGGTAATTGCAAAGGCAATTGCTCGAGCCCTGTGGGCACTGCCGCCAGGGGCAGGTCCTTGGCGTTACCATGGCCCTGCAAATATTTAAGACAGGGCACGTAGGATCGCAAAGGCTTTAGCTGTAATTTGAATCGTGCCGGGCGTCTCGGGTTTTGACGGTATTCTGGTAGCGAAGCGTACACAACGCCTTTCACCTTGGCCGGTTGCCTACGGCGCTTTCAATGGGACAACCCGCTGGATTTTGGTACAACAATCTAAAGGAGACGCTATGGAACTAGGCATGATCGGTTTGGGCCGGATGGGTGGCAACATTGTCAGGCGGCTGATGCGATATGGGCACTCTTGTGTGGTGTACGACACCAACGATGCTGCAGTGGTGCAACTCGGTGGGGAGGGGGCAAGTACGGCTAAGGATATGGCGGACCTGGTTCGCAAGCTTAGCCGACCGCGCGCTGTATGGGTGATGTTGCCATCGGGCCCGATCACCGAGGCCGCGGTAAGCGCTCTTGGAGAACTGCTAGAGCAGGGCGACTGCATCATCGACGGCGGCAACTCTAACTTCAAGGACGACGTGCGGCGTGCCCAGGCGATGGAGCCCAAAGACATCCACTATATCGACGTGGGGACCAGCGGTGGGGTCTGGGGACTCGAGCGAGGTTATTGCCTGATGATTGGAGGCGATCAGGCATCCGTGCAGCGGCTCGATCCGATTTTCAAGACACTAGCGCCAGGCATCGGATCCATCGATAAAACACCCGCGCGCGGGGTTCGCAACTCGACTGCCGAAAACGGCTACCTCTACACCGGTCCTGCCGGCTCGGGTCATTTCGTGAAGATGGTCCATAACGGCATCGAGTACGGACTGATGCAGGCCTACGCCGAAGGACTTGATATCCTGAAGGGCGTTGCCCAAGAGTGCGTTCCAGCAGAACGGCGCTACAACCTGGACTTGGCTGAAATCACCGAGGTCTGGCGCCGCGGCAGCGTGGTGTCGTCCTGGCTGCTGGACCTGAGCGCCAACGCGCTGGCCGAAGACCCGCAACTGAGCGCTTTTTCCGGGCATGTGGACGATTCAGGCGAGGGCCGCTGGACCATCCAGGCGGCGATCGAGGAGGCGGTTCCGGCCGATGTTTTGACGGCAGCGCTCTACACCCGATTTCGCTCGCGCCAAGACCATACGTTTGCGGAAAAGTTGCTGTCAGCCATGCGCAAACAGTTCGGCGGCCACCAAGAGCCCGCGAAAAGCTGAGTATGGCTACCGCCCACGACATTGAGCACGAGGCTATACCGCACGGCCAGCAGGCACCTTCGTGCGCCATGGTGATCTTTGGAGCCGCCGGTGACCTGACCAAGCGCTTACTGATACCCGCGCTCTACAACCTGGCGAGGACCGAATTACTGCCAGCCAACTTCGCGCTGATAGGTGTTGACCGGCTGGAAATGTCCGACACCGCCTACCGCCAGCACCTCACCGACGCGGTGCGTGCTTTTGCATCTGACAAGCATTATTCGCAGGCGCTGGACGAGAGCCACTGGGCTGAACTGCTCAAGCGCATCAGCTATTTGCAGGGTGATTTTGGCGATGCGTTGGCGTATGGGCGGTTGCGCGAGAAGCTCCTAGCTGTGCGCAAGGACCAGGTCAGCAACGAGAACGTTCTTTTCTATCTGGCAGTCGGTGCGCGCTTCTTTGGCGGCATCGTCGACCACCTGGGTCAGGCCGGGCTCGTCACCGAGACTCAGACAGGTTGGCGCAGGGTGGTGGTCGAAAAACCATTCGGGCATGACGTTGATTCTGCGCGTGCCTTAAACGCGCAACTGCGCCGCAGCCTAGGCGAGCGCCAAATCTACCGAATGGACCATTTCCTTGGCAAGGAGACGGTGCAGAACATCATGCTGATGCGTTTTGCCAATGCCATCTTCGAGCCGCTTTGGAATCGCGACCATATCGACCATATCCAGATCACCGTGGCTGAGACCGTGGGAGTGGAAAGCCGTGCCGGGTTTTACGAGGGGACCGGCGCCATGCGAGACATGGTTCCTAACCATGTGTTCCAACTGCTGGCCCTGACTGCGATGGAGCCGCCAACATCATTCGCCGCAGACGCGGTTCGCAGCGAAAAAACCAAGGTACTCAGTGCGGTGCACCGGGTCAACGCGGCGAGCGACAGTGTTCGCGGCCAGTACACCGCGGGGCAGCGTGACGGGAAATTGTTACGTGGCTACCGCGAAGAAGACGGTGTTGCGGCGACGAGCAGGACCGAGACCTTTGTCGCCATGAAACTCGGTGTCGATAACTGGCGCTGGTCGGGGGTGCCTTTCTACCTGCGAACCGGCAAGGCGATGGCCAAGCGCAGCAGCGAGATCGTGATCCAGTTCAAGCGCCCGCCCTTGTCGCTGTTTCGGGATACTGCGACCGAGGCGCTGACGCCTAACGCGCTGGTGCTTAAGCTGCAGCCCGACGAGGGCGCTGCGCTGATGTTCGGCGCGAAAATTCCTGGCCCGACCATCTCCATCGGGCAGGTCCACATGGATTTCCATTACAAGGACTATTTCCAGAATGCACCGAGCACCGGCTACGAGACACTGATTTACGACTGCATGATTGGCGACGCCACGCTTTTTCAGCGTGCCGACAGTGTGATTGCCGGATGGCAGATCGTCCAGCCGATACTCGATTACTGGGCCAATGACCCTGCCGCACCGCTGACGCCGTACGCGGGTGGATCCGAAGGTTCAGCCGAGGCAAGTGTGCTGTTGCAGTCGACCGGACGCAGTTGGAAGTCACTGCTGTGAGGCGACGAATCAACGCATTGTCTGGGTGGGTCAAATGCCGCCAAGGAAGCAACCCAGGAGAACATACTGGCTGCCAACGCCTATGCCTTCTACCAGGCCAAGGCGATACGTCAAACCTCTCTGAAGATTGCCGCTGCCGATCTGGAGTTGCAACTGCTGCGCGACGCCGCCATGCCGGTCGCTGCGAGGGAAGCCTTCCAGAAAAAGATCGACGAGTACAAGAAGACGGCCGACCGCTACGAGTCCGAACCCGAGACCAAGGAGGGCAAGAAGGAATTGCTGGCACGCGCTAAGGCGCATGAAGCGTCGCGCGACCATGCGCTGCGTCAGGATCCATGGTTCGACTACGGCGAGGGCATGCTGCAGATTGCGATTGTTCTGCTGTCGGTGCCGGCGCTGATTTGACCCAGCCCCACCAATGCCACATAGTCCAATCAGGAAAAATATATTGGCTAATCAACCCATTCAAGATTATGGAAATTGAAGCCAGATTCCACGGTGGGCTTGATGATGGCAAAGTAGGGTGACACATCAAAGTCCCTGGGCGTGAGCAGGGAAAAGTGCTTTGGATTGAAGAGCCTTGGTTGGTAGTCGCGCGCGAGGGTAGCGGCTTCTGGGCGCTTATTGTCATTGGCGATGATGGGGTAGCGGATGCTGCCAAAAGCCTGGGCAATCAGGGTAGAGCAGATGGCTCGCGTGGGGTCACCGCTGCCCAGAGACAGCAACTGCCTTCTAAAACGGGTTGGCACCGGCGGGGTGGGAAACAAGTACCTGGCAAGGTCTATGACATTTCGCAGATCGTACTGATGGCCTATTTGCGAAATAGCTGCCCTGGTAACCATTGCGCACTCCTGCTCGCTCAGCCCAATGGGTCTGCAAATTCTCGTATGCAGATTTGAAAATTTCTCAAGGCTGGTGCTGCGCACCCCGTGCACCGTATCAGCGTCTATCAAGCAATGATCGGCAGGAATATGATCTGGAAAATGGTTACCCACATACAGCGCGGCATGGGACCAGGTGGACTGAGTGAGGTACTTGATGGCGCCACTCAACCGGGTATTGCCCTCCACCAGCAGCACATCACCGGGGCGTAGGCTTGCCTGTAAATGCAGAGGATTGGAAGGTGGTGCTGTTGCATTGATTTCCAGCTCCTTGCTCAGGTAGGTGGCCAACCATTTTCCGATGGATTGTGCGACTCGATTCATAAAGTACGCCTTGCTTTTCTGAGGGAACTGAATTGGACCCCAAAGTCTGCTCAGACTTGATGGCAGTTTCAGTTGAACTCAACTTCTCGCAGCTGGACGTCGCTGCCCCGGTTTTCGCAATTGCTATTGCAGGCTTATTGTCAACTCTGACTTGCTCGGACGCCAGTGCTAGAGGAACAAAGGCGGTCACATGTACGTCGCTGCCAAAGCCCATTCAGTGCTATGAACCAAGGTTTTTTTCAAAGTTATGAGGCCAAGCTTAAGCCAGCCCTGGCAGTCAATATCAGCATATAGATCACGACACCGCGGTGGAAAGTTCGTGGTTGTATGAGCCCTTGGTGTTTGCACAGATCAGAAGCGGTTCAGCCAGCTTGTTCGCGCCGGTGGAATAGTGACCCCCAAGGGGCCAGTTTTCGGCTGGCGCCAACAGCCAGAGGTGTATTGAACACGGTGTGGTCAACCCACTGACCTGGGTGCAGCGAAAATAGCGCCATGAAGCTCCCACGATCAGGCCCGCTCCATTGCACTCGGTTCATGCCACCAAGTCCATTCTGGAAGGGGCTGCTCGTAGGCCTGCTGTTCTGGTGCGTGACCGTCGACCCTATACGGGCCCATCTAATGTCGGCAGGTTTTGCCGCAATTACGCTACAAGACCACTCGGCGCTGGCTATGCTGGCGATTCCGGTAGAAGCAATCCCCACGCTGGCGAAAAAGACAGAGGGGCTCCACCAGCTCGGCCTGCAAAACTCCGACATCCAAGCGCTCAGAACGCAGGTGTTGCGCGAGTTGCGCCAGGGTCTTGTATTGCAGGCAGATGGTCGCGATGGCCAAATAATGCTGGAAGACCTGATCGTGTCTTCGCAGCCCGATCCGAAGGGCCACGGCATCAGCCAGGTGGAGTGGCTGATCCGGGTCGATTGGCCCGACACAGGAGCGCCTATAAAAAGGCTGCGTCTGGAACTTGCAATTTTCCCGTCCGCGTCAAACCCAGACTTCGCCTATACGGTGCAGCTCAACCAGCCTGCGCAAGCTTACAGCGAAACCGCGCTGATCAGTCGCGCTCAAGCAAGCCATGATTTTCGGACCGATGCCGCAGCGCAGCCAGCAGTGACGTTTGCGTTGGGTTGGTCGCTGTTCTGGCACAGACCCGCTTTGGCAATACTCACACTGCTTGTATTGGCCACGCAAGCGAGCCCTCAGCGCATTGGAATTCACGCCCTCGCGTTGTTGGCAGGCTCCTGCGCGGTCGCTTGGGGTCTGCACCTGACCGGTTGGCATGTGCCTTCGTCGCTGTTAACGGCGGCCGCGGCCTGTACGCTGGCCTTGTTGTGCGGAGCCTGGTTTCTAGGATCTCGCTGGTTGGGTAAGCTGCGCGCCACGGCGTTTTACATTTGTTTGGCCCTGCTGGGGTATGCGTTGTCCGCCGCAGCAATCGGGGGCCCAGCAGGAGGCTGGCTCTTCCTGGGACACAGCGCCGCAGCTGCTGTCCTGGTGCCTCCGGCCTGGTTACTGCTACGTATGAATTATTATTGGTACAGGGTAGTTGCGGCCATGGGTTTCGCTGCGGCTTGGTTTTTTTTGGTTGCGCTGTGCTTGGGCGCGACCCCCTAAAAATTTTCAGAGGTCTCATGACTTTTAGTAAAGACGCAAAGGTTTTGGCGCTAATGTTGGTTCTGGGTGCTGGCACGGCAGTCTTGCAGCAACGCCAAGTTCAAGCTCAATCGGTCGGAGATCAGTCGGTCAACACCAGCGCAGTGGACTGTCATGTACAGATCAATACTCCCAGCCCTAGCCTGCCCGGCATGAACAGCCAGGTTCGTATGGATTGCAGCGGCAACCAACGCACCATGACGACCAACAGCATCCCAAACCACATCGTCGGCAATTTCCCGGGGCCAGGCAACCCCAACCGGATCAGCGCCCAAAACAACGGCTTCTCCATGCCCTTGAGCGCCCGCGTCGTGCGTGACAAAGGCATGGCAGTGAATGTGCCCGGCTTTGCCCGTAACGGCATCATGCTGGAGCCGCAAACGGAAGAGGTTTTCGGTGGTGTTGGCATGGGCCGCGATGGCTGGCGCTACGAAGCCATCCAGACGGTTTACAACTTGGGTCTGGACATGAACTTAGCTCATGTGCAACCCACAGGCAATTACCACTACCACGGCCTTCCGGCCGAGTACATCAAAGTGCTCAACCAGGGCCAACAGATGACGCTGATGGCTTGGGCCTCCGATGGATTCCCGATTTACGCACGCTATGGCTACACCAACCCGATGAACGCTGCAAGCGGCATCAAGGCCGTGCAACCCAACTTCCGCCTCAAGACTCCCGAGGAGTTGCAAGCCACGCTGGTCAATGGGCAAGCCCGCCCCGGTTTTGAAAGCAGCGAGACTCGGCGTAACACCCAGGTCGGCAGTCTACCCCTGGGCGTTTTTGTGCAGGATTGGGTTTACGACAGCCGCCTGGGCGGTGATCTGGACGAGTGCAACGGCCGATTTGGCGTTACGCCGGAATTCCCCAAAGGTATCTACCATTACTACATCACTGAAGCGTATCCCTATATGCAACGCTGCATCAAGGGCGACGGAAAAGAGGCGCGACCGAGGCCTGGCCCGGGAATGGGAGGGCCGCCGGGCGGCCCGCCGGGCGGGGGCATGCGTAGATCTCCCCCAGGGGGTTAATCAAGTCGCTATGAGCATAGCCCCGGGCTTTGATTCGCCCGTTTTGATCTCATCGACTGACTTTAAACCAGCAGCTTTGGCGTCTGTTTTTCGGGTGCAAGGTGGGTATAAAAATGCCTTGAAGGGCGTATTTTTACCAGGTATCTGGCGCAGAGGCTGGGGTTAGACCGGATCGGAGTTTTTTAAGCCAGCAGGTCACCAGAGCGCATTCCTGGCAGACCGGCACCACTCGTCCAAACTCGGGGGCATTGTCAAAAATTCTCGCAATGTTCTGGCAACCGACTGCCAAACAAAAAAGTTTGCTATATTTTTAATAGCAAGCTTGCGATGTCCAACATGGGCTGTGAGTGGTGGGTCCTGAGTGACTCGAGCACTCGACCTACGGATTAAGAGTCCGCTGCTCTACCAGCTGAGCTAAGAACCCACGGCCGAGGTGTATTTTTACATTCACTGATATTGGGCATTCCCGTGCAAAATGACGAAAATCGAGTCTGGCATTTACCCCCAGCTTAGTTCATTCACCGTCTGTCAGCAGCCTAACCAAATTGTTCGATGGCTAAAGCCTGAAGGGGTGGCATGGCCGAACCTTGGACGAAATCACTACCCCTACCTTATGAACCTCGCTCAATTGCAACAACTTGACGGCGCCGCACTCGACCGCCAGTACAACAACCGAGCCCTGGTGCCTGATTTTGCCGAGCACCTGGCGCGCTGGGCGGCCGACTCGGCCCAGGCTCGCACCCAGCCTTGCACGCTGGACCTGGACTACGGCGCAGGCCCCAGTGAGTCGCTGGATATTTTTCCGGCTGCTGGCCCGGCCCAGGCAGGCGGTGCGCCGGTGCTGGTGTTCTTGCATGGCGGCTACTGGCGCGGCCTGGATAAGGCCGACCACTCGTTTGTGGCTCCAGCGTTCACTCAGGCCGGCGCTTGCGTTGTGGTGCCCAACTACGCCCTGTGTCCAGTGGTTACCGTGCCGCAGATTGTGTTGCAGATGGTGAAGGCCTTGGCCTGGACCTGGCGCCATGTGGCGCAATACGGCGGTGACCCGAGCCGCATCACCGTGGCCGGCCATTCGGCGGGGGGTCATCTGGCGGCTATGTTGCTGGCCTGTCAGTGGCAACGGTGGGCGGCTGATCTGCCACCCCGCTTGGTGCGCAACGCCTTGTCGATCTCGGGTTTGTTTGAGCTCGAGTCCATCCGCCGCACGCCACACCTGCAAGTCGATCTGCGACTCACACCTGCCCAGGCCCGCAAGGTCAGCGCGGCCTGGCTGCCATCGCCCGGCGTGGCTGCGGGGCGTGGTCAACTCTTCTCAGTGGCAGGGGGCGATGAGAGCCCGGCGTTTTTGCTGCACAAGCAGCTGATCCGCCAGGCCTGGGGCCGCCGCGTGGTGCCGGTGTGCGAGGCCCTGCCGGGCCTGAACCACTTCAGCATGCTGGGTGCACTGGCGCAGCCCGGCACACGGGTGAATCAATTGGCTTTGGCGCTGCTGTCACACCATGGCTGAGCCTGGCACCCACCGCCCCGGCGCCATGCACCGGCACTTCACCGAGCCCACCACGCCTTATTGGCAAAGCATTGTGTTGGCCGATCCATCGGCTGCGCCGGGCGGGCCTTGGCAGTTTGGCTACCCGGCGCGCTTGCCCGATGGCCGAGTGCTGCGCTTGCCGATCCGCCAACTTGGGGCCGACCCGACGCAGGCCGTGGCCTCGCTGTTGGTCAACCATGCGGCCATGCCCGTGGTACAAACTTTGGGCGAGATGCTGGCCCAGGCGCTAGGGCCTTACAAGCCAGACTTGCTGGTGGGTTTGCCTACGCTGGGCTTGTCCTTGGCGCCGATTGTGGCCGCGGCCCTGGGCCACACGCGCTTTTTGCCCATGGGCTACTCACGCAAGTTTTGGTACGACGACACGCTGTCAACGCCGGTCCAGTCGATCACCTCACCCACCCCTGGCAAGCGGATCTACCTGGATCCCAACCTGCTGCCTTTGCTCGCTGGCCAGCGACTGGTCATCATCGACGACGCCTTGAGCACCGGGACCACGATGGCGGCGGCCTGGGACCTCGTCACGGCGCTGGGTGGCAACGTGGTTGGCTGTGGCGTGGCCATGTGCCAGGGCCGCCGCTGGGCCGACCGGCTTGGCCCGGTCCGCAGCGCCTCGGTGGCCAAGGTGTTTGACAGCCCCTTGTTGCAAGCCGTGCCGGAAGGCTGGGTCGTCAGGGCTTGATCAATTTGGCTCGCAGGCGGTCAAATTCGGCGGTGAATTGGCCGCGCCAGTCCCGTCGGGTGCTGTCGTCCAGCCAGGCGCCATCCAGCCCGTTGAGCATGAAGCCGCGCAGGTCGTCCAGCGAGAAGCCAAAGTCGCGCACCATCATGTGCCAGGTTTGCGTGGGCGTGACCAGGTGCAGGGTGGGGTCATCGGTATTCGGGTGCACTTTCAGGCCCAAGGCGGGCATGTGGCGGATCGGATGGTCCAGTGCCCAGCGCTCAGGTGCCAGGGTACGCAGGTAAAACGAGTTGGTCGGCACCACAGTGAAGACGATGCCGCGGTCGGCACAACGCCGGGCAAAGTCTGGTTGGTCGACGACCGTGTAGCCGTGGTCGATACGGTCTACCTTCAGTAGCTCAACGGCGGTCTGCACATTGGTCCAGGGCATGCCAAACTCGCCCGCATGCGCCGTGGTTTTGAGCCCAGCGCGGCGCGCATCGGCATAGGCTTGCGCAAACATTTCTGGTGGCCGGTTCACCTCGCTGTAGTCGATGCCTATACCCAGCACCTCAGGCTGACGGTGCTGGGTCACCCAACTGACCATTTGCACCGCATCGTCGGCGGAGGCTTCGCGGTCGATGGCGGCAATCAGCCAGCCCTGAATGCCATGGTCGGTCCGCGCGTCATGGATGGCCCGCACGATGGCGGCCAGTGCCTGCGGGTAGGCGATGCCCGAGTCGCGTGCTGTCCCGGTTGGGTTCCAGGAAAACTCGGCGTGCTGCACATTGTGGGCTGCGGCGTCTTCCAGATACTCGTAGACCAGGCGGTGCAGGTCGTCCGGGCTGGCAATCAGGTGCGAATCGAGTGCACGCAGGGCCTTGAGCACCCCGACCGGTTTATCGCCACGGATGTAAAACGCATTCGCTTCCTGCTCGGTCAGCGGCATGGGCGCCCCGGTGGCGTGGGTCCGCAGGGTCGCCGCCCGCACCAGGTCCATGAAGGTGCTGTGGCGCACCGCACCCAGAAGGTGGCAATGGATTTCAACCTTGGGCATGGCGCGCAAGAATTGCAGCAGGGGTGATGTGGTGGTGGTGGTGGTGGTGGTGGTGGTGGTGGTGTCGGTTGTCATGGGGGGCTTTGTCTTAGGCGCGGGCTGCGCTGGCCAGGCCATCCAGCACCGTTGCGCGCAACAGGGTCTCGTCGGCCAGGCTGGCTACCCATACATTGGCTTGGGCGCGCCGGGGCACGCGCCATTCCAGCACCGTCATGCCGCGCGTGTGGTGGCCGGCTAGCTCCACCACCATGTGGGCGGCACGCCATTGCATGCCTTGGGGTGTCACCAGTGCCGCCGCGGCGGTTGGGTCGTACAGGGCCATGGGCAGGGTGCCGTCCGGGCTGGCGATGCGCACATAGCCCAGCAGCAGGTCAGCCAGCAGGCTGGCCCGCTCAGTGCCAAGGGCACGCAATACCTGGGCGTCCTGGGCGTGTACCCGGACCTGGCGGCAGGCGTCCAGGCCCACCATGCGCAGGGGCAGTTCGTGGTCCAGAACGGTTTGAACGGATTCAGGGTCCACCGCCGCATTGAATTCAGCCGCGGCACTGTGGTTGCCGGGGCCGGCACTGCCACCCATCCACAGGAGCTGACCAACCTGCGACGCCAGGTCTGGGCGGGTCAGCAGCACGGCCGCCACGTTGGTTAAAGGCCCCAGCGCCAGGATGGTGACCGGGGCAGCGGCAGCGGCGAGATAGGTCGTCAGGGCGGCGACGGCGTCAGTGCTGGCCAAGGGGCTGCGAGCCAGGGGCAGGCTGCGACCCGCTGATGCCATGGCGTCCAGTCCCAGGATATTTTGCGCAGTCACCAGGTCGCAGGCCAGGGGCCGGTCACGCCCGGCGTGGATGGGCATGCGCCAGCCAAAGCAGGCGGCACTGCGCAGGGCGTTGTCGATCACCACGGGCAAGGGTGCGTTGCCGGCCACCAGCGACAGCCCGTCGATCTGCCAGCTGGGTTGCGCGGCCACCAGCAGCACGGCTGCGAGGTCGTCAAAGCCCATGTCAGTGTCAATCCAGAGGTGCTGCATGGGCTGTGCCGGGTTCAGGTGCGGTCGTCCATCGGCAAAGCCTGAAGCGGCTGAGCGGGGTCGGGCACAGGGGTGGCGGCCAGCAAGCGCTGGGTGTATTCGTGCGCAGGGTGGTTGAAGACCGCGTCGGCGCTGCCGGCTTCGACCACGCACCCCTGGTACATCACCACCACCCGGTCGGCCAGCGCCCGTACCACGCCCAGGTCGTGGCTGATGAACAGGTAGGCCAATTGTTGTTCGCGCCGCAGATCGGCCATGAGCCGCAAAATTTGGGCACGCACCGACACGTCGAGCGCCGACACCGGCTCGTCGGCCACGATCACGGCCGGCCGCGAGGCCAGGGCGCGGGCGATCCCGACCCGCTGCCGCTGGCCACCCGAGAGTTCGTGCGGCAGCCTGTGGCGGAAATCTTTGGGCGACAAGCCCACTTGCGCCAACAGGCGGTCGACCTCGATAGCTGCGGCCCGGGCGTTCATGGCCAGATTGAATCGCAGTGGCAGGGCAATGCTGTCGCCAATAGGGTGGCGCGGGTTGAGCGAGCCACCGGTATCCTGAAAAACCACCTGAACGTCACGCCGAAAGCGCCGCCAGTCGTCGCCGTGCAGGCGGCTGATGTCTGCGCCTCGGTACTTGATGCTGCCTGCGCTGGGCGTCGTCAGGCCCAACAGCATGCGCCCCAGCGTGGTCTTGCCACTGCCACTTTCACCCACCACAGCCACCACCTCGCCGGCGTAAAGCGCGACCGACACCTGGTCCACGGCCAGTTGGTAGGCTGGCTGACGCAGCAGGCTGCCGCTGCCACGAATCGGGAACTGGCGGCTCACGGCGCAGGCTTCGAGCAAGGGTGAGATGGCCTGTGTCATGAGGCGTTCAGCGGCGCTGGCCCGGGCAGGGCATTGGTCTGCCAGGCGTCGGCCGAGACAGGTTCGCCGCTCAAGTGACAGCGCGTCAAGCCGGCGTCGGTGTTGTCGGGTAGCAGCGCCGGCACCTCTGCGTCGCACCGCCCGGGCTGCTTGATCGGGCAGCGGGGGTGAAAGCGACAGCCCGTGAGTGCCTGGCCAGCGGTGGGCACACTGCCCGGGACAAAGAACAACTGGCTGGCCCGGGATTGCGGGTTCAGCACGCTGCGCAGCAGTCCCTGGGTGTAGGGATGGCGTGGGGTCGCGAACAGGGGTGCCACCTGGTTTTGTTCAATCAACTCGCCCGCATACATCACATTCACCCGCTGGCAGGTTTGCGCCACCACGGCCAGGTCGTGGGTGATGAGCAGAATACCCAGGTCAAGCTGCTGGCGCAGTCGCACCAGCAGGCGCAGGATGCCGGCTTGCACGGTGACGTCCAGGGCGGTGGTGGGTTCGTCGGCAATCAGCAAGGCGGGCTTCATGGCCAGGGCGGCGGCGATCAGGATACGTTGACGCATGCCGCCTGAGAGTTCATGCGGGTACTGCCGCGCCACCCGCGCCGGCTGCGCCAGCTCCATCAGGTCCAGCAAGTCCAGCACCCGGGCCTCGCAACCCTCGGTTTGACCATGGGCCCGCAGGGTCTGGGCAATCTGGCGGCCAACGGGCATCAGCGGGTCAAGGTAGGTGGACGGATCCTGAAACACCATGCCTACCCTGGCGCCGCGCACGGCTCGGAGCGCCTCGGGCGTCAAAGCCGAGAGCTGCCGCCCTTCAAGCCAGATCTCGCCGCTGCTGATGCGCACCAAGGGTGATGGGAACAGGTTCATGACGGCAAAGGCGGTCATCGACTTGCCCGAGCCTGATTCGCCGACCAGCCCAACAGCCTCGCCCCGTTGCACGGTAAAGCTCACATCGTTGACCACCCGCAGCGGGCCATGGGGCGTTTGCACGTCCACGCACAGATGTTTGACGTCGAGCAGGGCCGTGCTCATTGGTTTTGACCCCCGCGGGGGTTGAGCGCGTCGTTCAGAGCATCACCCAGCAGGTTGAATGACAACACGGTGAGGGCAATGGCCAAGCCTGGAAAGGCCGACATCCACCAGGCTGTGCGCAGGTACTGCTGCGCGTCATTCAGCATGGCGCCCCAAGAGACCGCATTGGGGTCGCCCAGCCCGAAAAAGCTCAGGCTGGCCTCGATCAAAATGGCCGAGGCGATATCCTGGGACCCCAGCACAATAATTGGCGCGGCCACGTTGGGCAAGATTTCGCGGAAGATGATGGCCCCATGCCCCATACCGCCCACCCGGGCTGCATCGACAAACTGCGACTGCTTGAGGCTAGCCACGGTGGCCCGAACCACGCGTGCAATTTGTGGCCAGGACAGCACGGAAATCACCAGAATCATCTTGGTCACGCTGGCACCAAACAGCGCGATCACGATCAGGGCCAGTACAAACCGGGGCAGAGTCTGGAAGAATTCGGCGATCCGCATCAGCAGCGCGTCAGTCCAGCCGCCAAAATAACCGGCCAGGGCGCCCGTCAGCACGCCAATCAGGATAGTAAGGGCGGCGCTGCACACCCCCACCAGCAAAGAGATTCGGGTGCCGTACACAACACGCGACCAGATGTCGCGGCCCAGGTCATCCGTACCCAGCCAATGGCCACTAGAGAGCGGTGCCAACAGCGCGTTGTCGCCGCCGGTCATGGGTGCGTAGTGGCAGACCCAGGGCGCAAAGATAGCCAGCAGCACCAGCAGCGTCAAGATTACCAGTGCCAGGCGGGTGGCCTGGCGGCGCAGGAGTCGGCTCATGTTCGGTCGATCCTCGGGTCAATCAGCCGGTGAACGATGTCGGTGGCCAAATTGGCCAGGACCACCGACACCGACACCATCAGCAGGATGGCCAGCATGACCGGGTAATCCCGCCGGGAGATTGATTCGTACAGCAGGCGGCCAATGCCCGGCCACCCAAATACGGCCTCGATCAGCGCCGAGCCCGCCAGCATGAAGCCGACGTTGTAGCCTATGACGGTCAACACCGGCGCGGCCGCATTGCGCAGGGCGTGGACCAGCATCACGGTCCACTCACTCGCGCCGCGCGAGCGCGCGGCCAGGATGTAGTCCGCGTTTAACACCTCCAGCATGGCGGCGCGGGTGATGCGGGTGATCAGGGTGAGGTAGCGCATCGACAGCGCCAGCATAGGCATCACCAGATGGCGCAATTGTTCGCCCAGGCCGGCCCAGCCATCAGACAAGCCGCGAATGGGCTGGCTGCCCTGCGACGGCAACCAGCCGAGCCAGATCGCGAAGGTCAGGATCAGCAGCTGGCCTAGCCAGAAGTCCGGGATCGAGTAGCCCGCCGACGATCCGGCCTGGATGCCAGAGTCAAGCCAGCGGGTCCCTGGTGACTGGGTGGCCCGTGCGGCGATGATGCCCAGGCTGACGCCCATCACGCTGGCAAAGACCAGGGCGCTCAGCGTCAGGGTGACGGTGGCGCCCAATCGCCCCCAGATGAGTTCGGAGACGGGTTGCTGGGCCGCGAAGGAGTAACCCAGATCACCCACCATCACCTTAGAGAGGTAGCGCCACAGTTGCACCCACATCGGCTGGTCCAGCCCGTATTCGCGGCGCATTTGGGCCAGGTATTCCGCCGGTGCCGGGAAATCGCCGACCAGCAGTGTGACTGGGTCGCCCGGCGTGAAGGCGATCAGCAAAAAATTCAGCACCACCACGGCCAGCAGCAGGGGCACCGCGTGCAGCAGACGCCGCAGAATAAAACTGATCATCGCGCGCGGCCGGGTTGTCTGCCCCGGCGCTGGTCAGTCATTGCGGCGAACGCCCGCCCACTGGTCACGCGCATCCAGGGCCGGGAATACGCCGGTCAGTTTTCGGCTGGCGGTATCGACTGTTTCCTCGTCGAACAGGACCAGCGAAGGCAGATCCTCATTGAGGATGACTTGCAAGTCCTTGTACAGCTGGGCCCGTGTGGCGCGCTCTGGCGCGGTGGCCGCTTGTCCCAGCAAATCGTCGACCTTGGGGTTGCTGTAGCCGCTGGCGTTGGTGTTGGGCGAGGTGCTGGTGTTGGTGATGTAAAGGCGGGTGTAGCCAATGGCCGGGTCGCCGGCTGAATAAAACGAACCCAGCGTCAGGTCGAAATCGCGTTTGGTGTAGACGCGGTCGTACAGCACCGAGCGTTCCAGCGGCTCCAGCTTGACCTCAATGCCGATCTGCCGCAGGTTATCCTGAATGATTTGTGACTGTGCCCGCATTTGTGGTCGCCCCAGGTCAAACGGCAGACGCACCGTGACACTGTCGGGCTTAATGCCCGCCTTGGCCAGCAAGGCTTTGGCACGGGCCGGGTCATAGGGGTATTTTTTGGCGTAGGCCACCTGCTCGTTGAGCAGCCACTTGAAGCCGTCGCCAAACGCGCCAGCGCCCGGGCGGGCGAGTCCCTGCATCACCTGCTTGACCAGCCGCACCCGGTCAATGCCAAACGCCAGGGCCTGTCGCGCCTCTTTTTTGGCGAAAAGTGGCGACTTCACATTGAACATCAGAAACCAAATGGCCGGGATATTCACGCCCTGCCGGGCCACCAGCGACTTGTCTGCCAGAATCCGCGGCATTTCCGGCTTTGGGGTGTAGAAGTCGAGCAGGGTGTCGATCTCACCAGTCTGCAAAGAGGGAACCCGATTGGCGCCTTGTGGGATGATCTGAAAAATCAGCTGTTCCAGGTAAGGCTTGTCGCCGTCCCAGTAAGTCGGGTTGCGCACCAGTCGGATGCTGGTGCCGCGTTTCCACTCTGCAAACTTGAACGGCCCGGTGCCCACGGGCCGCAGGTTGACGGGGTTGGTCGCCACCGGGCTGCCCTCATAGATGTGGCGCGGCAGCATGGGCGCATCGAAGACCGTCATCTGCGACAAAAAGGGCGCGTAGGCCTTTTGCAGTTTGATCACCACGGTGCCAGCGTCTGGCGTCTCGACTTCCAGCCCCAGGTTCTTGAACACCGCCGAGGCGCGTGGATGCAGTTTGGCCAGCACCTCGACCAAGGTGAAGCGAACGTCCTCACTGTTGAAGTCCCGGCCATCATGCCATTTGACGCCACGGCGCAAGGTGAAGCGGTAGGTCCTGCCGTCCGGGGAGATGGTCCACGCCGTGGCCAGTGCCGGCTTTGGGTTATAGGCCGGGTCCAGCCAGATCAGCCCTTCCAGAATCTTGGCGGAAACATCGCCCGCCGTGAAATCAGTGGTGGTGCCCAGGTTCAGGGTGGGGGGATCGGCGTCAATACCCAAAATGACCGTGCCCTTGCCCGCCGCCCGGGCCACCTGCCAAGGCCCCAGGCCACTGGCGGCGGCAATGGCACTCAGCCCGAGCTGGGCAGCGCGACGGCGATTGACAAGAGTGCTCAGAGCTGCGTTTTGGGGGGTGTTGGCGTTGGGCATGGGGTAATGGTAGGTGGTGTGACCGTGGTGGGATTAGGTGCCCTTCGGACCTCAGGCCTTGAGGCTTTCAGGAGCGCGTCGAGCCACAATCATGTTAACCTAAACCGCTTTCGTGACAGGCAAGGTGACCATGATTTCTGCCCCCGTTTTGCCCGGCATTGCCGAAAATCTTGACGAGATGGTGGCCCTGCGCCGCCAGATTCATGCCAACCCTGAACTGGGCTACCAAGAGTTTCTCACCAGCGACCTGGTCGCGCAGCGCTTGACCGCCTGGGGCTACCAGGTTGATCGGGGACTGGGCGGTACCGGCGTGGTGGGTACGCTACGTGCTGGCTCCGGTACCAATCGCCTCGGTCTGCGGGCCGACATGGACGCTCTTCCCATGACCGAGACCACGGGCCTGCCCTGGGCCAGTCGGCATCCGGGGCGCATGCATGCCTGCGGCCATGATGGCCACACCGCCACTTTGCTGGCGGCGGCGCAATTGCTGTCGGTCACACGCGGTTTCAGCGGGACCTTGAACCTGATCTTTCAGCCTGCTGAAGAGGGCTTGCAGGGGGGGCAAAAAATGGTCCAGCAGGGCCTGTTTGAACGCTTCCCCTGTGATGCCATCTTTGCTTTTCACAACGAGCCGGGCTTTCCGGCGGGGCGCTTTGGTTTTTTGCCCGGCGTGATTTACAGCTCTTCTGACACGGCCATCATCACGGTTCACGGCAAAGGGGGGCACGGGGCCATGCCGCACACCACCGTGGACCCGATTGTGGTGGCGGCCCACTTGATTCTGGCTCTGCAGACCCTGGTGTCGCGTGAGCTTGACCCGAACGACATGGCGGTGGTGACGGTGGGCGCGATCCATGCCGGGCTGGCTGCCAATGTGATCCCGGGCACCGCCGAGCTCAAGCTCACGATCCGGGCCCGCCGCCCCGAGGTGCGTGCTTTTCTGCGTGAGCGCATCACCGCCATGGCGCAGAACCAGGCTGCTGTGCATGGGGCCACGGCCCAGGTGGACTACCAATGGCGTACGCCGCCCTGCATCAACGACGCTGGCGTCACTGCCATGGCCCTTGAACTGGCCCGCAACAGCATGGGTGAGGCCGCGCTGATTGAGCCCATGGCGCCACTGCAGGCAAGTGATGACTTTGCCTTCATGCTCAATGAGGTGCCCGGCTGTTACTTCATTGTTGGCAATGGCGATGGTCAGCCCGGTACCGGGCCGGGATGCATGGTGCACAACACGGGCTATGACTTCAATGACGCCATCTTGCCCACGACTGCCAGCTTCTGGGTTACGCTGGTGAACCACTACCTGAAGGATTGAGCCCGAGCCCGGGTCGCCCAGCGGCTTGCCTGGCGGCCAGTTTGCTGGCTTGAGAGCCAGCCACTACATCAGCAGGTGCTCGCCGGCGTTGTCGCCGCCTAAAGTGACGTAGTTGACCTTGCGAATGTCCATCAGCTTCTTGCCGCCGGCGTAGCTGATCGAGCTTTGCAGGTCCTGCTCCATCTCGGTCAGGGTGTCGGCCAGCCGGCCCTTGATCGGCTCCAGGATGCGTTTGCCTTCCACGTGTTTGTACTCGCCCTTGTTGAAGTCGCTGGCCGAGCCGTAGTACTCCTTGTACAGCTTGCCGTCCACCTCGACCGTCAGGCCCGGGCTTTCCTCGTGGCCGGCCAGCATGGAGCCGATCATGACCATGGTGGCGCCAAAGCGGACCGACTTGGCAATGTCGCCATGCTCGCGGATGCCGCCGTCGGCAATAATGGGCTTGGTGGCCACACGGGCGCACCATTTCAGCGCCGACAGCTGCCAGCCACCAGTGCCAAAACCGGTCTTGGATTTGGTGATGCAGACCTTGCCTGGGCCGATGCCCACCTTGGTGGCGTCGGCGCCCCAGTTTTCCAGGTCGATCACCGCCTCTGGCGTGGCTACGTTGCCGGCAATCACAAAGCTGGCGGGCATTTTTTCTTTCAAGTGGCCGATCATGGCTTTGACGCTGTCGGCGTGGCCATGCGCGATGTCGATGGTGATGTAGTCGGGCGCCAAGCCCAAGGCCAGCAGATGCGCCACGGTGGCGTAGTCGGGCGGCTTCACGCCCAGCGAGATCGAGGTGTACAGGCCGCGCGTTGCCATGCTTTGTACAAACTTGATGTTGTCAAAGTCAAAGCGGTGCATCACATAAAAATAGCCGGCCTGCGCCAGCCAGACGCAAATGTCCTCGTTGACCACGGTCTTCATGTTGGCCGGCACGACCGGCAGCCGGAAGCGGCGCGGCCCGAACTCGACACTGGCGTCGCACTCTGAGCGGCTCTCCACCCGGCATTTGCGAGGCAGCAGCAGGATGTTGTCGTAGTCAAAGATGTCCATGGGGCAGGCCGCCTGTCAAAAAGTGAGCCAAAAAAAACCGGGCCTCAATGGTTTGGCCCGGTGATTGATTCTATCGGAGTCAGGGCGGGGCGTTGCCGCCATCGTCAGGCCGACAAGCCGACTGCGTCGCCGCCAGCAGTCGGCCTCGGTGGTCTTGCAGCCAGCCCACCACGCGCAGCCG
>JBIKZZ010000196.1:0-6119 GCA_044354435.1 Rhodoferax sp. | reverse complement strand
GCATTGACGCCGGCTGCACCTAGGCGCAGCACATCGTCTCGCGTGGCAATGCCACTCTCGGTGACCAGCAGACGGTCTGCCGGCACCTCGCGCAGCAGGTCAAGTGTGGTCTGTAGAGACACTTCAAAGGTCTTGAGGTTGCGGTTGTTGACGCCGATCAGCGGCGTTTTGAGTCGCAGGGCCCGCGCCAACTCCGCAGCGTCGTGCACTTCTACAAGAACTGCCATGTCCAGGCTGAGGGCGATGGCTTCGAAATCTCGCAATTGGGCATCGTCGAGGCAGGCAGCGATGAGCAGCACCGCGTCAGCCCCCATAACGCGCGACTCATAGACCTGGTAGGCGTCAACCAAAAAATCTTTTCTCAGGATCGGCAAATGGCATGACGCGCGCGCCTGTTTCAGGTAATCAACCTTACCCTGGAAAAACTGCTGGTCGGTCAGCACAGACAGACAGGTGGCGCCGTGTTCCGCATAGCTTTGGGCGATGTCCGCAGGCTCAAAGTCGGCTCGCAGCACCCCCTTGGATGGGCTGGCCTTTTTGATTTCGGCGATGACCGCCGGTCGCCCGGCGGCAATTCGGGCCCGCATGGCGCCCAGGAAATCCCGCGTCAGGACGCGAGATTCGGCGTCGGCGCGGACCTCGGCGAGCGGTTTACGACTGCGAGCGGCAGCCACTTCTTCGTGTTTGACGGCAACGATCTGGGTCAGGATATCGGACATGGGCGCTCACTTGGAAGCCTGGCAACCGAACAGGATATTCGGGCCGGGACACGCGGATTTTCGCAGAACGGCCAGCCAGGCAAGGTTAATATGAGTGGCCGAGCGCTAGCGATGGCCGCTGCTGTCTCCGACGCCCTAAAGGACGCCCATGTCAAATACCCTGGCCCCAGCCCATGGCCTAGCCGATCAGCCCAGTCGCGCCGTCTACCGTGACTACACCCAACCGGGCATTGAACGGGTGCGCGAGTTCTACCGCAACAACCACACGCATCAGACGGTCGATTTTGTGCTGGGCAAAAAAGACAAGTGGCTTCAATTCCAGCAACGGCAAATGACGCCCTGGGAGGGGCTGGATTACCTGAACACGCTGGTCGACGAGTCGGACCCGGACATCAACCTGCCGCAAATCAGCCACTTGCTGCAAACCGCAGAAGCTATTCGCGCTGACGGCCACCCCGACTGGTTTGTGCTGACCGGCTTTGTGCACGACCTGGGCAAAGTGCTGTGCCTGTTTGGCGAGCCGCAATGGGCTGTGGTGGGTGACACCTTTCCGGTCGGCTGCCGGCATTCGCAGCGGATTGTTTATCCGGAGTTCTTTGCGGCAAACCCGGACAGCCAGGACAGCCGTTACAGCAGCGAGCTGGGCATTTACAGTGCCAACTGCGGGCTCGACAAGGTACACATGTCCTGGGGCCACGACGAATACCTATACCACCTGCTGAAAGACTATTTGCCCGAGCCGGCTCAGTACATGATCCGCTACCACTCCTTCTACGCTTGGCACAAAGAGGGGCAGTACCGGCACCTGACCGATGCCCGGGACGACGAGAACTTACGTTGGGTGCAGAAGTTCAACCCCTACGACCTGTATTCCAAGAACCCGAACCCGCCCCTATTGGCCGAGCTCAAGCCCTATTACGAGGACCTGCTGGCCAAGTACCTGCCGGCCACACTCAAGCTCTGACGCGACGCACGCCCACACCACATGACCAGATCCCTACTACCCACTCACCTGGCCGCCCGGCTGGACTTTGCCATTCGCCTGGCGCGCCAATGCGGCGAACTGGCCCTCAAGGAGGCTGCCCAGTTGCAGATCAGCGCGAAAGGTGCGCACGATGTGTTGACACAGGCTGACCTCGCGGTTGAGCAGCTGATTCGGGCCGAGGTGGCACAAGCCTTTGCCGGCGATCTGGTTGTGGGCGAAGAAATGGGTGGTCAGGACGCCGTCGGGGCCGCAGGTAATTTTTGGCTGGTCGACCCGATTGACGGCACTGCCAACTACGCCACTGACGTGCCACGCTGGTGCATCTCAATCGGCTACCTAGAGGGCGGCAAGCCGGTGCTGGGCGTGCTCTTTGACCCGCACATGAACCGGCTGTACAGCGCAGGGCTGGGTGCTGGCGCATGGCTTAACGGGCGGCCGATGCAGGCCCGCAGCACCATCGCACTCAGGGGCGCCACTGTGGAGCTTGGCTGGTCCCCCCGAAGCCAACCGGCCGATTATCTGGGCAAGGCAGCTGCGCTATTGGCCGCCGGATGCGCCTTCACCCGCCGCGGCTCGGGCGCACTGGGGCTCGCTGATGTGGCAGCAGGCCGGGTCGATGGCTACGCCGAGTTGCATATCAACGCCTGGGACTGCGCGGCCGGCATACTGCTGGTGACCGAAGCGGGCGGGCGGGCCAACGATTTTTTCACGCCGGAGGGCATCCGCAGCGGCGGTTTGCTGGTAGCCTGTGCCCCGGAACTGTACCCAGCCCTGCTCGCGCTGATGGCCAATTAGGGCCTCTGTCAGGTAGCTAGGTCACCTTTGGCCGCCCGCCGGTCTGGTTTGTACGGATTGACCACTATTGACCCAATGCTGATCGTGATATAGATTAGCTGGCTGGCTTGTACTTGGCCAATTGCATGCACTTATAGGAGTTATGAAATGCGCCTTTCTCTTTTATCTAGCCTTTTGGCACTGACTTTCGGGCTTTTGGCGGTACCCGCCCAGGCGCAAGGCAAGCTAACTCTGTACTGCAGCTCCGACGAGGCCTGGTGCCAACAGGCCAAGACTGAGTTCGAGAAGAAGACGGGCATTGCCGTCGACATGACGCGCAAGAGTTCAGGTGAGACCTATGCCCAGATCAAGGCCGAGTCGGCCAACCCCAAGGGCGACATCTGGTGGGGCGGCACCGGTGACCCGCACTTGCAGGCCGCTGAAGAAGGCCTGACCCAAGCCTATGTGTCAGAAAGCCGGACCCAACTGCACGACTGGGCCAACCGGCAGGCGGTGGCTTCCAAGGTGCGCACGGTCGGCATCTATTCCGGCGCGCTCGGCTATGGCTACAACGAAGAACTGCTGAAAAAACAGAACCTGCCGGTGCCAGCCTGCTGGAAAGACCTGATCAAGCCGGTCTACAAGGGCAAAGTTCAGGTGGCCAACCCTAACTCTTCTGGCACCGCGTACACCATGCTGGCCACACTGGTGCAGATGATGGGGGAAAAAGAAGCTTTTGAATACATGAAGGCGCTGCACAGTAACATCAACCAGTACACCAAATCGGGCTCAGCGCCGATCAAAGCCGCCGGTTCAGGCGAGACGGTGATCGGCATTGTGTTTGTGCATGACGCGGTGGCCGTGGCAGAGGCCGGTTTCCCGATTAAATCGGTTGTGCCCTGCGAGGGCACGGGCTACGAAATTGGCTCGATGAGCATCGTCAAGGGCTCGCGCAACTTGGACAACGCCAAGAAGTTCTACGAGTTCGCCCTGACGGCCGAGTTCCAAAACAAGGCTAAGGACGTCAAGTCGTTCCAGGTCATGTCCAACAAGGCCGCCATCAGCTCGCCCAAAGCGCCCGACCTGGCCAAGATCAAGCTGATTGATTACGACTTCGTCAAATACGGCTCGGCAGCCGAGCGGCGGCGGCTGCTGAAAAAATGGGACGACGAGATTGGCGCCCTGCCCCGCTGATCTGGCTGAAACCTTGAGCCGTAGCGCACCAGCTGGGTGACCGTGCAGCCACGCAGCCTGGACACCCAGGCACTGGGTACGGCTGTGGTCGCCCTGATCGGGGTTGCGCTGCTGCCTTGGTACGCCATCGAGGACGGCTTTTGGGCCGTCAAGTGGCTGCTGAGCGGGTACCCGCTGGCCACCGAATCTGCACCTGCCCTGTTTCTGTGGCTCAAGGGGGCCGCCCTATGGCTGCTGCCGGTACCTCTGCTGGCCTTGGCGGCGCTGATGGCCGTACTGCGGCGCCCAAAGGCGGCCACGCTGGGCCAGCTGTTGGTGCTGCTGGGCGGCCTGGGCATCGCCTACCTGCTGGCGCAGGGCTTTCTGTTTGGCCTGAAGGGCTGGAACGCCGCCTGGCTCAATGACTGGCTCGGCGAGTCCGAGCAACGCCAGTTTGGCATGGGCTACGGTGCGCTGGTGACAGGCGCCAGTTTTTTGTTTTTGCTGACACGCGGGCTGGCGCTGCGCGGGCTGGTTGGTGGTGACGCCTTTGTGACGGGTTCGCTCGGGCTGGTGATTGCCCTGACCCTGCTGTTCATCGGGCTGCCGGTGCTGCAGATGCTGGTGATCCCGTTTCGGGCGGAAGACGGTGCTTGGTCGATGGCCCCCTTTGTCAGCCGGCTGCTCGACCCGAAAATCTGGCGCCTGACTTGCCTGAGCACCGGCGCCGGCTGCGGCGTGGCCTGGAACACCCTGGTGTTGGCGATCACGGTCGGGCTCTTGTCCACCCTGCTCGGGCTGGCCTTTGCCCTGGTGTTGACGCGCACTGGCGTGCGCTTTCGCGGGTTGTTCAAATCGCTCTCCCTCTTGCCCATCATCACGCCGCCGTTCGTGATTGGCCTGTCGCTGATCCTGCTGTTCGGCCTGTCGGGCAATGTGACACAGTTTGTTGCTGAGCAACTCGGCCTGGAGCCGACGCGCTGGGTCTACGGCTTCAGCGGGGTGCTCATCGCGCAGCTGCTGTCGTTCACGCCGATTGCCTTCCTTGTGTTGATCGGGGTGGTGGAGGCGATCAGCCCGTCGCTGGAAGAGGCGGCGCAGACCCTGAACGCCAACGCCTGGCAGACCTTTCGCACCGTATCGTGGCCGCTGATGCGGCCCGGGCTGGCCAATGCCTTTTTGCTGGGCTTTATTGAGAGCATGGCCGATTTCGGCAACCCGCTGGTGCTGGGCGGCAATTTCAACGTGCTGTCGACCGAAATTTTCTTTGCGGTCGTAGGCTCGCAAAACGACCAGGGCCAGGCCGCTGTGCTGGCCATCATCCTGCTGGTCTTCACCATCGGCGCGTTCTACCTGCAGCAGCGCTGGCTGGGTCGGCGCAGCTACACCTCGGTCAGCGGCAAGGGCGATGGCGGCATGCATCCGTTGTTGCCCAAACGCATTGCCATCCCGGCCCTGGTCATCACCACCGCCTGGGCCCTGTTCACGGTGGTGGTTTACCTGATGATTGTTTACGGCAGCTTTGTGCAGCTGTGGGGCCGCGACAGCACCCTGACGCTCAAACATTACCTTGGCGCCTTCTCGATCGCCTTTGGTGAATTTGGCCTGCACTGGCAGGGCTCGGCCTGGAACAGCTTCTGGACCACGCTGCAAATTGCCACCATTTCGGCCCCGTTGACAGCTGCCATCGGCTTGATCACCGCCTGGCTGCTGACACGCCAAAATTTTCACGGCAAACAGCTGTTTGAGTTCGGCACCATGCTCAGTTTTGCCATTCCGGGCACGGTGATTGGCGTGAGCTACATCATCGCCTTCAATGTGCCGCCGATCGAGCTGACCGGCACCGCCGCCATTTTGGTGATCTGCTTTGTGTTCCGCAACATGCCAGTGGGCGTGCGCTCGGGCATTGCCTCGCTGTCGCAGATTGACAAAAGCCTGGACGAAGCCTCACTGACGCTGGGCGCGAGCTCCTGGACCACCTTCCGCCGCATCACGCTGCCGCTGATCCGGCCGGCCATCCTGTCCGCGCTGGTGTACAGCTTTGTGCGCAGCATGACGGCCATCAGCGCGGTGATTTTTCTGGTCAGCGCCAAGCACGACCTGGCCACCAGCTACATCATCGGGCGGGTGGAGAACAATGAATACGGCGTGGCGATTGCCTACGCCACGGTGCTGATTGTGGTGATGCTGGCCGCCATCGGCCTGTTTCAATGGCTGGTTGGCAGCCGACGCCTGGGGCGCCGGGGCATGCAGCAGGATTCGACCATGCTTGCGGGAGGCGCATGACTATTTCAAATCGCAAAGGACCGGCCCGCGTGGTGTTTGACCAGGTGAGCAAGCGCTACGGCAACAAGGTCACCGCTGTGGACACCATCTCGCTGGAATTCCCAGCGGGCACCCTGGTCACGCTGCTGGGCCCGTCGGGCTGCGGCAAGACCACCATCCTGCGCATGATCGCCGGTTTGGAG
>JBIKZZ010000195.1:0-6127 GCA_044354435.1 Rhodoferax sp. | reverse complement strand
GGATTTTTTTTGCTCAGGGGTCGTCATGTCGGTGTCCAGCGCACGGTTAGCCGATGACCTTGTTCGCCGCAGCATTCAAACGAGGCGGCGTCTCAAAGGTGTGGAAAGGTGCAGGCGAGGGAACTTCCCACTCCAGGCCTTCAGCCCCTTCCCACGGGCTTTGGGGGGCTTTCTCGCCCTTACCCATCATGCCGGGCAACACAATATAGAAAAAGAAATAGACTTGGGCGAGACCGAAGGCAAAACCGCCAATCGAAGCAAGCGCATTGAAGTCGGCGAACTGCATCGGGTAGTCGGCATAACGGCGAGGCATACCAGCCAGGCCGAGAAAGTGCATGGGGAAGAAGGTCACGTTAAAGGCGATCAGCGACCACCAGAAATGGATCTTGCCGCGGGTCTCGTTGTACATGACGCCAGTCCATTTGGGGCTCCAGTAGTAGTAGCCGGCAAACATGGCATACAGTGAGCCCGCGACCAGCACATAGTGAAAATGGGCCACCACGTAATAGGTGTCCTGCAACTGGATGTCGATCGGCGCCATCGCCAGAATCAGGCCGGTGAAACCACCCATGGTGAACACGAAGATGAAGCCGACGGCGAACAGCATGGGTGTCTCAAAGGTCATTGAGCCCTGCCACATGGTGGCGATCCAGTTGAAGATTTTCACAGCGGTGGGCACGGCGATCAGCATGGTGGCGTACATGAAAAACAACTGGCCGGTCACGGGCATACCCGTGGTGAACATGTGGTGCGCCCAGACGATGAAAGACAGAATCGCGATGCTGGAGGTGGCGTAAACCATGGAGGAATAGCCGAACAGTTTCTTGCGCGCAAAAGCCGGCACGATCTGGCTGATGATGCCAAAAGCCGGCAAGATCATGATGTAAACCTCAGGGTGACCAAAGAACCAGAAGATGTGCTGATACATCACCGGGTCACCGCCGCCAGCGGGGTTGAAGAAACTGGTTCCGAAGTGACGGTCGGTCAGCGTCATGGTGATGGCACCGGCCAAAACGGGCATCACCGCGATCAACAAGTAAGCAGTGATCAGCCAGGTCCACGAAAACATCGGCATTTTCATCAGCGTCATGCCGGGCGCCCGCATGTTCAGAATGGTGACGATGATGTTGATAGAGCCCATGATCGACGACGCGCCCAGTACGTGCAATGCAAAAATGCCGGCATCCATACTCGGGCCCATCTGCAGGGTCAGCGGTGCATACAGTGTCCATCCCGCGGCTGGTGCGCCGCCGGGCATAAAGAACGAGCCCATCAGAGTCAGTCCGGCCGGAATCATGAGCCAGAACGAGAAGTTGTTCATGCGGGCAAAGGCCATGTCGGCCGCACCGATCTGCAGTGGAATCATCCAGTTCGCAAATCCCACAAAGCCAGGCATGATGGCGCCAAACACCATGATCAGGCCATGCATTGTGGTGAGCTGGTTGAACAACTCCGGATTCACCAGTTGCAGGCCAGGCTGAAACAGTTCCGCGCGAATCAGCAAAGCCAGCACGCCGCCCACAATCAACATCGTAAAGCTGAATAGCAGATAGAGCGTACCGATGTCTTTGTGGTTGGTGGCATAGACCCAACGCCGCCAGCCGCTGGGGGCATGGTCGTGGTGGTCATCGTGGGCGTGGTCGTGGTGGTCTAAAACGGCACTCATGCTGATTTCCTTGTCAATGCTTGAATCTGGAGGCGGCGGTCTATTTGCGCGCCGCGGTCACATCGGCCGGCTGAACCAGCTGGCCGGTCTTGTTGGACCAATTATTTTTGGTGAAAGTGATGACAGCGGCGATTTCGGTGTCGCTGAGCTGCTTCCACGCGGGCATGGCGCCGTTGTTCTGTCCGTTGAGCAAAATCGCAATCTGCTTGGCCACATCAGCATCAAGCACCACGGCCGCGCCATCGAGCGCTTTGATCGGGCCGGCTCCCTTGCCGCTGGCCTGGTGGCAGGCCGCGCAGTTGGCGGCATAGACTTTTTCCCCGCGCTGGGTGATCTCTGCCGCCGTCCACACTTTGCTTGGATCATCGGCTTTGGCCGCCAGTTTTTTCTGCTCGGCGGCAACCCAGGCAGAATAGTCTTCCGCCGACACCACCTTCACGTGAATCGGCATATAGGCGTGTTCTTTGCCGCACAGTTCCACGCACTGGCCATGGTAGTCGCCGATTTTCTCCGCACGGAACCAGGTATCACGCACAAAACCAGGGATGGCATCTTGCTTGATCCCGAATGACGGCACCATGAAGGCATGGATTACATCGTTGGCGGTGGTAATGATGCGCACCTTTTTGTTGACTGGCACCACCATTGGGTTGTCCACCTTGAGCAGGTAGTCATCCATCACCACGCCGGCCTTGGGGCCGCCGTTGTTGGACAACTCCCGGTGAGCAGCGTCTAAAGCCGAAATGAAACCGATACCCTCGCCCTCGCCCTTGATGTAGTCGTAACCCCATTTCCACTGCATCCCGGTGGCTTTGATGGTCAGGTCAGCGTTGGTGGTGTCTTTCATGGCCACAACCACTTTGGTGGCGGGCAGGGCCATCAGGATGACGATGATGAAGGGGACGATGGTCCAGATGACCTCGACCGTGACCGACTCATGAAAATTGGCAGACTTGTGGCCGACGGACTTGCGGTGTTTCCAGATCGAATAAAACATGACCGCGAACACCGCAAGGAAGATCACAGTGCACAGAATCAGCATGAACCAATGCAGCCAAGCCTGCTCTTCGGCAATTTTGGTGACGGCAGGGTGCAAATTAAGCTGCCTCACAGCCGGGCCGCCCGGCAAATCATTGACCGCGTGGGCAGTGGTCACCGCCACCGAACCAGCCCAGGCACTAGCGCTCAGCAGAGCAGTCGCTGCCTTGTTGGAGATGCTTTTCATCATGTTCACTTCTTCTTTGCCTCAAAATAACCTAGTTAGCCGCACGTCAGAAAGACGGCTCATGCGCCTCGCAACGCCATTCGTATTTCCTTGGCCAGCAGGTGGCGAAGCTCAGGACGGACGTATCGCCCGACCTCAATCGATTGGCCCTGAGCCGAAACTTCAATGAGTGAGTTGTCGCCCTGCTTTGGCTCTACCCTGACCCATTCGCGTCGAAACTCCATGCGCTCAACCTTTCCAGCCTGCTCGAGTTCTATCACCAAATGCCGATCCCGCAAGGAGATCTGTTCACGGTCAGCCGCGTGCCGTGCGTAAGCTAAAAACCCGGCACCAACCGCCAGAAGCTCCAGCCAAGCGAACGGCATGACAAGTAACGCACCCTGAGCCCAAAAGGCTGTCGCTATACCCAAAGAGACCACGCACAACGACAAGTAGAACCAGCCCAGCTGGGCAGGCGTAACTGCACAATTCCGGCGCAGAAGCCAGTCGATTCCCTGACCGTGTACCGTTGCGAATCGAAATGCTGTATTTCCCACTAGACGACCCGCTCAATCCTTTTTCATATCAGCCAGCCGAGCGGCAGGCATGATTTCAAGCTGTTTAAAAGTGTTTTCATTGTAGCCGACGGCCTATAACGCCTCTGGCATCAAGGGGCTCTTGTCTGCAGGCCAAGCTGACGGTTGTTTGCAGCACGCAAGCTGTCCTTCATCTGTTCAAGAGAAAGGACCGTCTCTGGACGGACTGCAAGTCGAGGCACAGGCTTAAAGGCGTGACCATAAATCACTTCAAACTCTAGCTCTAACGGCTCATTTGCCAATATAGCCATCAATTGCTTCAGCCATTGCCTGCCTCTCAGACTGGCAAAGCGATTGAGGTGCAAATTACGCCCTAGACCGCGGAGCTCTTCCAACAAGCGCTCTGGCGACTGGAACGTCAGGGTAATCCGCTCCATATCCATCACTGGCTCGGCAAAACCCGCCGCCACCAGCATATCACCCCAGTCGTGCATATCCGTAAATTCGTGTGACGGCGCCGGCCAGCCCAAGCCCCGGTAGTGCTCGCGCAATCGGGCCAGGGTGTCCGGACCCAGGCAGGAAAACATCAGGAAACCGCCAGTTGCCAGGGCGCGGTGCCACTGCCCCATCAATTCTTGAGGGTCTGACGCCATGTGCAGCGCCATATTGGCCCACAGCATTTGCACCGATGCCGCAGCAGGTGGCTGAAACCGGATGGGTTGGCCCGTCCAGCGCGCGGGGTTCCACCATGGCTTGGTCAACAGGGCGCTTGCGTAGTCATGATGGGACGGGATCGGCTCCGACACCACGCACGCCGCCTGAGGGTACCGACGGGCGAGCACATCATGCGCCTGCAGCCCACCGGTGACAGGTTGCCAATGGGCCCAGTTCTGGGGCTTGAGCTTGATCCAGGTCAGTCGCTCCTCCATGCGCCGCGCCACCTCTTCGTGCAACCATGGCGAGGGGCCTGGTGATCGGCCAGCCCAACGCTGGGCGGCTTGTGGATCTATGGTGGGTGGGCGCTGGGTCGACATAGCGGGCGGGTTAAGCCAGAGTATATTGATCGCCATGATGGCAAGACTGTTGCAGGGACTATCGGCGCGGCTGCCCAGCCAGTGCCTGGTTTGCCATGCCTGGCCAGCGCAAGCCGTCTGCGAGGCCTGTGTCGGCCAATTTGCGCAGCCCATGCCGCGCTGCCGTACCTGTGCCATACCGGTTGTGCCCAGCATTGACCAGTGCGGTGCTTGCGTTCGTCAGAATCCGCCACTTGACGCCTGCTTTGCTGCTGTCGCCTATGCCTACCCATGGTCCGGGCTAGTGCTCAACTTCAAGTTCCACGCCCAACCTGGGCTAGCCGCTACTTTAGCCCTGCTACTGCGCAGCGCGCCGTGGGTCGAGCCTGCTCTGGATAGCGCGGACATCGTGCTACCAATACCCCTGTCACGCCAGCGCTTGATGACGCGAGGTTTTAACCAGTCCTTGCTGTTGGCCAAGCACTTGGCACCGGAAAAGTCCGACAGCGGCCTGCTGCTGCGCCTGAGCGAGAGCCCGGCACAGCGGACACTGGGACGGGCTGAGCGCTTGACGAGCTTGACGGATGCATTCGCGGTGGAGCCGCTGGCGGCCGAGCGAATTCGTGGGTCCCGTGTGGTGCTGGTCGACGACGTCATGACCAGTGGAGGGACTCTCTTTGCGGCGGCGGATACCGTGCGCCGGGCTGGGGCAGCCCACATCACAGGGCTTGTCATCGCGCGCACGCCCAACGACTGAGCAACGGCGACAATTCAGCCTATGTTTAACATTGTCCTGGTTGAACCCGAGATTCCACCCAACACCGGCAACATCATCCGGCTGGCAGCCAACACGGGCAGCGCACTGCATTTGGTGGAGCCGCTGGGATTCTCAATGGACGACCGCCAACTGCGTCGCGCCGGGCTGGACTATCACGAGTACGCGCAGGTTCATCAGCACGCCGACTGGGAGGCCTTCTTGGCGACGGCATGCCCTGCGCCGGGCCGTCTTTTTGGCCTGACCACTCGGGCTCAACGGACGGTTTATGAGCATCAGTTTGCGCCTGGTGACTGGCTGGTCTTTGGCGCCGAGACCCGAGGCCTTAGCGAGGCGCTGCGCCAATCACTGGGCCCAGCCAATTGCCTGCGGTTACCGATGGTGGCCGGTCAGCGCAGCTTAAACCTGTCAAACGCAGTGGCGGTCACAGTCTTCGAGGCTTGGCGCCAGCAAGGCTTTGCCTTGGCTGGCCCGACCGTTGCCCCATCTCAAGGATAGCGTCGGGCAATTGATTCGGCCACGCACACGGGCTTGGCCACGCCTTCCCTTTCCACAGAGACAGACCAGACCATCTGGAAACCGTTTTGCTCGATGGGCTCGCTTTTCAGCAGAGTCAAGCGCGCCCGCAAGCGACTGCCGACCGGGACCGGCGCCGTAAAGCGCACCCGGTTCAAGCCGTAGTTCACGCCCATGCGAGTTTCCAAAACATGCATGGCCGATTCAAAGAATGAGGGAATTAACGACAGCGTCAGGAACCCATGGGCGATGGTGCCGCCAAAGGGTCCATTTTTGGCGCGCTCCTGATCCACATGGATCCACTGGTGATCACCAGTGGCTTGGGCAAACTGATCGACCCGCTCTTGGGTGATGCTGATCCAGTCACTCATCGCCACTTCCTGCCCAACCAGCGCAGAGAGTTCAGACAGGGTTTGA
>JBIKZZ010000193.1:0-6161 GCA_044354435.1 Rhodoferax sp. | reverse complement strand
ACCGATTCATGCGCGAAAACCTGGACGTGCTGGCGCGCCAGGTGGGCGAATTGCAGGCCAAGCTTCGACAGCTGGAGTCGCTGGGCGAGCGTGTCTCGGGGCTGGCAGGAATCAGCACCAATGACATCAAGACCAAGCCTGGCCAGGGTGGTGCACTGATCTCAGGCCGTCCCTTGTCGGTCCAGGAACTTGAGGTCACGCTGGCCGAGCTCGACCGACTGACGGGGCAGCGCACTGATTTGATGACCGTGATGGAGTCACGCCTGGTGGACCAAAAGGTCCGCGCCATGATGGTGCCGACCCGTCAGCCGGTGGTCTCAGGGAATTTGGGCTCGCTCTTTGGCTGGCGCATTGACCCGATCACAGGTGCGTCGGCCCTGCACACTGGTTTGGATTACCCTGCCGAGCCGGGTACCCCGATTTTTGCGGCTGCGGGCGGGGTGGTGGTGGTCCAGGAGTTCAACGCGCCGTACGGCAACATGATTGAGATTGATCACGGCAATGACCTCATCACCCGCTATGCGCATGCCTCAAGGGTTTTCGTCAAGCGCGGTGACTTGATCAGGGTCGGTCAAAAAATTGCTGAGGTGGGCAGCACTGGGCGGTCCACTGGCCCTCATTTGCATTTTGAAGTCCTGGTGCAGGGCATTCCGCAGGACCCGATGAAGTTTTTGGCAGCCGGCAAGGCCGGCTCGGCACCGCCGGCAAACCGTTCTATCGCCGCCAACCAGGGAGTACCAGCGACCCCGTCGGGTCGCCCACCCGTGCAAAGGTAAAATCGGGCGATGGGTGCCTGAGGCGCCATGCGCTCGGTGTTCCCGATTGCATTGCGCCAAGGCGCCCCCACTTTCCTCTGATTAGAAAAAGGACTGCGCTGCCCTGTGGGTTCTGAGGGACCTTGGGGGTGGGCTTGCATTCATGGCCATCAACCTACTCACCAAACTATTCGGCAGTCGCAATGACCGCCTGCTCAAACAATACCGCAGCGGTGTGAATCGCATCAACGCGATTGAGGCTGAGCTGGAGACCCTCTCTGACGAGGCCTTGCGTGGCAAGACCCAGCAGTTTAGAGAGCGTATTGCGGCGGGTGAGACGCTGGACGCCCTGTTGCCCGAAGCCTTTGCGGTGGTGCGCGAAGGCTCCAAGCGGGTCATGAAGATGCGCCACTTCGACGTGCAGCTGCTGGGCGGCATGTCTCTGCACAATGGCAAGATTTCAGAAATGGGCACGGGTGAAGGCAAGACCCTGACTGCGACGCTGCCTGTTTACCTGAACGCCTTGACCGGCAAGGGCGTGCACGTGGTCACGGTCAATGACTACCTGGCCAACCGCGATGCGCGGTGGATGGGCAAACTCTACAATTTTCTGGGGTTGTCAGTGGGCATCAACCTGCCCAACATGGCGCGCGAAGAAAAACAGGCGGCCTACCGTGCCGACATCACTTACGGCACCAACAACGAATACGGCTTTGATTACCTGCGCGACAACATGGTCTACGAGGTGGCAGACCGCGTGCAACGTGGCCTCAATTACGCCATCGTCGACGAGGTGGATTCCATCCTGATCGACGAGGCGCGCACGCCGCTGATCATCAGCGGCCAGGCCGAAGACCACACAAGCCTTTACGTCGCTATCAACCGGGCGGTGCCTCAGTTGCAGCAGCAGGAGGGTGAGGCCGACCCGCGTACTGGCGAGGGCATCATCAAGCCGGGCGATTTCACCCTGGATGAAAAAAGTCGCCAGGTGTTCTTGACTGAGCAGGGTCATGAGAACGCCGAGCGGATCTTGTTCGAGATGGGGCTGATCCCGGAAGGGGCCACCCTCTATGACCCGGCCAATATCACGCTGGTGCACCACCTGTATGCAGCGCTGCGGGCCAAACACCTGTACCACCGCGACCAGCATTACGTGGTGCAAGAGGACGAAATCGTTATCGTGGACGAATTCACCGGACGCCTGATGAGCGGACGGCGCTGGAGCGAAGGCCTGCATCAGGCGGTCGAGGCCAAGGAAGGGGTGGCGATCCAGCCAGAAAACCAGACCATGGCGTCGATCACCTTCCAGAACTATTTCCGGCTTTATGGCAATCTCGCGGGTATGACCGGCACGGCCGATACCGAAGCCTACGAATTCCAGGAAATCTACGGGCTGGAGACCGTGGTGATGCCGCCCAACCGTCCCAGCCGGCGTGAGGACCAGCTGGACCGGGTCTACAAGACCACGCGCGAAAAATACGAGGCCGCGATCCAGGACATTAGGGACTGCTATGAACGCGGTCAGCCGGTGCTGGTGGGCACCACCTCGATCGAAAATTCCGAGATCATCTCGCAGCTGCTGGACAAAGAAAAGCTGCCTCACCAGGTGCTCAACGCCAAGCAGCACGCGCGCGAGGCGGACATCGTCGCCCAGGCGGGCCGTCTCAAAATGATCACCATCGCCACCAATATGGCTGGCCGCGGAACCGACATCGTGCTGGGCGGTAATGTCAGCCTGGTCGTGGATGCGCTGGAGGCTGATGGTGCTATGGACGCCGCTCAGAAGCAGCAGCAAATTGCCGAGCTACGGGCCCTGTGGAGCAAGGACCACGAGCAGGTCAAGGCGCTGGGTGGTTTGCGCATCATTGCGACCGAGCGGCATGAATCCCGGCGCATCGACAACCAGTTGCGCGGCCGTTCTGGCCGCCAGGGCGACCCTGGCTCATCGCGCTTCTACTTGAGTCTGGACGATGCCCTGATGCGGATTTTTGCGGGCGACCGCGTCAAAAGCATCATGGACCGGCTCAAGATGCCTGATGGCGAGGCCATCGAGGCTGGCATCGTCACCCGAAGTATTGAGAGCGCGCAACGCAAGGTTGAGGCGCGCAACTTCGATATGCGTAAGCAGCTGCTTGAATATGACGACGTCTCTAATGATCAGCGCAAGGTCATTTACCAGCAGCGCAATGAAATTCTGGATGCGGCGGACTTGACGGCCCAGATCACTTCTCTGCGCGAAGGCTGCTTTGCCGACCTTGTACGCCAATATGTGCCGCTTGAGTCAGTGGAGGAGCAGTGGGACATCGCTGGCCTGGAAAAAGTATTGGCCGAGGAGTGGCAGTTGACCCTCACCCTGCAACAGCAGATCAGCGCCGCCAGCGCCATCACCGATGAAGATTTGCTGGAGGCCGTGACCACAGAGGCCAACGCTGCTTTTGCCGCCAAGATAGCGCAGGTAGGCAATGGCAATTTCATTCAGTTCGAGCGCATGGTCCTGTTGCAAAGCATTGACACCCATTGGCGCGAACACCTGAGCTCGCTCGACTACCTGCGGCAGGGCATTCACCTGCGGGGCTATGCTCAAAAGCAACCCAAGCAGGAGTACAAGCGCGAAGCCTTCGAACTGTTCGGCCAGTTGCTCGACTCAGTCAAGAACGAAGTGACCAAGCTGCTGATGACGGTCAAGATCCAATCCAGTGAGCAAATTGAGCAGGCTGCCGTGGCCATGGAGCAGCGCGCCGAGAGCATTGCCAATGTCACCTACACCGCACCCACCGAAACCGGCGAGGTCCAAACCACGGTGGATGAGCAGACCGTGGGCCGCGCGCCTGGCGCATTTGCGCCGGTGCCCCGGGTTGGCCGTAATGAACCCTGCCCCTGTGGCAGCGGCAAGAAATACAAGCAGTGCCACGGCAAGTTGGCCTGAGGTTCAGACCCCAGGCCTGCGCCAGTGCTATGGGGTGATTGACAGCGTGGTGCCAAGCTGACGCAGTGTCGGTTCCCAGCCCTGGCCGCGGGCCTGCCGGTGCAATGTGACGCTGGCGTACCAAGGGCTGTCTGCCCTATCCTGAAGCCATCGCCAGTCGGGTGACGGCGGCAGCAGCACATGGGTGGGTCGCCCCAGCGCGCCACTCAGGTGGGCCACGCTGGTATCGACACTGATCACTAGATCCATCAACTCGCACAGGGCTGCCGTGTCGGAGAAGTCCTGGATCAGGGCGCCAAAATGCTTGAGGCCGGGATTGGCGTTGAGGGTTTCCTGGTCGCCGTCGCGAAGTTCTTTTTGCAGACTGACGTAGTCAACTCCCTCAGGCAGGTGGGGCAGTAATGTGGCCAGCGGCACGCTGCGCAAATGGTCATGGTTGTGGCTGGCGTTTCCGCGCCAGACCAGTCCAATCCGGGGCCGACGGGCCGGGCCCAAGCGCTCGGACCAAGCGGCGACCTTGGCCGGGTCGCTGCGCAGGTAGCTTTGCTGGTGTGGGATCGTGGCCAGGGTGGTCTTGAGTGCCAGCGGCAGGCTGAGCAGCGGGCAGTGGTAGTCGAAGCCAGAGAGGTCCGAGCCGGTCCTGATCACATCGACATCGTGGGCCGCGGTCTTGAACAGGTCAAACAGCGAGGCCGGCGCCTCTACGCTCACCTGCGCGCCCAGCGCCCTGACAAGGGTGGCATACCGAAAAAACTGGATGGCGTCGCCGAGTCCCTGTTCACAGTGCAACAGGATCGACTTGCCCGCCACGGGTGCTTGACCCAGCCACAGCGGCTGCGCAAAGTGGGCTGGACGCAAGCCGGTCTTGACGTTGCGCCAACGCCACTCGTACAAAGGCCAGCCTTGGCCGAAATCACCCTTGGCCAGCAGCGCCAGCGATTTGTTCCAGTGGGCATCCGGGTAGTCCGGCAGCAGGCCGATGCAGGTATCAAAGCTGGCAATCGCAGCGTCCATCTGGCCTAGGTCCTGCAGCGCAAGACCTCGGTCACAATGAAACTCGCCCGCATGGGGGTTGATGGCGATGGCCCGGTCGTGGCTGGCCAGCGCGGCAGCAGGGTCGCCGATTTCACGCAATGCCAGCCCGCGGTTGTACCAGCCAATGGCATAGCTGGTGTCGATGTCAAGACCACGGTCATGACAGTCGATGGCGGCTTGGTATTGGCGCAGGTGCTTGAGTGCCAGGCCGAGGTTGTTCAAGGGTTGCGGGTCGCCCGGTCGCAGGGCGATGGCGCGTTCAAAACTTTCCACAGCCAAGGCATCCTGCCCCAGGTCTCGGAGGGCGACGCCGCGGTTGTTGTACGCCCGGCTGTGCTCGGGTTGAAGCGCAATCACCTTGTCGTAACTGGCCACCGCCTCGGCATGGCGGCTCAGGGCGTGAAGGGCGCAGGCGCGGCTGTACCAAATGCCGTCCTGATTGGGTTCCAAGGCCAGTGCCTGGTCGTAGCTTGAAATCGCGGCTTCGGTTTGCCCGAGTTCGACCAGCATGTTGCCCAGGTTGAAATGGGCGCCAACGTAGTCTGGTTGCAGTCGGATCGCGCGTCGGAAACTAGCGGCAGCCAAAGTCGCCTGGCCCAACGCCATCAAGGCGTTACCGTGGTTAAAGTGGAAGACCGCAAAGTGTGGATGGATGGCGATCGCCTTGGCAATCAAAGTCGCTCCGCGCTGCGGGTCGTTGCTTTGGTTGGCAATGACGCCGAGCAGGTGCAAAGCATCGAAGCTTCGCGGTTGGATCCTGAGGATGGCCTCATAGATTCGCTGAGCCTCTTCCAGTTGGCCTTGCTGGTGCAGCGCCAAGGCTTGATGCAATTGGGCCTGCGCCGTGCCGCCCGTCCGCCCTTTGGCCGTACGGTGAGTGTGATGGTGTTTGACAGTCATCCGCAAAATATAGGCCGCCGCCTGATGCCCGATACGCAGAAAAGCAGCTTGATTCCGGCCTATTCAACGCAACCATCGACGAGTGCCAGCCTGTCGGCCGCCACTCTGACGGCGTAGGGGTCCATTAAATTTCAGATAATCGAGCACTTACCCGAGGAATAGTCATGCCCGTCAATCTGAGTCCCCCCAACCCCGCCCAGTTGTACCCGATTGCCGGTGTGCGTCTGGGTGTTACCGAAGCCGGCATCCGTAAAGCCAAGCGCAAAGACCTGACGGTGGTGTTGCTGGAGTCTGGAGCCTCGGTGGCAGGGGTGTTTACCCAAAATCGGTTTTGTGCAGCACCCGTCCAAATTTGCCGTGAACACCTGGCCAGCGCCGGTGCGCGCGCTTTGCTGATCAACACCGGCAATGCCAATGCCGGCACCGGCGCCGATGGCCGGGCCCGCGCTCTGAGCACCTGCGCCGCTCTGGCCGGCAAACTGGGCCTGACGCCGCAGCAGATCCTGCCTTTTTCCACCGGCGTCATCATGGAGCCCTTGCCCAAC
>JBIKZZ010000192.1:0-6172 GCA_044354435.1 Rhodoferax sp. | reverse complement strand
CTTGTACCAAGTCAAAGCTTGCACAAAATCTTCGGGGGTGCCCTGCCCGTTTTCAAACATAAGGCCCAGGTTGAGTTGTGCTTCGGTCAGACCCTGTGCCGCCGCCAATTGGTAGAGCTTCATGGCCTCAACGTAGTTTTGGGGCACGCCCCGGGCAAAATGCATCAGCACTGCCATGTCGTATTGCGCCTGGGCCGCGCCTTTGGCTGCCTCGTCCCGGGCGCGTGCAGCTTCAGTTTCAATCGCGGCGGCAGTTTGCGCTTGTTGGCGCAGCAGCTCTTCCATTTTGCTAATCACACATTCCTTTGTTGAATTCTGGGCAAAGGCCGCAAGTATTCGCCAAGAAAAATTAGCGCTCGCCGGTTTGCAAGCGCCACAGCGCGGCATGGGCGCCGCCTTGAGCGAAAAAACTGCACCAAACTGCGAGGCTTGGACATCTTCAGTTCTCGCGCATGGTCAACTAGATCATCATGCCAACCGCCTAACAAATTGGTGTGTTGATCGGTGCATGTGGAAAAAACGCGGGGCTCTAGGCCCCGTATCTACTAGCTATTTGGCGGAGCAGGCGGGATTCGAACCCGCGGTGGGTTTAACCCCACGCACGCTTTCCAGGCGTGTGACTTAAACCGCTCATCCACCGCTCCGTTACAGTCATTTTAACTGAGCAAGGCACCGGGTAAGCCGGTGACAGAGCTTCTAGCGAAAAAAAAGCCACCCGAGGGTGGCTTTTTTCAGCTAGCTGCTGAATCAGTTCAGCGCAATCTTTTTGTCACCCTTGTAAGTGTAGAGCGTCATGGAGGGGTTCTTCAACTCGCCATTGGACTCAAACATCACGTTGGTGGTGATGCCCTTGTAGTTGGTGTCGGCCAGCTTGGACATGTAGACCTTGGGGTCTGCGCTGCCGGCGCGCTTCATGGCGTCAACCAACACATGAACGGCGTCGTACACATAGGGGCTGTAAACCTGGAACTGGCCAGGGTACTTGGTGTCATAACGCTTTTTCCAGGCAGCGCCACCAGGCATTTTCTCCAGCGACGCACCGCCCTCGGCGCAGATCACGTTGTCCAGCGTCTTGGCACCGGCGGACTGCTTGATCAGGTCCATGGTGCAGATGCCATCACCGCCAAAGTACTTGACGTTGGTCAGGCCAAGCTGCTCCATCTGGCGCAACATGGGGCCTGCCTGGGGATCCATGCCGCCGAAGAACACGCCATCAGGGTTTTTGGCTTTGATGGCGGTCAGGATGGACATGAAGTCAACCGATTTGTCGGTAGTGAACTGCTCATCCACGATGGTGATGCCCTTGGTGGCAGCCGTGCGTTTGAACACGTCAGCCACACCTTGGCCATAAGCGGTGCGGTCGTCAATCACGGCAATGCGCTTGAGCTTGAGCGCGTCAGCCGCATAGAAGGCCAGTCCAGCGCCCAAGGCGTTGTCATTGGCCAGCAGCCGCCAGGTGGTCTTGTAGCCGGGCTTGGTCAGATTGGGGTTGGTGGCCGATGGGGTGATGTGGGGAATGCCGCAATCGTTGTAGATTTTGGATGCAGGGATCGTGGTACCCGAATTCAGGTGACCGGCAACACCGGCGACCTTGGCATCGCACAGTTTTTGTGCAACGGCTGCACCTTGCTTGGGATCGGCTGCATCGTCTTCCGCCACGAGCTCGAACTTGACCTTCCTGCCACCGATGGTGACGCCGGCCGCGTTCAGGTCTTCAATGGCCATGCGGGCGCCATTCTCGTTGTCCTTGCCGTAGGCCGCCTGCGCACCGGAAATCGGAGCGACGTGACCGATCTTGACGACCATGTCTTGTGCCAGGGCGACGCCTGCCGCGGCTGCGATAGCGGCGGCAACTGTAACTTTCAACTTCATTTGCATAGACGACTCCATGAATATTAAAAAAATTGTGAATAAACTCTCCACACCCTGAACGATACAGCAATTTTCAGGCCATCCACCTAGGGAAGACCCCGCCCCACGCTCAGCAAATCCGGCAATGCGGATCTAAATGTCAACTATTTGGCGAGAGTTTGACGCAACGCATAGAGTCGGCCAAGCCAGCTTAAGCAGTGGGTGTAAGTTTCAGGTCGTGCCGTGTGATGGTGTATCCCCGGTCGGCGTAGTGGCGCCAGCGGGTGCGGGCCAGCTGCCGGTCGGTATCGTTCAGCCCAACCACCTCGATCACCCGCTCAAAGCGCTCAAACCCTGCAGGTACGTCGTCCCCCAGATTCACCAAGACCTGTTTGTGTGCCAGGCCGTGCGTGTCGGCGGCTAGAACAACGGGGGACGCGGCAAGAAGTTCAGGTTCAGCCTGCGCGCGACAGTGCGGCACAAAGTCCGAAGCCGAAAACGTCCAGAGGTCCGAATCCAACCTGTCCAGCTGCTCAGGCGGGCCGACCACCACCAATTGGGCCTCGGCGGCAACGGCCTTACGCAGCAGGCGGCAGACGTAGGCCAGCCGATCGGGTACATTGAAATGGAAGGCGACTTCTGTCACTGCGACTTCTGCGCGGCTGGGCTAAGTAAATATTCCAGCAACAAGGCCACAGGGCGACCCGTGGCGCCCTTGGCAGCGCCGCCCTTCCAGGCTGTGCCCGCTATATCAAGGTGCGCCCAAGGGAACTTGGCCGCAAAGCGCTGCAGAAACTTGGCCGCCGTAATGGCACCGCCAGGGCGCCCCGCCACATTGGCCACATCGGCAAAGTTGGTCTTTAGCCCGTCGGCGTACTCGTCATCCAGCGGCATGCGCCAGCACAAATCTTGAGCTGATTCGCCGGCAGCCAGCAGTGCCGCGGCCATGTCCTCGCTGGGCGAGAACATGCCGCTGCGCACGGCGCCCAGCGCGATCACGCAAGCACCTGTCAGGGTCGCGATGTCGACCACGGCGCGAGGCTTAAAGCGCTCTGCATAGGTCAGGGCATCACACAGAACCAGTCGACCCTCAGCGTCGGTATTCAAAATCTCGATGGTCTGCCCGCTCATGCTGGTCACCACATCCCCGGGCTTGACGGCGCGGCCATTGATCAAATTTTCGCAAGCGGGGATCAGCCCCACCACATTGATTGCCGGCTTGAGGTCGGCCAGCGCCCTGAATACCCCCAGCACACTGGCGGCACCCGACATGTCGAATTTCATCTCGTCCATTTCAGGCGCGGGCTTGATCGATATGCCGCCGCTGTCAAACGTGATGCCTTTGCCAACCAAAACAGTGGGCGCTTTGGTCTTGGCTGCGCCGTCATAACGCAAAACAATGAACCGCAGGGGTTGCTCCGAGCCCTGTGCCACCGCCATGAATGAGCCCATGCGCAGCTTGGCCACCTGGGTCGGGCCAAGCACCTCACATTTGATGCCGGCCAGCTTGCCCAGGGCGCGCGCCGCGCCAGCCAGCATTGTCGGTGTGGCATGGTTAGCCGGCCGGTTAGCCCACTCCTTGGCCAGTTCGACCCCCGAGACAGTGGCAGTTGCCCGCTGGAAGACGGCTTGCAATCCCGCGACGGCCGGCACGCCAATCACCACGCGCTGCACCGTTCGGCCCTCAGGCTTGGATTTGGTGCTGGTGTAGACATAAGTGGCCTCTGCCACCGCGGTAACGGCGGCACGCAGGGCGGCCGGCTGCGGTGTCGTGGCAAAGCAAATGTCAATTTTTTTGAGCTTGGCCCCTTTGAGCTGACCTATTGCAGCGCTCAGCGCCTGGCGCACTTCTCGCGCCGAGCCCTCCCCCACACCGGCCAAAACCAAGCGGGTGGCCAGCACACCAGCAGGACGATAAGCCAGCAGGGCTTTCCCCGCTTTGGCATCAATATCACCCGCCTTCAAAGCCACAGACAGCAGCGCCGAGGCAGCGTCCTTGCCCGGCTTGAAGTTGCTACCGAACAAAAGTACCATGGCCTCGCATTTTTCCAGTGCCGCGCCGCTCAAATCAAGGGCTTTGAATTCAAAGTTCATAATTCACATCTTTCAATCGTTGAAATTTTGGGTTTGATTCCTGACTCGGAACTGGACTGGTCCCGAGTATTGCCCGTCCATGTTATTCCATTCTTCTATCCGCAAAGAGTTGGCGCGCAGTTTTGGCGCAACGCTGATCGTGATTGTCACGGTGGTCATGACGATGACGCTGATCCGCACGCTAGGACAGGCAACCCGCGGCAATTTCGCCCCTGAAGACGTGATGCTGGCAATGGGCTATGCCGTGTTGTCGGACATGCCCACCATTTTGGCCCTGAGCCTGTTCATTGCCATCATCGCCACTTTATCGAGAATGTACCGGGACAGCGAAATGGTGATCTGGTTTTCCAGTGGCATGGGCCTGCTCGTGCTATTGCGCCCCCTGCTACGTTTTGCCTCGCCTGTGCTGCTGGTGGTCATGGTGTTGGCGCTTTGGGTGCTCCCCTGGTCAAAGCAACGGCTCGACGACATGCAACAGCAGTATGAGAAGCGGGGCGACATCGAACGGCTGGAACCTGGGCAGTTTCAGGAGTCGGCCAATGGCCAGCGCGTTTTTTTCATCGATAAGGATGCCAGCGGCAAAATCGCTGGCAGCAACGTTTTTATCGCCAGTTCAGATGATGGCAAGGACACCATCACGTCCGCCCGTAGCGGCCGTATCGAAACCGTCGGTACAGACCGATTTTTGGTTCTTGAAAACGGGCAGCGACTGGACCGCATGACTGAGCAATCTGGCCTGAAAGTCAGTGAATTCACAGAATACCGCGTCAAGGTGGGTGAAGATATTCTGGGCAGCGAGGCGTCCACCTCTGTGCATTCGCGGTCCACCTGGGGTTTGATTCAAGGCGGCACGGCACCAGACCTGGCCGAACTGTCGTGGCGTATCGGTCTGATTCTCGCGGCCATCAACTTCACGGTGATTGGGCTAGCTGTGTCCAGCGTTAACCCGCGCGTGGGGCGCAGTGCCAACGTGATCTTCGCCTTGTTTGCCTTCGTCGTCTATTTCAACTTGTTGAATCTGGGCCAGAACTGGATTTCATCAAAGCAGCTGTCCTTTGGCGGCCTGATGCTGGGCTTGCATGGCGGGGTGCTGGTGATCACTCTGTTTTGGCTAATCAAAAACCACAACAATTGGCAGGGTTGGGGCGTCTTTAAACGGGGCCTGAAACGGCGCTCGAAGGCTCAAGCTTGAACACCATCCGCCGGCTCATTTTTCTCGAGGTGCTCTTGGCCGTTGGTTTTGTCACGCTCGGCTTTATCAGCCTGTTCTTCTTTTTCGATTTTGTCGAGGAGCTGCAATCGGTGGGGCGCACCACCAACGCCACCTACCAGCTGGTGCACGCACTGACTTATGTCTTGCTAATGATACCCAGCCATCTGTACGAGTTGCTGCCTATCGCCGTGCTGATAGGCACCATCTTTGTCATGGCGCGCTTTGCCAGAAGTTCAGAGTACACCATCCTGCGCACCAGCGGCCTTGGACCCTGGCGTGCCCTGCGCACGCTGTTGCAGCTTGGGCTGGTGTTTGTAGTTTTGACCGTCGTTATTGGCGACTACCTGGCACCGATGGCAGATCGGACCGCACAATTGTTGAAGGCCCGTTACCAAGGGCGCATCACCACCGGACAAACCGGCGCCTGGTTGAAGGAGCGGCAGGCGAATTCACAGTATTCGGTCAACGTCCGCGCCCTCGAATCAGACGGCAGTTTGCGTGGGGTGCGCATGTTTGAGTTTGACAACCAGGGTTTCTTGATGTCTATGACGCAGGCCGAACAAGCCACGATAACTGCTGACAACGCCTGGAGTCTGAATGGTGTGGTTCGCAACGTATTTCCGGCCAGAGATCAGCCAAATGCCCAGATTCAGCTCCTGAAAATGAAAAGCTTTGTCTGGCCGAACCAGATCAGCGCCCAGATGATGTCGGCGGCCCTTCTCAAGCCTGAACGAATGAGTACTGTCGATTTGTTTCAGTACATTCAGCATCTTGAGGCCAATCAGCAGTCAGCCCAGCGCTACGAAATCGAGTTTTGGCGCAAAGTTTTTTACCCTTTGAGCTGCTTGGTCATGGTGGTGCTGGCATTGCCCTTTGCCTACCTGCATTTTCGCAGTGGTGGTATTTCGGCTTATGTGTTTGGCGGCGTCATGGCGGGCATCAGCTTCTTCCTGTTGAATAATCTTTTTGGACACATGGGCAATTTGCAGAACTGGCAACCCTGGCTGAGTGCGG
>JBIKZZ010000191.1:0-6188 GCA_044354435.1 Rhodoferax sp. | reverse complement strand
AGCATTTCCCCGAGAGCGTGCTGGGCGCGCAGGCGCTCAAAGCCGAGGCTGCCGGCACCACGCTGCACGAGGACGAGGCCATCCGGCTGTGGACGCTGGACCAGCAGGTGCTGATTGCCAGCATCAAGACCAAGATGCACGCGCTCAGCCCCGGCGTGATCGAGGGCCTGATGCAGGCACTCGACCTGGCCGAGGCCAATTACCAGGGAATGGTGATCTGGTCACCCGATGACATGTTCTCGGCCGGTGCCGACCTGCAGGCCATGCTGCCGGCCTTCATGATGGTGGGGGTGTCGGCCATTGACGGCGCCGAGGCCGAAATGCAGCAGGCCATGCTGCGCCGGCGCTACGCCACCGTGCCGGTAATCTCTGCCGTGCGCGGCCTGGCGCTGGGTGGCGGCGGCGAACTGGCGGTGTACTCGTCACGCCGGGTGGTGGCGATGGAGAGCTACATCGGCCTGGTTGAGGTGGGGGTGGGCTTGGTGCCGGGTGCCGGTGGCCTGACTTACATTGCCCGCCGCGCGGCCGAAAACGCCGCTGCCTCTACCGGCAAAGACCTGCTGCCGTTTTTGACCGAGGGCTTTACCGCCGCCGCCATGGCCAAGGTGGGCACCAGTGCCATCGAGTCGCGCAAGCTGGGTTACCTGCTGGCCAGCGACCTAATCGTGCCGCACAAGGACGAGCTGCTGTTTGTGGCCATCAACGAGGCCCGCGCCATGTTTGCTGGCGGCTACCGGCCGCCGCACAAGCGCCAGTTTGCCGTGGCCGGGCGCAGCGGTATCGCCACGCTGAAGGGTTCGCTGGTGAACATGCGCGACGGCGGCTTTATCAGCGCGCACGACTTTCACATTGCCAGCCTGATTGCCAATGTGGTGTGCGGTGGCGATGTGGACGCTGGTAGCCTGGTGGACGAAGACTACCTGATGACGCTGGAGCGGCAGGCCTTCTGCCAGCTGCTGGTGCACCCCAAAACCCAGGCGCGCATCATGGGCATGATGTCCACCGGCAAGCCGCTGCGCAACTGACCCGGAGCTATTCATGAAACAAGTTCAAGACGCCTACATCGTCGCGGCCACGCGCACGCCGATCGGCCGCTCGCACCGGGGCTCGTTGCGCAACCTGCGCCCGGACGACCTGCTGGTTAAGGCGCTGCAAGCCGTGCTGGCGCAAGCGCCCGGGCTGGACCCGGCCAGCATCGAAGACATCATTTGCGGCTGCGCCATCCCAGAAGCTCAACAGGGCCTGAACGTGGCACGCGTGGCCGCCGTGTTGGCCGGACTGCCGCACAGCGTGGGCGGCATCACGGTGAACCGCTTTTGTGCCTCGGGCCTGAGCGCGGTGCAGATGGCCGCCGACCGCATCCGCGTGGGCGAGGCCGATGTGATGATTGCCGCCGGCGTAGAGAGCATGAGCATGGTGCCGATGATGGGCAACGCGCCCTCGCTCTCACCAGCCATGTTTGGCAATGACGACAACATTGGCATTGCTTACGGCATGGGCCTGACCGCCGAGAAAGTGGCCACCCAGTGGAAAGTGAGCCGACAGGCGCAGGACGAGTTCGCCCTGGCCTCGCACCAGCGGGCGCTGGCGGCCATGGCGGCCGGCCAGTTCAAGGACGAGATCACCCCGGTAGAGGTGGTGGACCGCGCCCCCGACCTGGCCACTGGCCAGGTGCTGGAAACCCGCCGGCTGGTGAGCCTGGACGAGGGCGCGCGCGCCGACACCTCCTTGGAGGGCCTGGCCAAGCTGCGCACGGTGTTCTCGGCGCGCGGCTCGGTCACGGCGGGCAACAGCTCGCAAACCTCAGACGGCGCCGGCGCGCTAATTCTGGCCAGCGAGAGCGCCGTCAAGCGCTTTGGCCTGAAACCACTCGCCCGCTTTGTCAGCTATGCCGCGTGCGGCGTGCCGCCGCACATCATGGGCATCGGCCCCATCGAGGCGATTCCGGCCGCGCTGCGCCGTGCCGGCCTGAAGCAGGATGCCATCGACTGGTTTGAGCTGAACGAGGCCTTCGCCGCCCAATCCTTGGCGGTCATCAACACCCTGGGGCTGGACCCGGCCAAGGTCAACCCCATGGGTGGCGCCATTGCCCTGGGCCACCCGCTGGGCGCGACTGGCGCCATCCGCTCGGCCACCGCCATTCACGCCCTGCACCGGCACCAGCTGCGCTACAGCATGGTCACCATGTGCGTGGGCATGGGGCAGGGCGCAGCCGGTATTTTTGAGCGCGTGTGATGACCAGCCCAGTGCCGACCCTGCACCCGTTTGACCAAGCCATCGCGCTTGAGTTACAGCCGGACGGCCACTGGCTGGGCCACACCAGCCCGGCCTACGCCAACATGGTGGGGCCCTACGGCGGCATCACGGCAGCGCAAATGCTCAATGCCGTGCTCCTGCATCCCAATCGCCTGGGCGACCCGCTGGCGCTTACAGTCAACTACGCCGCCGGGGTGGCCGACGGGCCCTTTGTGCTGCAGGCCCGCCCCGCCCGCACCAACCGATCTACCCAGCACTGGGTGATCGAGCTGTTGCAGGACGGGCAGTCGGTCATCACCGCCACCGCCATCACGGCGCAGCGGCGCGAGACCTGGGGCGTGGACGACGAGCCCATGCCGGCCTGCCCAGCGCCGGCGGACGTGCCCAGCCTGCGCGTGGCGGCGCCTGTGGTGTGGTTTGACCGCTACGAGACCAAGCCCATCACCGGCCCGCTCCCAGTGACCTGGGATGGCAGCAGCCAGAACAGCCTGAGCCAGCTCTGGGTGCGCGACCAGCCGGCGCGGCCGCTGGACTTTGCCTCGCTCGCGGCCCTGTCTGACATTTTTTTCCCCCGCGTCTGGCGCCGCCGTGCCACCCATGTGCCGGCTGGCACCGTGTCGATGACGGTCTACTTTCATGCCGGTGCGGCGCAGCTGGCCGCCACCGGCACCGGTTTTTTGCTGGCGCAGGCCCGGGCTCAGGCCTTTCGCAACGGCTTTTTTGACCAGACGGCACAGCTCTGGAACGAGGCTGGCGAAATGCTGGTGACCAGCCAGCAGATCGTCTATTACAAGGCATGAGCACCACCCCGGTGGCCCTGGTCATTGGCGCGGGGGACGCCACCGGCGGCGCCGTGGCACGGCGTTTTGCCCGCGAAGGCTACGCTGCCTGCGTGACCCGGCGCAGCCTGGACAAGCTGCAACCGCTGTTGGCGCAGATTCGCGCTGACGGCGGCCAGGCCCATGGTTTTGCGTCGGACGCGCGCCAGGAGGACGCCGTGGTGGCGCTGGTGGCACAGATTGAGGCGGACATCGGCCCGATCGAGGTCTTGGTGTTCAACATCGGCGCCAACGCGCCCAGCAGCATCCTGGATGAGACCGCCCGCAAGTACTTCAAGATCTGGGAAATGGCTTGTTTTGGTGGCTTTCTGAATGGGCGCGAGGTGGCGCGGCGCATGGTGATGCGCAGTGGCCGGCCGCAGACCATCATCTTCACCGGCGCCACCGCCTCGCTGCGTGGGGCGGCAAATTTCGCGGCCTTTGCCGGCGCCAAGCATGCGCTGCGGGCGCTGGCCCAGAGCATGGCGCGTGAGCTCGGGCCTCGCGGCATCCATGTGGCCCATGTGGTGGTGGATGGCGCTATTGATACCGCTTTCATCCGCGACAATTTCCCCGAGCGCTATGCCCTGAAGGCGCAAGACGGTATCCTGAACCCCGAGCACATTGCCGACCAGTACTGGATGTTGCACGGTCAGCCGCGCGACGCCTGGACCCATGAGCTGGATTTACGCCCTTACCTGGAGAAATTTTGATGACCAAAACCGTGGATTTTTATTTTGATTTCGGCAGCCTTGCCTCTTATCTGGCCTGGACCCAGCTGCCAAAGCTGTGTGCCGATGCTGGCGCCACCCTGGTCTGGCAGCCCATGCTGCTGGGTGGGGTGTTCCAGTCTACGGGCAATCGGGCGCCCATCAGTGTGCCGCTCAAGGGCAGCTACCTGTTTGTCGACATGGCGCGTTTTGCCAAGCGCTATGGCGTGCCGCTGGTGATGAACCCGCATTTCCCGATCAACACCCTGCAGCTGATGCGCGCGGCAGTGGGCCTGCAGCTGCGCGGGGACGCGCGCTTTGAGGTTTATTGCGCCGCCATGTTCCGCGCTATCTGGGTGGACGCGCTGAACCTGGGCGACCCAGCCGTGCTGGCCCAGACCCTGAGCGCCGCCGGTTTTGACCCGGCCGCCCTGCTGGCGCTGTGTGCCGAGCCTGAGGTGAAAGAAGCCTTGAAGGCCCGCACCGACGCCGCCGTGCAGCGCGGCATATTTGGCGCGCCCACGATGTTTGTGGGCGACCAGATGTTCTGGGGCCAGGACCGGCTGGACTTTGTGCGCGAGGCCCTGGCCGCCTGAAACCCCCTTTTCAATCGATTTCACCACTGAACGGACCCCTGCCATGAGCGACATCCTGACCGACACCAGCGCCGGTGTGCTGACCATCACCCTGAACCGGGTGGACAAGAAGAACTCCATCACCGCCGCCATGTACGCCAGCATGGCAGAGGCGCTGGTGCAGGCTGAAGCCGATCCGGCGGTACGCGCCGTGGTGTTTCAGGGCCATGAAACCATTTTCAGCGCCGGCAATGACATTGGTGACTTTCTGAACGCCAAACCCAGCACCATGGATTCGCCGGTTTTCCGCTTTTTGCGCGGCATCAGCACCTTCTCCAAGCCGGTGCTGGCGGCGGTGTGCGGGCCGGCGGTAGGCATAGGCACCACACTGCTGTTCCATTGCGACCTGGTCTATGCGGGTGACAACGCCGCGTTCTCCATGCCCTTCGTCAACCTGGGCCTGTGTCCCGAGGCTGCGTCGAGCTACCTGGCGCCTCAGCGCATGGGCTACGGCCGTGCCGCGGAGGCGCTGCTGCTGGGCGAGCCCTTTCTGGCCGAGGCCGCGCTGGAGATGGGGCTGGTCAGCCGCATCGTGCCACCCAGCGAGGCCGCTGCCTTGGCGCAGCGCCAGGCGCAAAAGCTGGCGGCCAAACCCCTGGGCTCTTTGGTCGAGACCAAACGCCTGATGAAGCTGGGCCAGGTCGAGGTGGTTGCGCAGCGCATGGTGCAAGAGGCACAGAGCTTTGGCCGCATGCTGGCTGAGCCGGCAGCTCGCGAGGCCTTCACCGCCTTCATGGAAAAGCGCAAACCCGATTTCTCAAAAATTTAAAGAAAATAGGCCTCTAGCCCCCGTGGTTATTGGGGTTATAGCTATCTTTATAGTAGCAAATTTCTTTTGTTGCCAGAGCCTGCGTTCAAAGGAGATCGGATGACTTATGCCTCGGTATTTGCCCCAAATCTGTTCACCGGCCAGGTGGTGATCGTCACCGGCGGGGGCTCCGGCATCGGCCGCTGCACCGCGCACGAGCTGGCTGCCCTGGGGGCCAGGGTGGTGCTGGTGGGTCGCAAGCTGGACAAGCTGCAGGCGGTAGCCAGCGAGATTGCGCAGGACGGCGGCCAGGCCAGCCTGCAGGTGTGCGACATCCGGCAGGAAGAGCTGGTCAAGCAGACCGTGGCCGCTGTGCTGGCCGAGCACGGCCGCATTGACGGCTTGGTCAACAATGCCGGCGGCCAGTACATCACGCCCCTAAAAGCCATCAGCGCCAAGGGCTGGCAGGCGGTGCTCGACACCAACCTGACCGGCGGCTTTCTGATGGCGCGCGAGTGTTTCTTGCAGGCCATGCAACACAGCGGCGGCAGCATCGTCAACATCGTGGCCGACATCTGGGGCTCCATGCCGGGCATGGGCCACAGCGGCGCGGCGCGCGCCGGCATGGTCAGCTTCACCGAGACCGCGGCGGTGGAGTGGGCCGGGCAGGGCGTGCGGGTGAACGCGGTGGCGCCGGGTTACATCGCCTCCAGCGGCATGGACCATTACCCCGCCGACGCAGCGCCCATGCTGCGCGCCATGGCCGGCACCGTGCCGCTGGGGCGCTTTGGCACCGAGTCCGAAACAGCGGCCGGCATTGTGTTTTTGCTCAGCCCGGCGGCCAGCTTCATCAGCGGCAGCACGCTGCGCATTGACGGCGCGCGGCCGCAGGTGCGCCTGGGCTGGCCCATGGGCGAGCCCGTCGATGCGGCCGGCCAGCGCAATGCAGTCAAGCCCTTCAACGGTTTTCACCGGGCGCAGACGCCCAAGGTTTTTTCCTGATCCGCCACGGAGCCACCCA
>JBIKZZ010000020.1:0-24043 GCA_044354435.1 Rhodoferax sp. | reverse complement strand
CCTGCAGCGTATTCGTGAACTGGCCGTGCAGTCGGCCAACGCCACCAACAGCGCCTCTGACCGCGTCTCGCTCAACAACGAAGCCACCGCGCTGATTGTAGAAAACGACCGGGTGGCCAGCACCTCCTCCTTCAACGGCATCAAGCTGCTGGACGGCACCTTTACCGCGCAAAACTTTCAGGTGGGTGCCAACGGCACGTCCAATGACGTGGTGGCGGTTAGCTCCATCGCCAGCGCCCGCTCCAACTCGCTGGGTGTGGGTGCCAGCTCAAGCTATTCAACCGTGGCGAATGGCGGCAACTTGAACAAGGCGGTGGGCTTGGCCTCGGGTCAGTTGTCGCTGAACGGTGTGGCCGTGGGCGCCTCCCAGACCGATGGCGTTTCCAGCAGCTATGCCTTGTCCAGCGGCATTGCCTTGGCTGCAGCCATCAACGCCATCAGCGGCAACTCCAACGTGAACGCCACCGTCAGCGCCACAGTCGTTCCTGGCCAATCTGTGGCGTTTCCCTTCTCGCGGCCGGCCGGCTCGGTGACCATCAACGGCGTGGACATTGGCGCCTTGAGCGACGCCGGCACGGCTGCGGGCCGTGGGGCACAGGTGGCTGCGGCCATCAACCTCAAGACCTCCCAAACCGGCGTGACGGCTACGTCCGACACCACTAACGGTGCCGTTACCTTGAAAGCGAACGACGGTCGCAACATCATCGTCGCCGGTACCGTGGGTGCCACTAATGCGACGGGTTTGGGACCGGGCGGCATCACTTACGGTAACTTGACGACTGGCACGGCCATCACTCTGTCTGCGGCCACCACGTCCAACGCGGCGGGAACGATCTTCATCAACGGCTTGGACGTGGGTGCCATCGCGGCAGGCACATCCATCACCGACAAAGGCGACAAGATTGCTGCAGCCATCAACGCCGTGACAGCGCGCACCGGCGTGACCGCCACCAACACGGCAGGTGCCATCAGTCTGAAGGGCGCGGTTTACGACAAGGCCAATAACGATAACACGCTCACCGGTTCTGGCGCAGTGACCCTGACAGGTTTGGCTGCAGCCGGTGGCACTGGCCTGAACCTGGCCACACCAGCGACCGGCATGCAGGCCGTGTCCCGATCGACCGTCACACTCACCTCTTCGTCCGCGGCCGGTATCAACCTGGCCACCAATGACAGTGGCGCCGCCGTAGGCGGTGTGGCCTTCTTCACGGGTCTGACGACTGCCTTTACCTCTGCCACCACCACCGCGGGCGCCGGGGTGTCTGCACTGGACCTGACCACGGCCTCCGGCTCTCTGGCAGCCTTGGCCACGGTGGATGCGGCCATCAGCACCGTCAACAGCACGCGGGCCGCACTGGGGGCCTACCAGGCGCGTTTCAGTTCTGTGGTGGCCAGCCTGGCGACCACGGGTGAGAACTTGACCGCTTCACGCAGCCGGGTGCAAGACGCTGACTTTGCGGCAGAAACCGCCAACCTGTCTCGGGCGCAGATTCTGCAGCAGGCCGGTACCGCCATGGTGGCGCAGGCCAACCAGCTGCCCCAGGGCGTGCTGGCCCTGTTGCGCTAAACCAGGCGCAAGCGCCAGCCAGTCTGGCTGTCATTGCCCCGCATTTCGGGGCTTTAGTGCTCGCCCCAAGCGCCAGAATGGGCGAGTTGATTACAAGAGGGTGCGTATGGCGACCATTTCATCGGTGGGCATTGGCAGCGGGTTGGACTCCGCGGGCATCATCAGCAAGTTGGTGGCCCTGGAGAAGGCGCCACTCACCGCCTTGGCGGGCAAGGCCAGCAAACTGCAAACCCAGATCTCGGTGTTTGGCGCTGTGCAGTCCCAGGTGGCCGCCCTGACGGATGTGGCTGCCCGAATCGCATTGCCCAGCGCCTGGACGGCCCGCACGGCCTCGTCGTCAGCCGCTACGTCGGCCACCATCACCGCCACCAGCACCACCGATGCCACGTCGTTCACACTGGATGTGGACCAACTGGCTAAGCAGCAATCGGTGTCGTCACCCACGCTGACGGCTGGCGAAATGCCGGGTGCTGGCACGCTCAAATTTCGCCTGGGCGCCTGGAACACGGCGGGCACCACATTTACCAACGCCGCCACCACGCTGGCGGGCACCGCCGTGACCGGTTACGCCGCAGCGCTGGCGGATGGCGATATCACCATCAATGGCACCGCCATTGGCGCTATTTCTGCAGACACAACGGCTGCAGCGCGTGGCCAACAGGTCAGCGTCGCCATCAATGCGGTAACTGGCACCACTGGCGTGACAGCCACCTACGACACCCTCACCGGCGCCGTGGCGCTGTCGTCTGTCAGTGGCAACGACATTGTGCTGGCCACCACCGCCACCGCCGCCAAGACCGCCACCGGTCTGGGGGCCAGCGGCACGGTCTCGGGTGATGTGAGCATTGCCATCACAGCCACCGACACTGTGGCCACCATCGCAGCCAAAATCAACACCGCCAGCGCCGGGGTGCTCGCCACCGCCTTCAACGACGGCACCAACGACAGGTTGTTGCTGCGCAGCAAAAGCACAGGCACCACAGCGGGCTTTCGCATTCAGTCAGATGATGCGGCCTTAGTCAAGTTTGTGTTCGACCCCCAGAACAAGGTGGGCATCGGCATGGATGCCGACCACACCGACAGCCCGGTCACCTTTGCCGTGGACGCCAAGGCCCGCATCAATGGCCTGGCGGTCACCTCAGGCACCAACACGCTCACGGGCAACATCCCGGGCGTGACCATCAAACTCTCGGCCACGACCACCACCAACTATGGTTTAGGCACCGAGGTTAAAAACCCCATCACCATGACCGTCAGTGAGGACGTGACACCGGCCGTGCGCAATGTGTCGGACCTGGTGACGGCCTACAACAGGCTCAACGCGACCCTGAGCGACCTCACGGCGTTCAAATGGGATGAAACCCTGCAAAAGCGGGTAGCCCAGCCGTTTCAGGGCGATGCCTCGGTACTGAGCCTGATCAATGTAATGCGCGGCGTGGTGGGCTCGGCCAGCCTGGGCGCCACCAGCCAATACCTGTCCGACGTGGGCTTGCAGATGGGGAAAGACGGCTCGCTGACCATCAACAACGCCAAACTCACGGTGGCTGCCAACAATGGCACCAGCATGCAAAAACTGTTCACCAATGACAACGGCAATGCGCTGACCAACGGCTTTGCCCTGAAGTTCAAGGCGGTGGGCAAAGGCCTGCTGGCCGCCGGCAGCAGCGGCACCAAAGGCCTGCAACCGGGGCAGGGCGTGGTGACCGCCAAGGCCGCCAAGCTGCAGTCTGACCTGGACCTGAACGAAGCCGCCCAGAAAAAGGTGACTGACCGTGCGGCAGACGTCGAAATCCAGCTGTCAAAACGCTACAGCGCCCTTGACGGCCAGATGGGCAGGCTGACCGCTATCAACGCCTATGTGACCCAACAGATCACCTTGTGGAACAAAAACACGGCATGACCGGGTGAAATCCCAAGCCTTTTTATTGGATGACCAGCAATAAAAAGAACTTCAGAGTGATGCTGAATCAGCCGATATAGAACCCAAGAGCTGATTTAACCTGAAGGAGTTTGCCCATGTTTACACCTGTCCATAGCCGCGCCTCCACTGCCTACCGCCGAGTGGGCGCTGACACCGCAGTGCCCGGCGCTGACTCCCACCATCTGGTGCATTTGTTGTTTGAAGAGTTGCTGCAAAGCATTGCCAACGCCCGTGGCGCTATGGCGCGCAAGCAGATCCCTGAAAAATGTGCATCGATCAGCCGCGCCGTCAGCATTCTGGACGAGGGTCTCAAGGGCGGTTTGAACCTGTCCGCCGGTGGCGAACTGGCCGCGAGCCTGAACAGTCTGTATGGCTACTGCATCCTGCAGCTGACCATGGCCAACGTCCAAAACGACGAGAGTCTGCTGGTGGAGGTGCGTGCTTTGCTGGAGCCGGTGGCCCAGGCCTGGCAAGAAATTCGGCCCGAGGTCAGCGGCAAGAAGGCTGCGGGGACCGCCCGCCGCGGCTGACTACAGTGAACTCCAACCTGATGGACTGCTATCGCGCTATCGAAGCGGCCAGCCAGCAGATGCTGGAGGCCGCGCAAATCGCCGATTGGAACGGGGTGGTGCGCTATGAAGGCGCCTGCGCCGTCCTGATCGAGCAACTGCGCCAGCGTGCCATGACCGAGACGATGACGGCGGCTGAGCGCAGCGACAAAACCCGCATCATGCAGCAGATCTTGCGCAATGACGCTCAGGTGCGCCTGCTGATCGAGCCCTGGGTGGGGGAGCTGGACAAACTGCTTAGCCCGCGTATCGCCAACGAGGTGCATTAAGGGGCGTGGTCAGACCTGCATGTTCATGATGTCGGTGTAGGCCTGCACCATGCGGTTGCGCACATGCAGCGTGGCCTGAAAGCCTATTTGTGCCTTCTGGATAGCCACCATGGTTTGCTCCAGGCTAACCTGGGGGTTTTCCATCTGGACTTCTTGTTGCAGGCGTGTGGCGGCGTTTTGAGAAGCACTGACAGCGCCGAGGGCACTTGTGAGTGCCCCAGAGAACCCAGCATCGGTGCCGCCCTGAACCTGGGGCGAAGTCAGCCGCGGCGCGAGGGTCGACCGAATGCCGGCCGGCATGGTGTTGGGGGTGAGTTTGAGGTCCATGGCGCGGTGTTGCTTCGTGTGGGATGGATGCTAGCAAGCACACTGGCTTAACTTGAGTCAGAAGTAAGCGGTAAACACAGGGCTTTTCGGGCTCAAGTGCTTGGCTTCGGACGGAATAATCGCGCACAGAGTTGGTGCGATGCCGCGCCAAGATGAACCGGAAGATTCCATGGCTACCGCCCCTGCAATTCCCATCAATCCCACTTTGACTCAGCGCCTCGCTGGCCTTGAACCGGCTCAGCGGACGCGCCTGGGGCTGGGCATTGCTGTTTTTGTGGTGATCGGCATCGTGGGCTTGATGATGGGCCGTCAGGCCGAATGGCGCGTGCTTTATAGCAACCTGGCCGACAAGGACGGCGGCGCCATTGTGGCGCAGCTGTCGCAAATGAATGTGCCCTACAAACACGCTGAAGGTGGCGGTGCCATTCTGGTGCCGGCCGACAAGGTCCATGACACGCGTTTGCGGCTGGCTTCTTTGGGGCTGCCCAAGGGCTCGGTAGCTGGTTTTGAGGTGATGGAGTCGAACCGCTTTGGCATGACCCAGTTCCAAGAGCGGCTCACGTTCCAGCGCGGACTGGAGGGTGAGTTGACGCGGTCCATTCAGGCGCTGTCCTCGGTTCAAAATGCCCGAGTGCACTTGGCATTGCCTAACCAGAATGGTTTTTTCAGGGAGCAGCAAAAACCGTCGGCTTCGGTGTTGCTCAGTTTAAGCCCCGGGCGTACGCTGGACCGGTCGCAATTGGCGGGCATCATTCACCTGATCTCCTCCAGCGTGCCCGAACTCACGCCGGCGGCGGTCAGCGTACTGGATGATTCGGGCAAGCTGTTGTCCAACCCGCCAGAAGGTGCCAATGGCGCGGGCGGCGATGCGCAACAATTGCAGGTGGTGCAACAACTGGAGCAGCTTTACAGCCGCCGAATTCTGGACATTCTGGAGCCGGTTGTGGGACGTAACAACGTCAAGGCGCAAGTGACTGCCGAGCTTGATTTCTCGCAGACCGAGTCCACCTCGGAGTCCCACAAGCCGAATCAGACGCCAGACGCATCGGTGATCCGCAGCCAGCAGGTGGTAGAAAGCAGCAATGGCAGCACCAGCACCGCAGCCGGCGTGCCGGGTGCCACCACCAATCAGCCGCCAGCCGCCAGCAGTGCCCCCATCAATGGCGCCGCACAGCCCCTGACCCCGGCGGCCGGTAACGGCGCGGCAGCCAACACCGGCAGTAAGCGTGAATCCATCACCAATTACGAGGTGGACAAGACCGTGCGTGTGGTGCGGGGCGGCACGGGCGTGGTCAAGCGCATCAGCGCGGCTGTGGTGTTGAACCACCAAAGCGCCACCGATGCCAAGGGCAAGACCACCACCGTGCCGCTGACTGACCAGCAAATTGAACAAATGACCGCTTTGGTGCGCGAGACCATTGGCTTTAACAAGGATCGCGGGGACTCGGTCAACCTTATGAACGCGCCGTTTGCCCAGGAAAAGCAGGTGGTGATGGATGTGCCGCTTTGGAAACAGCCAGAGTTACAAGACTTGGCCCGCAGCTTTGCCTGGCCCATCGGCACCCTGTTGTTTGGCGCCCTGGTGTTGCTGGGGGTGATTCGGCCAGCCATCAAGGCCTTGAGCCAGGCCACACCCCATGTGACCATGCTGGCACCTCAGCTCGACGCGCTGGAGTCTGAAGAACCCGAGCGGCCGCTGTTGGAAGGGCCAGTGACCAGAGCCGCGGCGCCCTTGCCAACCAGCAGCGAGTTGGCCCTGACCAATGCCCGCAAGCTGACGCTGGATAATCCGGCGGCAGTCGCCAATATCATGAAAACCTGGATCAATGGTGAGCCTGCCGCCTGATCCCCACCCGTGATACCCACATGATTAATCAACCTGACAGGCTGCAAGACGCCGCCGTTTTGATGATGTCGCTCGGCGAGGAAGAGGCGGCGGCGGTCTTTAAATTTCTGTCTCCCAAAGAGGTGCAGAAGCTTGGCGAGGCCATTGCCAAGACCAAATCCATGACGCGCGAGCGGGTTGACGACGTGGTCGATCGGTTTACGGCCATCGCCGAGGCGCAGAGCCTGATGGTGTCGGACACCGGTGACTATGTGCGCTCCGTACTCAAGCGCGCCCTGGGCGACGATAAGGCGGCGCTGTTGATCGACCGTATTCTGCACGGCAACGACATCTCGGGCATCGAAAGCTTGAAATGGATGGATCCGGCAAGCGTGTCGGAGCTGCTTCGCAATGAGCATCCACAAATTGTGGCCGCGATTCTGGTGCACGTTGACTTTGACCAGGCCGCAGCTATTTTGAAGTTTTTTACCGAGCGCCAGCGTAATGAAGTGATGCTGCGCATCGCCACCATGGAAGGTATTCAGCCTGCCGCTCTGAAAGACCTCAATGAGGTGCTGTTCAAGGTGCTGGCCGGATCAGAAGGGACGCGCAAGTCATCGCTGGGCGGTGTCAAGACGGCGGCCGAGATGATCAATCAGCTGGGCACAGCGCTGGAGGGGACGGTGATTGAGTCGATCCGCATCCACGACCCCGAACTGGCCCAGAAGATCATGGACAAAATGTTTGTCTTTGATGACCTGCTCAAGCTTGACGACAAGGCCATCCAGATGGTGCTGAAAGAGGTGGCTTCCGACGCGCTCATCGTTGCACTCAAGGGTGCACCGCCAGAGCTCAAGGAAAAGATCATGGCCAATATGTCAACGCGCGCCGCGGAATCGTTCCGGGAAGACTTGGACTCACGTGGGCCGATGCGCTTGTCGGAGGTGGAAGCGCAGCAGAAAGAGGTGCTCAAGGTGGTGCGGCGCCTGGCCGATGAGGGCTCGATTGTCATTGCCACGGGTGGTGATGAGGCCATGGTTTGAGCATGCGGAATTACACGCGCTTCATTCCTGGCGAAGAAATTAGTGCCGTTGAGCAGTGGGATTTTGGTGCGGTGGACACCCGTGCCGTGCTGCTGGCCGCCCAGGTCAAGGTGCAGCAAGCCACCGCTGAGCGGGCGCAGGATGAGGCGCTGCGGCAAGAGGGCTTTGCCCAAGGTTTTGAGCAGGGCCGTGCCCACGCCACGGTGGAGGCGCAGCGGCAAATGGCGGATTTTTTGGCGCAGCAAGGCCAAAGCGCTGGGCAACAGATGGCACGCCTTTTTGAGCAGGCGCAGGCGCAACTGGCCGCGGCTGAACAGAACTTGGCGCAAGGTGTGCTGGAGATCGCCTGTGAACTGGCGCGACAAGTGCTGCGCCGGGAGTTGGCCACAGACACCGCCGCGCTGAAGCCAGTGCTGCGCGAAGCGTTGGGACTTTTGATGGCCGATGGCAAGAGCACGGTGGTGCGCCTGAATCCGTCGGACCGTGACACCCTGGCCAATGGGGGGCCCAATGAACTGGCCAGCCTGGCCTTGACCCTTGTAGCAGACCCGTCCATCACCCCAGGTGGCTGTGTGATCGAGTCCGCCGGTACGGTGGTGGATGCCACGGTGCAAAAGCGCTGGCTGCGTGCCATTGGCACACTGGGGCTCACCATGCCTTGGGATACGCTCCATGAACCCGCCTGAGGCCGCGAACGCCTGGGACGTATTTTTGGCTGACGCCAAAGAACGTGTCAAGGCGGGGTCCACGCTGGAAGTGCGTGGCACGCTGACTCGCCTGTCTGGCCTGGTGCTGGAGGCGGCTGGCATTCGCGTGCCCGTGGGTTCGCAATGCCTGGTGACCATGAAAGGGCAGCCACCAGTGCTGGCCGAGGTGGTGGGTTTTGCCAATGACCGGGCTTTTTTGATGCCTGCTGGCGACGTGCACGGCCTGTCCAATGGCGCCGGTGTGGCGCCCCTGGCCGCCGAGGTGGCGCCGCCCCGACTGCATGAGCAGCGCCAGGACCAAGGTTTGGCCGACCACCGCATGCTGAGGCTGCCACTGGGTGACGGCCTGTTGGGTCGGGTGGTGGATGCCCAAGGCGGGCCGATGGACCGGATGGGTCCCATCTTGGATGTGCTGGCCCGGCCCTTGAGCCGCCAGCCGATCAACGCGATGGACCGCGCGCCGGTGCGAGAACAGCTCGATACCGGCGTGCGCGCCATCAATGCCCTGCTGACGGTTGGGCGTGGCCAGCGAATTGGCTTGTTTGCCGGATCTGGAGTGGGCAAAAGTGTGCTGCTCGGCATGATGGCCCGCTACACCGAGGCCGACGTGATCGTGGTGGGCCTGATCGGCGAGCGGGGCCGTGAGGTCAAAGAGTTTATTGAGGATATTCTGGGTGCAGATGGGCGTGCCAGGTCTGTGGTGGTCGCGGCGCCAGCCGACGCGCCACCCCTGCTGCGCATGCAAGGCGCGGCTTACGCCACGGCCATTGCCGAGAATTTCAGGGATAAGGGCCGGCATGTGCTGCTGCTCATGGATTCGCTGACCCGCTACGCCATGGCGCAACGTGAAATTGCGCTGGCCATTGGCGAGCCACCTGCGACCAAAGGCTACCCGCCGTCCTGCTTTGCCAAGTTGCCGCAGCTGGTGGAGCGCAGCGGTAATGGGCTTGACGGTGTCGGCTCGATCACGGCGTTTTATACTGTTCTTTCTGAAGGCGACGACCAGCAGGACCCGATTGCAGATGCGGCCAGAGCCATCCTGGATGGTCACATTGTGCTGTCGCGTTCGCTGGCCGAAGCGGGCCACTTTCCGGCCATCGACATTGAGCAGTCGGCCTCTCGGGTGATGCACAACGTCGTCTCCCGCCAGCATTTTGAAATGGCGCGCCGCTTCAGGGCCATCAATTCCCGTTATGAAAAAGGCCGCGATCTGGTGCAGATTGGGGCCTATGCCAGCGGCTCTGACCCGGGTCTGGACGAGGCCATCCGTTTGCATGAGGGCATGTCAGCGTTCCTGCGTCAGGATATGCATGAGTCCGCCAGCCTGCGGGACAGCACCCAGGACATGTTGACCGCCATGGACAGCCGCGAGGCTCTGGCATGAGCCCGACCAAAAGGGTGTTGGCGCAATGGCTGGCGTAAAAAGTGTCCGGCTTGCGATCCAGGTGGCCACCGTGCGGCGCGACCAAGCGGCGGCTGTTTTGCTGCAAATGCAGCAGTCTCAATCGCTGGCGCAAGAGCAGATGAGCCAGCTTCAAACCTATGCCGACGAAACAGAGGCCCGTTGGGCAAAAGCTGCCCAGATCAGCGTGACCACTGAAATGATGCGGCATCACTACCAGTTCATGGACCGCCTGCAACAGGCGGTGATCTTGCAGGAGGGTGTCTTGGGGCAGTGGGGCAGCAAGGTGGAACGCGCTCGCAAACACTGGCTCGAGACGGAGTTCCGGGTTACCAGCTTAAAGCAGGTCCTTAAAAGTCATGAAGCTGAACTGGCCTTGGTGCAGGCGCGCCGAGAGCAAAAAGAGATGGATGAATTTGCAGCCATGCAAACCCGGCGCACCGCCCAGCAGACGCTAGAAGAGGATCGACGATGAGTATCGAAGTAGCCGCCCCACCAAGTCCCCAACCCAAGGCTGCCAGCACTGGGCTTAGCCCAGGCGGCAAGCTTAAGGTGGGGGCGCCGGACGGCGAATCGACTCACGACACAGGCAGTTTCTCAACGCTGTTGGCCACAAAGGATCCCGTAGTGGAGCTTGCCAAAGAAGATTCGCCACAGACTGTGCCGCTGACAAGCCTGCCAGCGCTGGATCTGGCCGCTTTGCTGGCACTGGCCGGCCAGGCCGAGGCCGCTAGGGCGGCAACGGGTGCTGCGGTTGGCACCTCAATGGCCGATGCCCAGCCCGCCAGCGCCAAGCCGAAACGGGCTGCTGGCGCTGTCGGTCTCAACGGGTTGCTGACCACCGAGCCTCAGGAGGTACTCTCGACTCAGCGGACTGGCGCAGCCGCTGACGCTGCAGCCAAGGGGTCACTGCTGGCCGGAAGAAATGGTGTGACTGACCCGATGTCGGCAACGCCGGAGCCGACGGAAAGTGGTCAGTCGGCCGCATCAGCCGCGCGGGCGGCTGAAAAACTAGAACTGCATGGCGGGCGTCTGGAAGCTTTTTCACGGGAGCCAGGGTTGGCCGGCCTTTTGGCCGCTAGCGGCCTGGGAGAGGGGCTTGTGCGGCAACCCGGGGCAAATTTAGACAAACCCTCGGGGCGATTGGCCATACCCAGCTTTGAAGGCTCGGGCGACGCTATGCAGGCAGCCAGCGGGGCGTCGGGAGAGATCATGGCCCCACCCGAAGTGGTGACTGTTCAGACGCCCGACACCATGCTGGCGGACACGGTGAGTTATTGGGTCAGCCAGGGCGTTCAAAAAGCCGAATTGAAGCTTGACGGCTTTGGCGTTGAACCGATTGAAGTCAGTATTTCTCTCGCAAATGGCGAAGCCCAAATCGGTTTCAGAACCGATCGCGCCGATGTGCGCGAGGTGATTGAGGGCGCCCTGTCCCATTTGAAGGCGCTTTTGGCCAGCGAAGGGCTTGTGCTTGCGGGGGTCTCGGTAGGCACCGCTGGCCAGGACCGCGCCGGAGCCCAGGCGCAGCGCGAACGCGCGGGTGCGCGGCACAAAGGGGTCAGCCTGGTGGAGCCAGATGTGGCATTGACCGCCCCTCGCCCCCGGGGTGTATCGGGACGAACCGTCGACTTGTTCGTGTAACCGAGAGCTTGATTGGCTCGATAGGCCGGCTTTTACGGTGCTGATGTTGACACTGTGAGTGTCAATGTGCTCGATAATGGGGCTTCAACCTGTTGCTCCTAAGGAAAAGAAGTGGCTACCAAAGCTGATGCCGATAAGTCGGACGCTGACGAACCTGCAAAGGCGAAATCGAAGAGCAAAAAACTTTTGCTGATTGTCGGCGTTGCGGTGTTGGTACTCGCGCTGGTGGGCGGTGGGGCCTTTTTCATGCTCAGTAAAAAAAATGCGGCAGATGAAGATGGCGAGGCGGTTGTGCACGCCGCGCCCAAAGGGCCGCCAGTCTACCTGTCCCTGGACAATATGGTGGTTAATTTGGCCGATCCGGGTGGCGAGAAGGTGGCACAGATCGGTATCACGTTGGAACTGGCAGACTCAAAGGCCACAGAAAAGGTGAAACCCTACATGCCCTCCATACGCAGTGGTGTGTTGTTGTTGGTGTCTCAGCGTACATCGCAGGAATTATTGGCCATTGAGGGCAAGGAAAAGCTGGTAGCAGACATTTTGCTGGAGGCATCCAAGCCCTTCCGGTCCGCGCCCGACCCTGCAGCAAAGCCAAAAAAAGACGCTGCAAAGACCAAAAAGAAAGCGACAGAGAAGGCGCCGGTGGACGACAGTCCGGTGCTGGGTGTGCTGTTCTCGAGTTTCATCGTCCAGTAACATCGAATTCGTCAGCCATTCATGAGTGAATCTTTTCTCTCCCAGGACGAAGTCGACGCGCTGCTTGAAGGCGTGACCGGCGAAAGCCAAAAGTTGTCTGACGAGCTGCAGGAGCAAGGCGAGGTTCGGGCTTACAGCATCTCCAGCCAAGAGCGCATTGTTCGTGGGCGTATGCCCTCGATGGAGATTGTCAATGAACGGTTTGCTCGCAATTTGCGGGTGGGCTTGTTCAACATGATTCGCCGAAGCCCTGAAATCTCTTTGGGGCCGGTGGCCGTGCAGCGCTACAGCGCCTTCTTGCGCGAATTGGCGGTGCCCACCAATTTCAACATCATGGCGATCAGGCCCCTGCGCGGTAGCGGCTTGATTGTGTGCGAACCGGCCTTGTTGTTTGGCATCATAGAGATGCTGTATGGCGGCGCCGGCAAGTTCAAGACGCGGATTGAGGGACGCGAGTTTTCGCAGACTGAGCAGCGCATCATTAACCGTTTGGTGGGCGTGATTACCGAAGAATATAAAAAGGCTTGGAAGGGTATTTACCCGCTTGAGCTGGAGTACCAGCGTTCGGAAATGCAGCCGCAATTTGCCAATATTGCAACGCCCAGTGAAATTGTTGTGTCAACACATTTCCAGGTTGAAATCGGTGATATCTCCGGCGCCATTCACTTCTGCATGCCGTATGCGACGTTGGAGCCCATTCGCGATGTGCTGTATTCGTCCACACAGGGCGACTCAGTTGAGGTGGATCGACGCTGGGTGAACGTGCTGACGCAGGAAATTCAGGCGGCCGAGGTGGTGCTGGTGGCCGAGTTGGCCCGCGCGCACACCACGATTGAGCAGCTGATGGCGATCAAGCCTGGGGACTTCATTGAGTTGGACCGCAAATCAAAAATCGAAGCCACGATTTCTGGTGTTCCCGTATTCGAATGCCAGTATGGTACGCACAACGCAAAGTATGCGTTGAGAATTGACAGAAGCTTGCGCGGCAATGACCTCGCCTGGATGGGAGATAAACATGGCAATTGACGAAAACGGGACCGAAGACGACGGCATGGCAAGTTGGGCGGAGGCGCTTCAAGAGCAACGCTCATCGGAAGCTGGCGGTATCGAGCCTGGCGGTATCCTGTCGGGTGAGCCATCGCGCGGGTTCTCGGGCGCGCCGCCCTCTGGTGAGATACCCATCAGTGATATCAATCGTGTGCTGGATATTCCCGTGCAATTGTCGGTAGAGCTGGGTCGTACGCGGGTTCCTATCAAGCACATCCTCCAGTTGGGCCAGGGTTCTGTGGTTGAGCTCGATGCTCTGGCTGGCGAACCGATGGACGTGCTGGTCAACGGCTATTTGATTGCGCAGGGCGAGGTGGTGGTGGTGAATGACAAATTCGGTATTCGGCTGACGGACGTTGTCACGCCGTCGGAGCGTCTGCGCAGAGTCAGCAGAGGGTGATGCGCTCATGACGCAGACGCTGGGTTTTGTCGCGGTTTTCGTTTTTTTATTGGCCTTGTTGCCCATGGGCGTGAAGTGGCTCAAGCAGCGCGCCCTGGGCAGTGTTGCTGGAGCAAGCTCGCCTGCAAAAATCGTGTCGGTTTTGGCGGTTGGTCCTCACCAAAGGGTGGTGACGGTTGAGGAAGGGCCAGACCATGCCCGTGTGCGGCTGACGCTTGGCGTTACGGCGCAAACCATCACCTTGCTGCGCAGTGTCGACCTTAGGGCGGAACCGCAGGTATTGGATGGGGTACCCGTCCCGGATTCGGGCCGCGTGTGATGGCGAAATTCTTGGTTTTCAAACGGTACTTAGGTTGGTTGGCGTCTTCCGTCAACCTCAAGTTCTGGGTGGCGGGCAGCATCACCGTTGGCGGTCTGTCGTCAGCATGGGCTCAAACGGCGGGGCAGTTGCCCTTGCTGGTTGGCACTGGCGGATCTGGCATGAGTTTTTCGGTGCCAGTCCAGACCTTGCTGTTTTTCACAGCCCTGTCGTTTTTGCCAGCTGTGTTGCTGATGATGACCGGGTTTACGCGGATCGTGATTGTGCTGTCGCTCTTGCGGCAGGCCTTGGGCACTCAGTCAGCGCCCCCGAATCAGGTTATTGTGGGCTTGTCGCTGTTTTTAACTTTTTTCGTCATGGGCCCGACCTTGGACAAGGTCTACAACGAGGCCTACCTGCCTTACTCTAAAAGCGCGATGCCGTTTGAACAGGCGATTGATAAAGCAGAGGCGCCTTTGCGCCAGTTCATGAGCAAACAAACGCGCCAGTCGGACTTGGCGCTGTTTGTCCGGCTCGCCAAACTGGAACCCGGTGCCAATGCCCAGACTGTGCCCATGCGTGTTCTGGTACCGGCCTTTGTGACCAGTGAGCTCAAGTCGGCGTTTCAAATTGGCTTCATGATTTTCATTCCCTTCCTTGTCATCGACATCGTGGTGGCCAGTGTGTTGATGTCACTGGGCATGATGATGCTGTCGCCTGTGCTTGTGGCCTTGCCATTCAAATTGATGCTGTTTGTACTGGCAGATGGCTGGAACCTGCTGATTGGTTCTTTGGCGTCAAGTTTTGCTGTTTGAGGGGCAGACATGAACGCACAGATGGTGTTGACCATGGGCCAGGAGGCCTTGATCATGTTGCTGATGGTGTCAGCCCCGGTCTTGGGTGTCGTGCTCTTGGTTGGGTTGGTCATCAGTCTTTTTCAGGCTGTCACTCAGATCAACGAGGCGACCCTGGCTTTTGTGCCCAAGTTGGTGGCGGCCGTGGCGGTGTTCGCCATGGCCGGGCCGTGGATGCTCAATATGTTGGTGGAGTACATTCGTCGCGTGATCGAAGCGATCCCCGGTGCAGTAAGCTGACCAGGGCCCGCGAGCCATGATTACCCTGACCGAAAGCCAAATCGTGGCTTGGCTGTCGCCTCTTGTTTGGCCATTTCTCCGGGTACTGGCGGTCTTTACGTCGGCCCCTATTTTTTCCTCTCGAGCATTCCCTTTACGGGCGCGGGTTGGGCTGGCGCTGTTGATTGCCATTGCGGCTGAGCCAAGTTTGACGGGACAGCCGGTGATTAGCATTACCGGTCCAGATGCTTTGGGAGCGGTATTCCAACAGGTCGGCATTGGCTTGGCCATCGGTTTTACTGTAAGACTTGTCTTTGCGGCGGTTGAACTCGCCGGAGAAGTTGTCGGCTTTCAAATGGGTTTGAACTTTGCGTCCTTCTTCAATCCCTCGCTCAACACCCAATCCAGCGCAGTCGCTGCGTTCTTTGGACAGATGTCGACGTTTTTGTTCGTCGTCATGAACGGGCATCTGATGATCCTGATGGCGGTCATCAAAAGTTTTGACGCTTTTCCCGTGGACCAAAATTTCTTGGCTGCACTGTCCAGCCTGAAACTGTATAACCTAGGCGCGGACCTGTTTGCCACAGGGCTTTGGATTGCCTTACCAATGATCGGTATGCTCATGTTCGTCAACCTGGGCTTGGGCATTGTGTCGCGTGTTGCGCCGCAAATGAACATCTATGCGATTGGCTTTCCAATCACGCTGACCGTTGGCCTGATGGGTATCGTTGTCACCTTGCCGATGCTGGATCAGCCCATGATGGCCCTGATGGAGCGCGCCATCGATCTCTTTGCAAGGCGCTGACGCAGCCCTACACCAAACCGTTGCGAATGGCGTATACGGTGAGCTCAGAGTTGTTGCCAAGTTTGAGCTTTTCCAGAACTCTTGAGCGGTAAACGCTGATAGTCTTGGGGCTAAGCATCAGTTCCTCCGCAATGTCCGACAAGCGTTTGCCCGAGGCGATCTTGAGCAGGGTTTGCAGCTCACGTTCGGACAAGGCGGAGTGCAAGCTTTCGTTTTCGGGCGTGCGCAGACTCTCGACCAGCATGCTGGCGACATCGGCGGTGACGTATTTGCGACCCTGTGCGACTGTCCTGACAGCCTGAATCAGGTCTGCCGGTTCGCCTGCTTTGTTCAAATAGCCTTGGGCGCCTGCGCGCAGGCACCGTATTGCGTATTGGTCTTCAGGAAACATGGACACAATCAGGACCTTGATCGGCGAACCCGACTCGCGCAGGCTTGACAGGACCTCCAGGCCGCCTCGCCCGGGCATATTGAGGTCCAGCACCAGAACGTCGCATGCCGTATTCCTGATCGCCTCACGGACCTCAGCATAGTTGGACGCCTCTCCAGTGACTTGTATGTCGACTGCTTCTGACAATGTTTCACGAATGCCGCGCCGGACCATGGCGTGGTCATCGCACAAAATGACGCGGATCATGTCAATCAGTCTCCTGGTTCAACGCCCCTGAGGACGCGGGCAGTGGCACCGACAAAATGATGGACGCGCCCTTACTTTCAAAACTGCTGATGTCCAACCAGCCTCCCACCGTCTTGGCCCGCTCTTGCAGGCCGCGAATACCAAAGGACTTTGGTTTGGCGAGCTCTGCCTCGCCAATGCCCTGCCCATTGTCCCTGACCTCCAGGGTCAGCACGCCTTCAGCGTCTGACAAGTCAATATCGACCAGATCACAGGTCGCATGTTTGCTGATATTGGTCAGGGCTTCCTGGGCGGTTCGGTAAGCCACCAATTGCACCGCCTTAGGGATTTCATTCGAGGTGTCGGAGGCGTGAAACACAGTCTTGATGCCGGTTCGTTTGGTGAAATTTTCGGCCAACCATTGGACTGCCGCTGCCAAACCCTGGTCGAGAATCGCCGGCCTAAGGTCTTTCATAATTCTCTGGCTGGCATCGAGCGCGTGCCCCAGCATCTCCTTGGCCGACTGCAGGTGGGACAGTGCGGCCTCATCGGAGGTATGCCGCCCAAGCCATGACAGGTCAAAACGCACTGCGGCCAGTGCGCCGCCAATATCGTCGTGGACCTCCCGGGCAATGGCGGCGCGCTCCTGCTCAATCGTGGCTTGCAGATGCCCGGCGAATTCTGCGAGGCGCTTCTGCGAGAACGCCAATTCCGTGTCTGCGGCGTCCTTGGCCCGCCGAATTGCGTGCAATTCCAACACGCGCCGGATGGTGGGGGCCAGCTTAGCCACGTCGTCTTTGGCCAGGTAATCGCTCACGCCCATCTTGATGGCCGCAACGGCAGCCGATTCGCCGATAGCCCCAGAGAGCAAAACAAAGGGTGGGCGCTCTGCTTGATGTTGCAACACCTCCCAGGCGTCCAGCGCTGTGAAGCCCGGTAGGCGGTAATCCGCAAGAATGACATCGAAGTGCCGCAGCCGAAGCTGTTCTGCGAAGTCTTCTAGACTTTCGACGCGCAGTAATTCAAATGTTTCACCTGTACGGGCGAGAGCAAGACGCACCAGATCATGGTCGACCTCAGAATCCTCCAAGTGGAGGACGGTTAATGTTGTTTCGGTTGCAGGTTTTTGATGCATGATGAACGGTATGATTAGACACTATGCGTGGCGTAATCTAATTTACGCTAGTTCGGTGATGTTTCAAAGGCGGAAAATCTGCTGGTAACGCATAGGGGCGGCAAGCTGCGGCGGCGGGCAACATGGGGTAAGGGAATGCAGGAGTCAGTGATATCGGCGCGAGTCCCCTCGGTAGAGGTCCCCGTGATGTTGGTCGCAGAGGTCCAGGACTCTTTGCTTATGGTCGTTCACGACTTGACCCGGCTTGATGGCCTGCTTGCCCACACGATGGAGAACCTGATGCTCCGTTTCTCAAATGCACTCTCGCATTTGGAAAGCGCCGGGCGGGCGGGCGGGGCTGACCTGGATGCTGCCCGGGGCGCGATGAGCGCTGCCGTGATCGAGTTGCAGTTTCAGGATATTGCATCGCAACTCATTGCCCACTCAACAAAGACGCTTCAAGGCTGCGCCTATCGCTTGGCGGCGGAATCCATGGGTTTAGAAGATGGCGAAGCAATTCCTTTTTTTGAGGATACGCCCCACCGCCCCAACCCTGTGACCCAAAGCGAAATGGACGCTGGATCCATCGAGCTTTTTTAGTGTTTGTTGTTCAGTAATTTCAGTAACAGTTGGAGCTGTGCATGGCCTTTATTCTCGCAGTTGATGATTCGCCGTCCATGCGTAAGATGGTTTCCTTCACTTTGAAAGGCGCTGGTTACCAGGTGGTAGAGGCTGTCGACGGTGTGGACGCCTACGAAAAGGCACAAGTGCAGTCGTTTGATTTGGTTCTGACAGACCAGAACATGCCTAGGCTGGACGGCTTGGGATTGACTCGGAAATTGAGGGAGCACCCCCAATTCAAGACAGTACCAATTTTGGTCTTGACCACTGAGTCCAGTGACTTGATGAAGCAGGCAGGCCGGGCAGCGGGTGCGACCGGTTGGCTGGTAAAGCCGTTTGATCCAGCGCGGCTGCTGGAGGTGATCAAAAAAGTCATCAAGTCGTGAGCCCTATTGGCGTTGAATGGCATTGCCACAAGGAGTAGATTGACATGTCAGAGGCACAGCAACATGGGGGCGGCGCGGAGAGTGACTTCGATCTGACACAGTTCTATCAGGTTTTTTTCGAGGAAGCTGCAGAAAATTTGGACCTGATGGAGCAGATGCTGCTCAGCCTTCATCTCGAGACGGCAGATGATGAGGAGCTCAACGGTATTTTCCGTTGTGCTCATTCGGTTAAGGGTGGCGCAGCGACCTTCGGTTTTGCGGACGTGGCCGCGTTGACGCACCAGATGGAGTCATTGCTGGACCGCTTGCGGCGCCATGAGATCCAGCCTAATTCAGCCATGGTAGACGTGCTGCTGCAATCTGCTGACGTCTGCCGCAGCCTCTTGGCTCGACATCAGGCGGGGGGCATCGGCGATCTACCAGCCACCGAGGCGCTCGTGCAGCGTATCAGCGAGCTGGCACTAGGCGATGGTCAAAATTCTGCACCAACCGGCGCGCTGGCGACGGCGCCACTTGTCCGTGCGGTTCAGCCTGAGTTGCAGCCAATTGCTGTTGTGGGCGAGCGGACACTGGAAATCTTAGTGGGTCCTCTCAAAGATAGAGCGCAAGGCGAAGCCATACGAGAGTTGTTTCGCGATATTCCAGGCCTGGGAACCATAGAGGCATTGGCTTGTGATCAGGCCGACATGCAGAAATATGCAGTGGTCAGCTCGACTTCTAGTGATGAGCTCCTTGATTTGTTTGAGTTTCACGTTTCACGCAGCCAAGTTGTCATCAAGGATGTGACCAAAACCTGGCCTCAGGCCCCAACGGACCTCGCCGACGCCATAGACGTTTTTCGGGCGACGCAACTGCAGCTCGGCACGATGGCGCTGGATGATCCCCCTCCTGGGACGCCCTTGGCGCCATCGCCAGGGTTTGGCTTTTTTGATGGCGCGCCGGGGGCACCCGTGGTTCCGCCGGCTCATGTAACGTCAGCCGCCGAAAAACCGACGTCTCAGGGCAAGACTGTCGAAAAGGCAGTCGCGCCATTGGCTCAGGTAGAAGCCGCCACCCTACGGGTATCGATCAGCAAGGTTGACCAACTGATCAATCTGGTCGGTGAGTTGGTTATCACGCAGGCCATGCTGGCTCAAAATAGCCGCGCGTTGGAAGCAGGCCAATTCCCGAAATTAATGGCTGGCTTGGCGGACCTTGACCGCAATACACGGGATTTGCAGGAGTCGGTGATGTCCATCCGGATGATCCCGATGTCGGTGGTTTTTAGTCGCTTTCCGCGGATGTTGCGTGATCTGGCATCCAAGCTAGGCAAGAAGGTCGAATTTGTGACCATGGGAGAGTCAACGGAGCTCGATAAAGGGCTGGTTGAAAAAATCACCGATCCACTCACTCACTTGGTTCGCAACAGTTGCGATCACGGCGTGGAGATGCCGGAAGAGCGGGTTCGTGCGGGCAAACCTGAAGCAGGAACCATCACCTTGTCCGCTGCGCACCAGGGTGGCTCAATCGTGATTGAAGTGCGTGATGATGGTCGCGGCATGTCGCGCGAAAAGATTCTGAAAAAAGCACGCGAACGTGGATTGGAGGTCTCTGACCAAATGCCTGATGCCGATGTCTGGCAACTGATATTCGCCCCGGGATTTTCTACAGCAGAAGTCGTGACCGATGTATCTGGGCGAGGGGTCGGCATGGACGTCGTCAAACGTAACATCACCGCGCTGAATGGAACGGTTGAAATTGACTCTGCCGAAGGCTATGGGATGCGGGTATCCGTTCGCTTGCCGCTGACATTGGCCATTATGGATGGCATGTCGGTGGGTGTCGGGAAGGAGGTCTACATGCTTCCGCTTTCTTCTGTGATCGAATCATTCCAGGTTAAGGCTGATGCGATCAACACCGTCGGTCAAGACGCGCAACTGGTCAAAGTACGCGATGAGTACATGCCGGTGGTTGAGTTGGAGAGGGTTTTTCAGATTCCCCGGACAGATCGGGAGAGAACGAGCGACATCATGGTGGTGATTGAGTCCGAGGGCAGTCGAGTTGCCTTATTGGTAGATGACCTTCTGGGTCAGCAGCAGGTGGTGGTCAAGAACCTTGAGTCGAATTATCGAAAAATCCCAAATGTGTCGGGTGCCACCATTCTTGGGGACGGCAAGGTTGCGCTGATCCTCGACACGGGTGCTCTTGTGCGGCGTTCCCGCCACTGACTTTAAAGCGGAGTAAGGACAACAAATGACTGCAATGGGACACACGCAGGTCCAGAGTTTTGCCAATGAGCGGGAGTACTTGACCTTTCGACTGGATCGTGAAGAGTTCGGCATTGACATTATGAAGGTCCAGGAAATACGTGGCTACGAACCGCCTACCCGAATCGCCAACGCGCCGAGCTTCATAAAAGGAGTCTTTAATTTGCGCGGCACCATCGTGCCCATCGTTGATTTACGACTGAAATTCGACTGCCCGAGAGCTGATTACGACAGTTCAACAGTGGTGATCGTCCTTAACCTCTCCAGACGAATTGTGGGTATCGTCGTCGACTCAGTCAGTGATGTTCTCATCTTGCCCTCTGAGAGCCTCAAGCCTGCGCCAGATGTGGACACTATCATTGATCGGGAATCGGTGGTGGGGCTTGGGTCATTGCGGGACCGTATGCTGATCCTGCTCGACATCGAGAAGCTGATGGCAGGTCAAAGCATGGCCTTGGCATCAGATGCGATCAACTGATCTGGTCGAAGCTGCAGGCTGGGGGGCCTGTGGTAATCGCCAACGCTGCCGACTAACGTGCATCACAGTATGAATCGGACCCATGACGCAGAGTCCATGGGGGATGCCCTTCAAGGCAGAGAATTCGCCTGGACAAACGCTGATTTCGATCGGGTCCAAGCCCTCATTTACCAACGCGCCGGGATCAGCTTGCACAACGGCAAGCACGCTATGGTTTACAGCCGCTTGTCCAGGCGACTTCGCGAAACCGGACACCAGAGTTTCAAAGATTATTTGGCCTGGCTCCAGAAGCATGATGGCCCTGAGTGGCAGGAGTTTGTCAATGCCTTGACCACTAACCTGACTTCATTCTTCCGTGAGCAGCATCACTTTGAGACCTTGGCAGAGCATTTGCGCACCCAGCCAGGCCGAGCCTGGAGGATTTGGTGCAATGCGGCTTCAACGGGTGAAGAGCCGTATTCCATCATCATCACAGCTATGGAGGCACTAGGTGCGAAGGCCAATGTCCATTTGACAGCCAGTGACATTGACTCCAAGGTGCTGGCGACGGCTGCCCAAGCCACCTATCGCCTAGATGGCCTCAAAGGTATGAACTCCCAACGTCTCCACCGTTTCTTTCTAAAAGGTAAAGGGAGCAACGAGGGTATGGCCAAGATCAGACCTGAACTTAAAGCTCTGATTGATTTTGTCAACGTCAACCTGATACGGGACGACTGGCAATTTCGGGAACGGTTTGACCTTGTCTTTTGTCGAAATGTCATGATCTATTTTGATGCCTCGACGCAACGCAAGGTTTTGGAGCGCATTCACAGGGTGATGTTGCCCGGTGGGCTCTTGTTCGTTGGGCACGCGGAAAATTTTGGGGAGTTCCGCGATTTGTTTTTGCTAAAGGGCAAGACCGTGTATGAGCGACTTTAGCGGTACCGTGATGGCTGGGCGATCGTCGCAGATCGAAAAACTCAAGGCGCAAGCCCGTAGCCCGGGAGAAGCCTCTTTTTTCTTCACTGATAACCACTTCAAGTATGACGCTGTCAAAGTTTTGCCCGGAGAGTACTTCGTGGCATCCGACGACATCCTCATCACAACGGTGCTGGGTTCCTGTATCGCCGCCTGTATCTGGGACGGCCGATCGCGCTCAGGAGGTATGAATCACTTCATGCTGCCCGAAGGCGATGGGGGTGACGGTTTAGGGCGTTACGGCTCCTATGCGATGGAATTGCTGATCAACGGGCTATTGAAAAAGGGCGCGAGGCGAGAATCAATGCAAGCGAAGGTGTTTGGCGGGGCCCACGTCATGGCAGGATTCACCACAATGAATGTCGGTGAGCGGAACACGCAGTTTGTGCTCGACTATTTGTCGACTGAGAGAATTCCCTTGGTATCCAAGGACGTCCTAGATATTTATCCCAGAAAGGTTTGTTTTTTTCCGGCGTCGGGCAAAGCGCTTGTAAAGCGACTGGCCCATTCCCATCCGGAAACGCTGGCAGTTGAAGAGCGTATGGGCAATTCCGCTGTGGTCGCTCGCGCCAAGGCAGGTGGCTCAGTCGATCTTTTCTGAAAGTTGCGCAATTGAAGAAAATTCGCGTCGTTGTAGTTGATGACTCGGCCCTTGTGAGGAGTCTGCTGTCAGAACTTATCAATCGCCAAGCCGACATGGCGTGCGTTGGGGCGGCCAGTGATCCGCTCGTTGCTCGTGAAATGATCCGGGAACTTGACCCTGACGTCATCACCTTAGACGTTGAAATGCCAAAGATGGATGGCATCGAGTTCCTGAGTCGACTGATGCGACTCCGACCTATGCCCGTGGTCATGATTTCCACCTTAACCCAACGCGGCGCTGAAGTCACAATGAGAGCTTTGGAACTCGGCGCGGTTGACTTTGTTGCCAAGCCACAGTCCGGCTTGGCGGATGGGTTCAGCGCTTTGGCTGGGCAGATTGTCGGCAAAATAAGGATTGCTGCATCAGCCAGAGTCAGGCGCACGGCAGTTCAGCCTAGCGGGACTGTGAGGGCCGAGATAAAAACTCATGCTCCACCAATGTCGATGATGCAGCTGGGCGTGCGCGCGCACAACAAATGGATTTTTATTGGCGCGTCAACGGGGGGCACTGAAGCCATCAAGGAAGTGCTCACGCACCTCCCGGCAGATGCGCCGGGAATCTTGATTACGCAGCATATGCCGGCTGGCTTCACCCGTAGTTTCGCCGACCGCCTCAACACATTGTGTGCAATGGTTGTCAAAGAAGCAGAAGCGGGTGAGCGGATCTTGCCAGGACACGCCTACATCGCGCCAGGCGGCAGACAGTTTTCCGTGGAGCGGCGAGGTAACTGCTTGGTCGCCATCGTTGAAGACGCCGCGTTGGTGAACCGCCACATGCCATCGGTGGAGGTGCTCTTCAAATCGGCTGCGCGGGCGGTAGGTAAACAAGGCATCGGCGTCATGCTTACCGGGATGGGCGGTGACGGCGCGAGCGCTATGAGAGAAATGAAGGATGCTGGCAGCTACAATATCGTTCAGGACGAGGCCAGCTCGGTCGTGTTTGGGATGCCCCGCGAGGCGATCGCTCATGGCGCTGCCGATGAAATATTGCCGGTGACCCAGATCGCGTCAGCCTTGCTGACACAGCTCTCAAGCGCCTGAGCGAATTGTCAGGCGGTCATAGGGTTCCTTTCGAAGTGAATGGTTTGTCGTCCTGCCAAGTCAATCTAGGCTGAGTTGGCAGCGAAATCGAACCAGCTCAAATCTTGTAAAAAATTTAAAAAAAAACGGTTCAGAGGCTCCAGTCGCCAAAAAGCGTGTCATAATACAAGGCTTCGCTGATCACAGTGAAGCGAGAGAAGCGAAGTGCCCAAGGGTGGGGAAGTTGAGTTCATTAACAACATACAGCCGATAAGCGTGGGCGTTTGAAGGCGATTGCCAAGTTCTTCGGAACTAAGTCTTAACTGACTTACAAACGCTCATGAAGTAAAAAAGATGTGATATTCGTCAAAGA
>JBIKZZ010000190.1:0-6308 GCA_044354435.1 Rhodoferax sp. | reverse complement strand
GCTCTTTCAAATTAAAAGACGGCCGCCTTGAGGGGCAGGCCGTCGACAGTTGCGCAGGCCCGGGATAGGGCCTGTCGATCAAAACATCACTCGGTCAGCATGTCCTGGAACAGGGCAGAAGCCCGGGCGCCATTTTTGATGTACCAGCTTTGGTCAATGGGCAACTGCTTGACCTGGTTGTCCGGGTGAGACGGCAGTTGCTTGGCGTAAGCGGCGGGGATGGCATTGCCCTCATAGGCCTTTTTGTTGGTCGGACCATAGGTGATGTACTTGGTTAACTCGGCCTGGTAGGGCGGCTTGCTGATCTCGCTGAGAAACTTCATGGCATTCGCCTTGTTGGGCGCGCCCTTGGGAATGGCGTAGCAATCGTAATCGGCCAGGCCCTGGTTGAAGGTGTAGGCCACCTTGGCACCGTCTTTGGCCACCGCGTCAAAGCGGCCGTTCCAGCCGGTGATCATGTCCACCTCACCGTCCTTCATCAGCTGCGCATGCTGAGCGCCGGACGCCCACCAAACCGCCACATGGGGCTTGAGCTCTTTGATCTTCTTGATCGCGCGCTCTATGCCGCCGGGGGCGGAGAGCACCTCATAAACCTTGTTGGCGGGCACGCCGTCGGCCATCAGCGCTGGCTCCAACACGCCCTCGCCGCCCTTGCGGAACGAACGCTTGCCGGGGAATTTCTTCACGTCCCAGAAATCAGCCCAGTTCTGCGGGCCCTTGTCGCCATAGGTCTTGGTGTTCCAGGCCAGCACGGTGGAGAACACATCGCCACAAACATAGAACGGCTGGGCGGAGCCAGGCACAAAGTTGGACACATCGATCATCTTGTAGTCCAACGGCTCCAGCATGCCCTCGGCACCGGAGCGGGCTGCGCCACCGGAACCACTGGTGACCACGTCCCAGGTCACCGCACCGGCCTTGACCTGCAGGGCCACGGCCGCGATACCGGTGTAGGTCTCTTCTTTGATCGTGATGCCCAGGGCCTTGGCCGCTGGCACAAACAAAGACTTGCTTTGGGCATCCTGGTACGAACCCCCAAAGGACACCACTGTCAGCTGTGCCGCGGCATGGCCAGCAAAACTGGCCGCCACTGCCGCAGTGGCCAGTGCCGCAAAACGGCTCTTGAAACGCTTGATCATCATTGCAATACTCCTGTTAAAAATATATCTTCTTGCCATCGTCGGCCCCGGCCCGACTTATCTCCGAGTACACCACTGTAGAAACCGGGTGGTCTTCGCACTAGGGCCATTCTCGAAACATCAGCATACCAATATGACCGCCGCATGACCCCTCATAGACGCGCCACCACGCTTTTGGTTTTGCTATAGCTGCGCAGGGCCTCCAGCCCTTTTTCCCGGCCAAAGCCAGAGCGCTTGTTACCGCCAAAGGGCACCGAGATGCCACCGGCAAAGTACTCGTTGATGTAGACCTGGCCGGCGTCGATGTCGCGCGCCAGCCGGTGCGCGGCGCACAGGTCGCGGGTAAAGACGCCAGCCACCAGCCCGAACGGCGTGCCATTGGCCAGCGCCACAGCCTCTTCCAGGTCGTCAAACACCTGCACGCACAGCACCGGGCCGAAGATCTCTTCTTGCACCGCCTCGTCGTTGGGCGACAGGTTGTCCAAAACAGTGGGCTCATAAAACCAGCCCAGACCAGTCTGTGGGTCTGGCCGGACGTTCCCGCCAGTACGCACGGCCACGCCGCGCGCACGGGCCCGGTCCACATAGCCCGCCACCTTGTGCAAATGCGCTTCCGAATTGAGCGGCCCCATGCCGGGATCACGCAGGCCGTGGCCCAGGCTCAAGCGCAGCGCAGCCGCCCGCGCAGTCACCTGAGCCACCAGTTGTTCGTGCACGGAGCGCGCCACCAGCAAACGCGAACCGGCGGAACAGATCTGCCCGGCGTTTTCAAAAATGGCGCCCATCACGTTGTCAGCAGCTTGAGCCAGATCGGCATCGGCCAGCACCAGCAACGGCGACTTGCCGCCCAGCTCCAGCACCAGCCGGGTGATGTTGAGCGCGGCAGAGCGCATCACATCAATGCCGGTGTTGACCGAGCCTGTGAACGTGATGTGGTGCACGCCGGGGTGGCGGACCAGCGCCGCACCCGCTTCGCGCCCGGTGCCGGTGACCACATTGCACACCCCGGCCGGTACACCGGCCTGATGGCACAGCTCGGCCAGCATCAGCGTCGTCAGCGGCGTTTGCTCTGCCGGCTTGGCCACCACGGTGCAGCCGGCCGCCAGCGCCGGGGCCAGCCCGCGCGCAGCGGTGGACAGCGGGTAGTTCCAGGGAATGATGTGGGCTGTAACGCCAACAGGCTCGTTGAGTGTGTAGGCCAGGTAGTCGGGGCCCAGCGGCAGGCTGTCGCCCTGGTGTTTGTCACAGGCGCCGGCGTAGTAATCAAAGCAATTGGCAGCGCCGGCCACGTCACCCAGGGCCTCCACCAGCCGCTTGCCCGAATCCAAGGTTTCCACCACCGCCAGGCGGGCCGCATTGGCCCGGATCAGCTCAGCCACCCGGTGCAGCACGCGGCCGCGCTGGGCCGGCGCCATGTCACGCCAGGGGCCTTTGAGCGCGCGGTTGGCCGCCAGCACAGCGGCGTCTACATCGGCGGCCTGCCCGGCGGCAAAGTGGGCAAACGCCCTGCCCGTGCCAGGGTCCAGCGTGGCCATGGTGGCACCGTCCACTGAAGCCACGGCTGCGCCGTCAATGAAGTGACGGTCAGGTAAGCCGGTCAGTGTGCCGGTGGCTTGAGCCTCCTGCACCCAGCGTTGCAAATCGGATGTCACTCAGGCCGCCTCGCTCATCTGGTATTGGGCGCGTTGCAGCCAATCGGGGTGAATCTCCACGCCCCAGCCAGGGCCGGCCGGCAACTCGATGTGACCCTCCTTGATCTGGTAAGGCGACTCGACATACAGGCCTTCTTGCCAGGGGTAATAGTCAGGCCCTTCGATAGAAAACTCCAGGTACTTGCCAGGGTTGGGAATGGCACACAGCAGGTGCATGGTGAACAGCGTCACCAGCGACAGGTTGGCGCTGTGCGGGGTGCATGGCAGCCCGGCTGCATGGGCCATCTGCGCCACCTGCTGGCTGCGCACCATGCCACCCATGTAGCAGACGTCGGGTTGCACGATGTCCACCGCGTGCATCGCAATCATGTGCTTCCACATCGGCAGGTAGCAGTCCTGCTCGCCACCGGTCACGTCGATCGACAGGGCCTCACGCACGGTGCGGGTTTGCTCCAGCTCCCAATAGGGGCAGGGTTCCTCAAAATGGCAGATGCCATTGGCTTCCAGCATCCGGCCCACCTCAATGGCGCGCGCCGGTGAGTAGCAGCTGTTGGCGTCCACCAGCAACTCCACACCGTCACCCAGCCCTTGGCGCATGGCCGGCACGATTTCTTCGGTGCGGCCCGGCCACTCGTCTTTGTCGTGGCCGTATTCGGCGCCCACGCGGAACTTGAAGGCGTCAAAGCCAAACTGGTCGCGCAGGCCCTGAAGGCGCCGCACCTCGTCTTTGGGCGTGATGTCGCGCTTCATGGACGAGGCATAAGCCCGCAGGCGCCGCGGCTTGCCACCCAGCAGTTCGCACACCGGCTTGCCTTCGGCCTTGCCCAGCCGATCCCACAGAGCGGTCTCGACGCCGCACAGGGCACGGTACAGGTGCGAACCCGGAAACTTGTGCTCACGCTCAGGCACCAGGGCGCTCAGGCCATGGATGTCGGTAGCGTCCTGGCCCAGGGCCCAGGGCGCCACCTGGCGGTGAACAATTTGGGCCGTCAGGTCAGCGTGGTAGGTGGACACCTGGCCCCAGCCCTGGCTGCCGTCCTCGGCGGTGACCCGCACAAAACCGACAAAAGGGTCACAAAAAGTTTCAATGCGTTGGATCTTCATATTTGCATCATGGTCTGCAATTGGCCGTGCTCACAGGTCCATTTTGAACAATGGCTGATACCATTTTGGTTTTTCACAGGCAGGGGTTCCATGGTCAAGCGCGCCGGAGGTTCATTATTGCTGTCTATCAAGATCGACCGCGACGCCCATCAGCCGGTGAGCACACAGCTGTGCATTGCCCTGCGCGAGATGATTCTGACCGGCGGCTTTTTGGCGGGTGAGCGTCTGCCGGCCAGCCGCACGCTGGCGCGTGACCTGGGCCTGTCGCGCACCACGGTGATCGAGGTGTTCGACCGGCTGGTGGCCGAGGGGCTGGTGGAGTCGCGCACCGGGGCTGGCACCTATGTCAGTGCCGTGCTCAATGTCAGCCGGCCCAAGCCGCCGCAGCCAGATGCGCCGTCGATCGTGCACACCGCACCACGCCTGTCAGGCCTGATGGCGCAGGCCGTGAGCCGCTTTGGTGACCGCCGGCGGTTGCCGCACATGCCGCGCGCTTTCACCACCGCGCTGCCGGCGTTTGACGTGTTTCCCATGGCGCAGTGGGCACGCCTGTCAGCCAAGTACCTGCGCGGCGCGCGCGATGACATCATGGGCTACGGCGACCCCGACGGTTTGCTGCAGCTACGTCGGGCACTGGCCTCGCACCTGCGCGTGAACCGCGGCATCACCTGCGACGCCGAGCAGATCTTCATTGTGGGCGGTGCACAGCAGGCCTTTCACCTGATTGGCTCGACCCTGCTCAACCCCGGCGAGAACGTGTGGTTTGAGAACCCGGGCGCCATTGGTGCGCGCAACAGCCTGATCGCCTGTGGCGCCAACCTGGTGCCGGTGCCGGTGGACGCCGAGGGTCTGCGGGTGGACGAGGCCCTGCGCCTGAGCCCGCAGTTCCGGCTGGCCTTTGTCACGCCCTCGCACCAGCAGCCCATGGGCAGCGTGATGAGCCTGGAACGCCGCTTTGCCCTGCTGCATGCGGCTGAACGCGCCGGCGCCTGGGTGATTGAGGACGACTACGACGGCGAGTTTTTCTTCAGCGGTCGCCCGCCACCCACCCTCAAAAGCGTGGACACCAATGGTCAGGTGATTTATGTCGGCACCTTCAGCAAGTCGCTGTTTCCCGCGCTGCGCCTGGGCTACCTGCTGGTGCCACCGGCATTGGTTGACACCTTTCGCACCATCATGAGCAAATTTTTGGCCGGTGTACCGTCGCACACTCAGGCGATGGTGGCCGAGTTCATCGACGAAGGGCATTTTGCGTCGCATGTTCGGCGCATGCGCCTGATTTACCAGGAGCGCCACGACACCCTGCTGGCAGCCTCGCGCCAGCGTTTGGACGGCCTGCTGGACGTGCTGCCCAGTCATGGTGGTCTGCACACCATTGCCTTGTTGCCGGCCTCAGCATCAGAAGTGGCGATCTCGCGCGATGCCGACCAGCGCCAGGTCACGGCCTCGCCCATCGGCCGCTTTGCCTTAGCACCGGTGGCGGTCAACGGGCTGGTGCTGGGCTATGGCGGGGTATCGCCCAAGCTGATCACCGCAGGGGTTGAGGTGCTGGCCCAGGTGTTGGAGGCCCGCCAAAGCCCCGCTGCCGCGCGCAAGGCCAAGGCACTTGAGCCAGCGCGTGGTTTGTAATTCTCTCCAAAGCGGACCTGTGCACCAGTCCAATGTACGTGGGATGCTTAAGCTCTCATCTCTTATGGCTAGCTTGTGAGCGAATTTGACTTCATTGTGGTGGGCGCTGGATCGGCAGGCTGTGTGCTGGCCAACCGGCTCACGGCCTGTGGGCGGCACAGCGTGCTGCTGCTCGAGGCCGGGGGCAGCGACCAGCGGTTTTGGCTGAAAGCCCCCATCGGCTACGGCATGTCCTTTTACAACCCCCAGGTCAACTGGATGTACCGCACCGAGCCCGACCCAGCGCTGGCCGGGCGCACCGGCTACTGGCCGCGCGGCAAGGTGCTGGGCGGCTCCAGCAGCATCAACGCCATGGTCTTCATCCGCGGCCAGCAGCGTGACTTTGACGACTGGACGGCGCTGGGCAACAACGGCTGGGGCTGGGCCGACGTGTTGCCCTACTTCAAAAAGCTCGAAGACAGCGCGCACGGGCCCAGCGACACCCGGGGTTCAGGTGGCCCCCTTCATGTGAGCGACGTGTCAGACCAGGTGCATCCGCTGTGCGAGGTTTACCTGCGCGCGGGTGAACAGCTGGGCCTGGCGCGCAACCCCGACATCAACGGCGCCTCCAACGAGGGCGTGGCCATCAACCAGATCACCACCCGCAAGGGCGTACGGGCCTCGGCCAGCAGTGCCTACCTGCGTCCGGCACGGGGGCGGCCCAATTTGCGTGTAGAAACCGGCGCACAGGCCACCCGCATCACCTTTGACGGGCGGCGCGCCACCGGCATCGAGTACCTGCAGC
>JBIKZZ010000019.1:0-24402 GCA_044354435.1 Rhodoferax sp. | reverse complement strand
GGTCCACCTTGCCGGCCACGTGGATCACGTTGTCGTCTTCAAAACAGCGCACCACATTGATGATGGCGTCGGTCTCGCGGATATGCGCCAAAAACTTGTTGCCCAGGCCCTCTCCGGTGCTGGCGCCGGCTACCAGGCCTGCGATATCCACAAATTCCACAATGGCCGGCACGATACGTTCGGGGGTGATGATGGCGGCAAGCTGTTGCAAGCGCGGGTCGGGCACCTCAACAATGCCCACATTGGGTTCGATGGTGCAAAAAGGGTAATTCTCCGCCGCAATACCGGCCTTGGTCAGCGCATTGAACAGGGTCGATTTACCGACGTTGGGCAGGCCCACGATGCCACACTTCAAACTCATGAAAATTGTCCTTTTGAATCAAGATCCCGCCTGCACCCAAGAACCCACGGTGGGGGTCGCCTAAGCGCCTGATCCGCACCATGCAAGACCGGACAGCAAAATACAAAACCGTGCATCAGCGCACGGGTTTCAGAGGAATGTGTCCTCTTTTTGCTTAAGGGAAAGTGAAGCCGATTGTACTGACCAGCGCACCGGGTGCCGGGCGGGGCTGCAGGGTTTTCACTTCGCGAGAATAGCCTTGAAGTCAAGCTCAAAGAAATTGAGGACGCCCACGCGATTCAAGTGGTCCGTGTTGAAGAAGAATTTTTCGTCATTGCTGGTCAGCGAGAAATCATGAAACTCAATGTGATGCTTGTCCAGAAGCAGTTTGAGAGCGGTGTCAAATTGACTCTCGTTGGGAAGCATCTGGTAGACCCGCGCTGGAATCGGCGGCTTCACCACAATCAGATTGATTTTTTCTTGCTGCAAGGTCTCCACCATGGCCTCCAACTTCTCAAGGTAATGGGCCAGGGCTTGGGGGTCAGTTTTCTTTGGGTACAAAAACCCGATACGCTGGGTGTCGATCTGCTTGACCGGTCGGTAGGTCTTTTTAAACTTGACCGACTCATCCTCGCTGATGTCCGGCTTGAACCGATCGGAGTTGTTGATCTTTGAGAAGCCCGTCAAATAATCCAGCGCGACAGGAACGCCCGCCCCGTGGCGCAGCAGTATCGGGACCAGTGCCAGATCAAATGGCGCCCGAGAGAAGAGCCGGACATCCTGAAGCCTGGCCTCATTCCAGTCGTTGGCATAAAAACCAAAGGAATCAATGACGTAGACCACGTTCGTAGTCCGATGATTCACAAGAAAATAGTCCAGCATCACCTGGTTAACGGTAATACCAGCGCCCACGTTGGACAAGTTGATGATTTTTTTATGGGTCATGCCCTCCAATTGAGCGTTCATGTCTTCATAGTCAAAGGCCGCAGCGTGCGATGCGCCCAAAATGGCGTAGTCGTACTGCACTTGGGGCGCGGTCTTGACCACGTGAAAACGGTTACGCACGGCGTAATGCGCAGACAGCAGTTCTGCCGCCCAGTAGACGAGACCATACAAGACCAAGCCAATCAGCAAAAACCATGCTGCCTGCATGAGGAACGGTCTGGCGCCACCATTTGAGGGGGGCGGGCTGTCAGGACTTGTAGACATCAAGTGGGCACTCTCGGTCGCATCAAAACTGCATGTAGATAAATTGCTTGAGGTTCCATTTGCCCATGACAAACAAAGCCATGAGCAAGGCGTAATAGACACCCCAACGCACGTAGACCGGTGCGACGGCGAGCCTGCCCCAGACGCCTCTTTTTTCGTCAACGATTTCGACACCCAGCAGAAAAAGAATCAACACGGCACAAAGCAGGAGCTCCCCGGTGTAGGCATAGCTGCCCAGCAAGCTCGGCAGCTGAGGCAGGGTCTGACCAAGCCTGGTCAGCACCGTGACCGCATCAGCGACCGATGAGGCCCGGAAAAAGACCCATGAAATCAGCACCAGGTGGAATGTCAACAAACAAGCCAATACCGCGCCAAGTGCGGGTGGCAGCGGAACCAGTTTGTGAAGTCTGGTTCGCCACCCGGTGCTCAACAGCGTCAAGATTTGATAAAGACCATTGAGCGCACCCCATATGACAAAGGTCCAGTTGGCGCCATGCCACAGCCCACTGACCAAAAATACAGCCATCTGGTTGGCATAGACCCTGGTTGTGCGCCCCTTGCTGCCCCCCATAGGGATGTAGAGGTAATCACGAAACCATCGGCTCAGGGAAATGTGCCACCTGTCTTTTCCCCAAAATTCAGTCACCGAGGTCGACAGATAGGGTCGGCGAAAATTTGCCATCAGGTCGATGCCAAGCACCCGTGAAGTGCCGATGGCGATGTCCGCATAGCCCGAGAAGTCGCAATAAATTTGGAAGGCAAAGAAATAAGTGGCAATCAGCAAGGCCACCGGTGATGCGAATTCGGGGTTCTTGTACGCAGCGTCGACGTAAATGCCCAGTCGATCGGCGATGACGACCTTCTTGAACAGCCCCCACAGAATGAGTTGTAGGCCTTGTTGGACGGCGTCCGGGTTAAAACTAACCGGGCGGCTCAGTTGTGGCAAAAAAGTGGTGGCCCGGTTGATTGGGCCAGCCAACAATTTAGGGAAAAACGACACGTACAAGGCCAATCGGCCAAAGTGCCGCTCCGGCGCCAACTGCCCACGGTAAACGTCCACCACATAGCTCACGCAAGAAAACGTGTAAAAAGACAATCCAGCCGGCAGCGCCCAGTTGAGTTGGGGAAGCATAGGGTCATCACGCCCCATCGCCAAACTCAGTGATTCACCGAAAAAGTCCAGGTACTTGAAGACAATCAACGGCAGGAAAGAAAGCACCACCCCACCGACCAAGAGCGCCCTCTTTTTGGCCGGCGTCAGCGCCGCAGCCATGAAGACGCCTACAAAGTAAATGACGATGATGGACACCATCAGTAAAACGACGTACTCCAGATTGAACGTCGCGTAGAAATACAGGCTGGACGCCAGCAGCAAGACCCACCGATACCGGTGGTCTATCAAATAGTAGACAAGGACTACCGCGGCGAAGAACAGCAAAAACGAAAAAGAATTGAAGAGCATCACCGTTCTGCCTGGGTCACGACATCGCTGCGATGTCTATCCATGCCGGCGATATGGACGCCGAGCCTTCAATAGTTTGTCCACGTGTCCAACAGCTCTTGGGGCAGTTGCGGGATGGGCTGCCCCGGACTGAAGTGCTTCAGGAGGTACTCCGTGATCACTTTGAACTCTTGATCAGTTAGTGCGCCTACCCGGTCCCGGTGGTCTCTGGCCCAGCGCTCCCGCGCGGGTCTCGTCATTTGAATCACCACAATGGGGGTGATGGTGTGGCAATTGGCACAGTTGTTCAGTACCAGGTTTCTACCCGGCCCTGTCGGCGGGAAAATCTTGTCCATGTCGAGTCTTGGCGACCGCCCCGCCGGCGCTTGGGCCATAACCGCCCCCATGGCCAAACCCATCATGGCCGCCGCGAACAGCCGGGTGAGTCTGCCACCCCAGATGCGCCGAGTTGTATTCATTGGAACCCCAGTGAGCTGTCGGTCATTTTGTTTAAAACGGCGTGCACGTGGCCATGGCTGCCATTTCTGGCGTCAAATTTGGCTCGGGCTTGCTGTCACTGAAATTTTCAGAGAGATAGTTGAACAGCGTGGCGAACTCTTCTTCGCTCATACCAGCAACCCTTTCTTGGTGGTCGCGTCTTAAACTTGACCACCGGCCTTTGGTGCGCTGTCCCTTCACGGCACAAACTGTCGAATGGCATGAGCCACAGTTTTCCAGCAGCAATGGCAGCCCTTTACCAGCAGGAAGAATGTCCATTAAGGTTGGGCTTTTTGCCTGCGCCAGCAGAATTGGGCGTGCTGCTACCCCAGCTGCGTACGCGTGGGACGCTACCAGCATCGAACCACCAGCGACTAAAGCGATAAGAATAAATTGGAAAAATCGTTGGTTCATTTTGGAATTCTTGAAAAAATGAAATGCCTGAGCACCTTAATAATCAGCCAACAACTCTTCTTCGGTCGCCGGCCTGCGCCTCTTGATCCGTCCAGTGATGGAAAAAACAGGCACGGTCATCTGACTTTTCGCCTCTTCGGCAGGAAACCCCTGCTCCGTCAGGCGTCTGACTGCGTCCGTGACATCTTCGTCGTAAAACTGTTCCATGCACTCATCACAAAACTGTGCCGGAATATCCTCAACAATATGCAGGTGTTCGCCGATCCAAATGGTGCTTTTAACCAATGCTTCACGCATAGGGGTCGAGCATTTGGGGCATTCAATAGGCGCTGATGTAGTTTGGTCCGTCATTTTTTTAAAATTAATGAATTGAGAGACTGGGAGAGTTGTCTGCCCAGCAAATACGTGCGCACCCAAAGGTGCGCACGTGTCTGGCCTTAAACGCGCATCAAGCCCTTAGCAGCGTCAATGATCTTGGGAGCGTCAGGACGCGCCCAGGCCATCATGTTGCCGGCACCTGGGCCGGGTGCATCAGGGAAACTGATTCTTCGGGCCTTAATGCCGGGCAGCGCCTGTACCACTTCGGCAATGATGTGAGACCCAAAACCGTTGGTCCAGTTGGCATGGTCAACCACCAGCAACTTGCCAGTTTTCTTGACCGATTTCAGGATCATGTCCAGATCCAAGGGCTTCAGCGTCCTGGGATCGATGACTTCAACACTGATCCCGGCCGCCTTGAGGCCTGGCAGCGCCTTGGTGACATCAACAGTGGCAGGCGCCCAGGACACCAAGGTGATGTCCGTTCCTTCTTGGCGAATGATGCCCTTGCCGATTTCTACCTTATAAGACTCATCGGGCACATCCATGATGACCCCCGACTTGACTTCAGGATAGTCGTAATAAATCACGGGATCAGGGTCATTGATGGCGGCAACAATGAGGCCCTTGGCATCGTAGGCATTGCTTGGCACCACCACTTTGATGCCAGGCAGATGCGTATAAAGGCTTTCATAACCGGTCTCAGTGTGCTGACCGGCCATACCTCGGGTGCGGCTGCCACCGTCAACCCAGATCACCAAAGGCATGGTGGCTTGGCCACCCGTCATGTGCCGAAGTTTTGCCGCCTGGTTATAGATGTACTCGATTGGGTAGATCTGTGCCATCGAGGGAATCTGGCAAATACACGGCAATCCGGCTGCAGCAACCCCCGTTGCGGCACCAACAATCCACTGCTCGTCGATGGCCCATCCACCACCGGACGTGCGTGGCATACCACCAAATTCCTTGGGGATATTGATGATTTCGCCGTTGGGTTTGGTTGCGACCGGTATCGCATACTCCCAATAGTAGGTGAGGTGTTTATTTTTACGCATCTCTTGGGCTACGCCCTCAAGCTGTGCGTAGGCATAGGGTTTTAGTGACATGTTTTTTCTCCTTTGACCTTAGGCTGAGAAGCCTTGGCGGTTAAAAAATTGACTTGCAACGACCTTGCCTGTGGCGTACACATGAAAAGCTGTTGTCGCTGGGTCAGGGCTCTTGCCACTGCGTGCAAACGCGATGGAGTCATCCACTTCTTTTTGCGTGCTGGCGTCAATCGCGAGCAAATCACCGGCACTGACCAGGGACAGATCCAGCATCAGGTTTTTGTAACGAAGGATCGGGTCCCGTGACATCCACGCCTGAACTTCTTCGTTCGAGCGGTAGGGCAAACCCGCTGCGCCGTCGATACCAACTTTGGCGCCGGCAAACCCGGAATGGTCAAACCAACGGAATGTGATCGCCTCAATCACGCTGGGACCCCCGCCAGCCCGTGCCCTTGCAACTGCTTCAGCCGTTACCGAGTGAACCGCCGCAATATCATTACCATCTACTACCCAGGTCGGTAGGCCCAAGCCCTTGACGTAGTCAGAGACATACTTGGTTGGCGTCACCGTCGACATCGCCACCCCGATCATCTGAAAGTTATTTTCAATAACATAAATCACGGGGAGTTTGTAGTTCACAGCACTGCGCGCAGCACTGAAGAAATACGGCGAGTTAGAGGCACCATCCCCTTGGAAGCACACCGCAACCTGTTTCGTGCCGCGTACTTGTGAAGCCAGCGCAGCCCCAGAAGCCAGATAAGGCCCGGCACCCACAATACCGTTCATGCCCAAAATGCCCTTGGACATATCGGTGATGTGCATGGAACCACCATAACCCTTGTTATAGCCGGTCTCTTTGAAAAAGATTTCTGCCGACATCTTGTTGAGATCGCCGCCCTTGGCAATGAGGTGCCCGTGTCCGCGGTGGGTACTGGCGATGTAGTCGTCGTCATTGAGCGAACCCATGACGCCCACAGCAATGGCTTCTTCCCCGATGTAGGTGTGGAAGGCACCGTAGAGGTCGTCTTCGCCGCCCACAAACAGGTCTTTGAACTTGGTTTCCCACCGACGGATACGCTGCATTTGCGCGTACATTTTCAGCAATTTGTCTTTGGGCAACTGCGAGAGTTGTTGTGTCGCTAAACCGAGAGGAATCTTCGCAGGTGGAAGAAACTTCATCGAGTCGCCTGGCTTCCAGTTTGGGTTGCCGCCGGGGCCTTCTGTGGATAAGGTCACAGTTTTGTCCCATTTACCACCGGTCAAACCTGCCAAAAGGTCAGGTCTGCTCGCCTCGGCGGCTTGTGCGGTCTTTGGCAAGGCCGTGGCAACGAAGGCTGCGGTTGCGCCTGCAGTTCCAAGCGCCTTCATGAACCCTCTTCGACCATTTATTGGTTTTAGATTCGGTTGTAACATAGCTACGTTCTCCTATTCGGTGAATAACAATGAATAACACCTTTGGTCCAGGGGAAGCGGACAGACAATAACGAGGTATTTTTATAAACAAAAATATCCCCCGCGCTTTCATTTCTGAAAACGATTCGACACCCTCCGATTTGGCTTTTAAGATAATTTACAAAATACTTTATGTACCATTCTTTTCCCCACAATTCAATGTACGACGATCGCAATGGCAACACAAGCGAAAATCGTGATTTTTTAATATTTATCAAGTAACCAGCCAGTGACTAAGGCAACCCTATCGCCCAAAGAAAAACCAATATGTATATCGAATAACTAATAAGTCAATTTATACGCCACTAAGTGCAGGCGCTCGCGACGAACAGGTCGCAGCTCAAGTTTTTGCGCCTGCTGTCGATGCTTAGGATGACGTGGCACACATTGAGAGTTGCAGGGATTAAGTACCCCTGCATGTGCGATATGGGATCGAAGAGGCGTGCTAGTGGACGGGTTATTCAAAGCATCCTTAATGCCAAATTGCAAGACGCTATCTGTATTCGACAGGGGAAAAAATGTTGCGCTGTTTAAATTTACGTCCGATGATTTTGGGCATGCTCTGTGCGGTGATTTTGTTCGGCGCTCAAGGCGCATGGGCCATCGCTGGAAAGATTGAAAACATCATTGGTACCGCCCGAGTCGCCAAGCACACGGGGCAAGTTTATGCCGCCATCAAAGGTGATAATTTGTACGAAGGCGATTCGGTGGCCACTGGTGCCAACTCCAATGTCCAGATTCGCATGGTTGACGAGGCTATTATTTGGCTTCGCCCCACCACTGAATTCAAAATTACCAAGTACCGATCCACCCAGCACGGCGATCCCAAGAATGAGGCAGCACTGCGCTTGCTGGCAGGCAGCATGCGCTCAGTCACGGGGATGATTGGCAAAGCCAATCCTGGCGACTACAAACTTAGCACCCCCAACGCCACTATTGGCATCCGCGGCACCGAGTTCGATGCGGTGTATGCAACAGCCCAAATTGCCGCTGATCTCCAAACTGCACCCGGCACCTACAACCGTGTATATATGGGCGGTACTTCTTTGCAGGGGCCAGCCGGACAGATCAATTTGAACAAAGACGAGGCCGGCTTCATGGGTGAACAAGTCTCAAACGCACCCAGAGTTTTGCCCAACATCCCTGAATTTTTGAACACCAGCGGCAACTCTACAGCCAGTCTAAGAGCCCCCCCCGCTTCCGCGCCTACCGTTGAAGCGCGGAGAGAGACGGTCGTCGCAGCTGCACCCAAACAATTGCTGATCTCCGTCCGCTACGGCGACGCTGACTCTAGCGCAGTGGTATCCACAAGTTCCACGGGTAACAACAACGCTGAGCAAAGGGTGCAGGCCACCGAGGGCGAACGCGCAACAGTCACCCTACGCCAAAGCACGGGAGTGCGCCGACCTGGCAGCACAGGTGTCCCCGTCGAGATAGCGACCATGATTGAATTGGTTGCCAAAATCAATGGCCAGACCGCATTAGTCCAGTTTTTTTCGAGAAACCAAACCGCCAGTGCCCGCGGCAGCCAATCCAACATAGTCGACACCACTTTGAGTGTGCCCATGGATGTCTGGACCGAAGTCAGCGGGCGAGGACCTTGGAGTTCAGGCAACAGCAGCGTCACGACCTCATCACGAGGCGCCGGCGCAAATGACAGCAAGGTCTACCTCAGGGTTCAAGAGCTTCAGCGCTGAGCATCGCCCCCATGCTTAAAAAAACAGGGCGAATTTTATTTGGGCTCGTGCTCGTAGCCATTTTTGCGGGGCATACAGCCGCTTGGTACCGACTGCCCTTGCTGTCTGAGCTTGAAGCGATCTTGGTGGATGTGCGAATTCGGGCCGTTACGCCTTATGTCGCAGACGATCGCATTGTGATCGTTGATATCGACGAGAAAAGCCTGCGTGAAAAAGCCCGTGGGGGCGAGGGACACTGGCCTTGGCCTCGGGATCGCTTGGCATTGCTGGTGACCGATCTATTTCAGAAATACCAAGTCTCTTTGGTGGCCATGGATTTGGTTCTTTCTGAAAAAGACGAGTCTTCAGGCTTACAGGTTTTAGAGGGCTTGGCGGAAAAAGAGCTGAAGCATATTCCCCAATTCTCACTAGCCCTGCAGCCGTTACGCGCGCGCCTGTCCTATGACCAGCTTTTTGCGCAGTCCCTTCAGACGGGCACGGTGATTTTAGGGTTTGCTTTTCACAATGATGAAGCTTCAAACCAGACACCTTTACCGCGGGGTCTAGACCCCGTGACCCTAGGGATGACACAGATGCGCGCGCAGTCTTACCCCTCCTTCATTGCGCCGTTGCCTGAGTTCCAAAAACAAGCCGCCGGCCTGGGACATTTGAACCCGCTGCGTGACCCTGACGGTGTCACGCGCAAAGTGCCCATGTTGGTCGAGTACCAAGGCCGGTATTACCCATCACTGTCCTTGGCAGTCTTGCAGGCTGTCATGGGCATTCCCCAATTGGGCGCTGTCACATCGTCCTACGGGAACAATCAACTGCGCGTAGAAGCGCTGACTGTCGGTCCAGTTGAAATACCCGTTGACGCGGCCCTCAATGCGTGGGTGCCCTTCCAGGGCGCAGCGCGCAGTTTTAAGTATGTTTCTGCTGCAGATATTTTGCAAGGCCGAACCCCAAAGGAGGTCTTGCAAAACCGCATTGTTTTGGTTGGCACTTCCGCTGCCGGTTTGTCTGATTTAGTGACCACGCCGTTGGGCGTGAGTTTCCCCGGTGTCGAAGTCCATGCAAACTTGATCACCGGTATGCTCGACGGTCGCATCGTACTGACGCCGCCCTATGCTCAAGGCGCTGAAATGCTGTGCTTGCTCACCCTAGGTCTGCTTATGGTGTTTGCGGGAACTTGGCTCAGGCCATTCCAAGCTTTGTTGCTCGGTCTGTTGACATTGCTAGGTCTCATAGCAATGAACATGGCGCTGCTGCAAGCTAAACACATGATGCTGCCGTTGGCAGCACCCGCAGTATGTTTGATGAGTGTCTTTGTTTGTCAAATGATTTATGGCTATTTCATTGAGTCCAGAGGCAGGCGGCAAATTTCTAACCTATTTTCTTATTATGTGCCGCCTGAATTGGTTCAAAAGATGGCAGAAAATCCAGGTGCTTTCAGCATGGCGCCATTACAGCGCGAGATGACCGTTCTTTTCTCCGATGTGCGCGGATTTACATCGATTGCAGAAAAACTAAGCCCGCACGATCTAGCCGACTTGATCAACGCCTATTTGTCTGCCATGAGTCAAGTGATTAGAGAAGAACACCATGGCACCCTTGACAAATACATAGGCGACGCCATCATGGCCTTTTGGGGCGCACCCGTTACCGACGCCGCTCATGCTGAAAACGCTGTGCTCGCAGCGCTGCAAATGCAGCAAGTTGCTCAGCGACTACGCGAGGAATTTCTGACAAAGGGCTGGCCTGAATTGCGGATTGGCATTGGCCTTAACTCTGGACAAATGCGCGTCGGTGACATGGGCTCGAACATCAGAAAAGCCTACACAGCCATGGGCGATGAAGTCAACCTCGGCGCTCGATTGGAGGGCTTGACAAAAATATACGGCGTTGACATTTTGATGGGTGAGAACACACACAATCTCCTGCGTGCTTGGGTTAGCCGGGAAGTTGATTCTGTGAGGGTAAAAGGCAAAAACAAACCCATAGCAATTTATGAGCCCTTGTGCCCTCTGGGCGCGGCGTCAGATGCGCTTGACCAGGAATTACAACAATGGCATCAAGCTTTGTCTGCCTATCGCTCTCAGCGCTGGCTGCTGGCGCAGAATTTGCTGGGGAGCTTGCTAAGCGCCCACCCTGAAAGCGCGCTGTACGCTTTGTATCAAAAGCGAATCAGCCAATTTCTGGACTCCCCTCCAGCGCAAGATTGGGATGGCGCAACCAACTTTGAATTGAAATGAAATTGCCCGCCCTTCAAACAAGTCCAACTCAGCCAAAGTCTATTTCGCCCTGCAAACTTTGGCCCACGCTGAGCGCTACGCCATCGCCCTCGCAAACGATGGCGTTCATGCCAAAGGTGACAGCGCCGCCCACGCGAGCATCGGGCCGGTAGGCCTGAAGGGCGTCACCCACCGCAGGGTGGCTCAGGGCGGTGCTTGGGTCGATGTTGGGGATCGGGCAACGCGGGCAGGGCTTGACCAGTTTCAGGCGCACTGGCCCGCTGGGGGTTGCCAAACTCAACCAGGTCAGCCGGTCTTCGTCATGCGCCTGCAAGCCCGACAGCACGATATTGGGCCGAAAACGCGCCATGGCTACCGGCGCGTCACCCGCTGCCAGCAGCCGCTGGTTCAGCCCGTCCAGCGAGGCCTGGCTGAGCACCAGCAGCGGGTAGCCGTCGCTGAACTGGTTAGGCGCCTCCAGGCCGCCGGTCCACTTCACGCTGGAAAGCCGTCGGTGTGCCGGGTCAAAACGCACCAGCCGGCAGGGCCCGGCCGAGGGCCGCACATCGCCCGCATGCGGCTGCGCCAAAAAATCAGTGATCCACTGGCCCGCCAGCGCACCCAGGTCATAGGCCGGCACGACGTCGTCCCACACCCGCACTGTGAGCGGCTGCTCAACCCGGTCGATGGCGATGTGCAGGGCCAGCATGCCGGGGGCGCGCAGCACCAGATGGTCGGTTTTAAGCTGCGGCTGCACCAGCGCCAGCCGAGGCGCCTCGCGCTGGGTGACAAACTCGCCCTCGGCGTCCACCACCATCCACGCGCGGTCCAGATCGAGCCCGGTCTCAGTCAACAGTGCCTCGGGTAATGCAACCCCGGCGCAGGATTTGACCGGGTAGATCAAGAGTTGCTCAATACGGGCCGTCAGGGTGCTGCTGGGAGTAAGGGTGTCGTTCAATGGATGACCTCTGTGCGTTAACCGTGATTAGGGGTGTTCGGACTGCCGATTTTGCCCCGGCTTCTACAATGGCTCGCATGACTCAAGCCTTAGACATCTGCATTCGAGGTAGTGGCATTGTGGGGCAAACGCTGGCCCTGTTGCTCGCGCGCGAGCGCTTGCGGGTCGGGTTGGTCCTGCCCGCTGCTGCGCCGGGCCAGCCCGAAGCCGGGGCCGATGTGCGCGCCTATGCCCTGAACGCTCGGTCCCGCCAGTTGCTTGAGGCGCTGCGCTGCTGGCCTGACCCCAGCCATGCCACAGAAGTACGCGCCATGCAGATCAGAGGGGACGCCGGTGGCGACCTGAGTTTTGCGGCAGAGGCGATGCGCGTGCCCGGCCTGACCTGGATCGTGGACGTACCCGTGCTGGAGACCCAGCTGGCGCAGGCGATCCGGTTTCAACCCCAGATCGAGCTGCTGCAAGCACCACGACCGGCCGCTCTGACGGTCATCTGCGAAGGTCGCGCCAGCAGCACCCGGGACGAGCTGGGGGTTGCTTACCAGACCCAAAGCTATCACCAGCACGCCATTGCCGCCCGGCTGCAATGCACAGTGCCGCATGGACAAACCGCGCGGCAATGGTTTGTCGGTGGTGACATTTTGGCCTTTCTGCCGCTAGGCGGGCCGCTGGGCACAGAGGTCGCCATGGTCTGGTCGGTGCAAGCCGACCGTGCACCCGCCCTGTTGCAAGCCGAGCCCGCTGATTTTTGTGCCGAATTGGAGGCCATCAGCGGCGCCAGCCTGGGCCTTTTGTCACTCAGCAGTGCGCGTGCGGCCTGGCCGCTGCAATTGTCCTGCGCCGAGCGCTGGATTGGGCAGCACGATGGTCGCGCCTGGGCCTTGGCTGGCGATGCAGCACACGCCGTTCACCCACTCGCAGGGCAGGGGCTTAACCTCGGCCTGGCCGATGTCGCCACCCTGGCCGACATTTTGCAAAAGCGTGAGTACTGGCGCGCACTGGGCGACCACAAGCTGCTGCGCCGCTATGAACGCGCCCGCAAAGCTGAGGTGTTGCCCATGAGTGCCGCCATGGACGGGCTGCAACAGTTGTTTGCCCTGGACGGCAACGCCTGGCAGACCCTGCGCAACTGGGGCATGAATGGGTTTGAGCGCAGCGGCCCGATCAAACAATGGGTGGCACGCCGGGCCATGGGCCTGCCCTGACAGCCGCGACCACGGTAACAATCGCCAACATTGGACACACCATGATGAACCTGACCCGCACCAACCTTGGGGCTGCCCTGCTCACCCTCGCCCTCAACGTTGGCGCCCAAGAAGCCACGATTCGCAGAAACCTGGCCGAACGCATCCCGCAGTTCCAGTCGATTGACGAGATCAGCAAGAGCCCGATGGCCGGCCTGTACGAGGTGCGCGTCAATGGCACCGAGATTTTTTACACCGATGCCGAAGGCAATTTTTTGCTGCAGGGCAGCCTGATCGACACCAAACAGAAGCGCAACCTGACCGAAGAGCGGGTGGACAAGTTGACCGCTATCAACTTTGACGCCTTGCCGCTCAAAGACGCGTTCACCATTGTGCGCGGCAACGGCAAGCGCCGACTGGCCGTGTTCGAAGACCCGAACTGTGGCTATTGCAAGCGCTTTGAGCGCGATCTGCAAAAGGTGAACAACGTCACCGTTTACATGTTTCTGTACCCGATCCTCAGCGCCGACTCCAACGAAAAGTCCAAGAACATTTGGTGCGCCAAGGACCGGGTCAAAGCCTGGCAGGACTGGATGGTGCGCGACCAAACCCCGGCCGCTGCCAGTTGTGACGCCAGCGCGATTGCGCGCAACCTCGAAGTGGGCCGCAAGTTCAAAATCACCGGCACGCCGACCCTGGTTTTTGCCGACGGCTCTCGCGTGCCTGGAGCCATCGGCGCGGCTGAAGTTGAAAAACACCTGAGCGAAACGAAGACAGCCTCCCCATGATAGCCATCAGCTACCAGGTTCGGCTGGCGGACCTGCACGCTCACCTTTACCAGGTGACCTTGACGATTGCCCAGCCGCAGGCACTTCAAACCCTGAGTCTGCCGGTCTGGATCCCTGGCAGCTACCTGGTGCGTGAATTCTCCAAGAACCTGCAGCGGCTGGAAGGCAGGCAAGGCGGTCAAACAGTCCAGCTGACCCAACTGGACAAATGCAGTTGGCAGGCCCACTGCGCCACCGACCAACCGCTGGTGCTGAGCTATGAGGTGTACGCCTTGGACAACTCGGTGCGCACCGCCTGGCTCGACACGCAGCGCGGCTTCTTCAACGGCAGCAGCCTTTTTCTGCAAGTGCGTGACCAACAAGATGCGCCGCATGAGCTGGAGTTGATCGCTGCCCCGAGCCTGCCGAGCTGGCAGGTGGCCACTGGCCTCACGCCGGTCAAGATCGGCCGCAAGGGCTTTGGCCGCTACCGCGCGGCCAACTACGACGAGCTGGTGGACTGCCCGGTAGAGATGGGTGACTTCTGGACCGGTAATTTCACAGCCGGCGGTATCCCCCACCGTTTCGTGGTGGCCGGTGCACCGCCCAGCTTTGACGGGGCAAGGTTGCTGGCCGACACGCAGGCCATTTGCGAGGCCGCTATTGGGCTCTGGCACCGCAGCCAGGCCGGCTCCCGAGCCGCCAACCCGGCGCCCCATGCGTCCTACCTGTTCATGCTCAATGCGGTGGCCGATGGCTACGGCGGCCTGGAGCACCGCAACTCCACGGCACTGATCTGCAAGCGACAGGACCTACCTCGAAAAGACGCTAGCCCAGCCAAAACTGGCGCGGCACCTGCGTTAAGCGCGGTGGGGGCACTGAGCGAGGGCTACACCACCGTGCTGGGTCTGATCAGCCATGAGTATTTCCACACCTGGAACGTCAAACAGCTGCGCCCAGCCGAATTTGCCACTTATGACTACAGCCAGGAAAACTACACCGAACTGCTCTGGTTCTTTGAGGGCTTTACCAGCTACTACGACGAACTGCTGTTGCGCCGGGCTGGACTGATCGACGACACGACCTACCTCAAGCTCTTGGGCAAAACCGTCAACCAGGTTTTGCAGACACCGGGGCGCAAGGTGCAGTCGGTGGCACAGGCCAGTTTTGATGCCTGGGTGAAATACTACCGGCAAGACGAAAACACGCCCAATGCCACCGTCAGCTACTACACCAAGGGTGCACTGGTCGCCCTGTGCCTGGACTTGACGCTGCGCCATGAAGGCAAGGGCGCCCTGGACGATGTGATGCGCGGGCTGTGGCTGCGCTGCGGCGGCGGTCCGATGACACAGGCCGATTTGGCCGCCGTGCTGCAAGCCGTGGCGGGGCGCTCCTATGCCAAGGAGTTGGCGCGCTGGGTCCACGGCACGGCTGAGTTACCCCTCCAGCCCTTGCTGGAACAGCATGGCGTTCATGTGCTCAAAGAACCGGCTGCTCTGGCACAAGCCTTGGGTTTGCGGGTCACGGAGCGCGCGGGGATTCAGATCAAAATGGTGCTGCGCGGTGGTGCGGCAGAGCAGGCCGGTTTTGCTGCGGGTGACGAATGGCTGGGACTGACGGTGGGCACCGGCAAGGCCGCCACCCGATGGCGCCTCAACAAGCTGGACGATGTGCTGTTTTATGCCGGCACAGCCACCAAGGTGAGTGCCTGTGTGGCACGTGACCAGCGGCTGCTGGAATTGCCTTTGGTGATGCCCCGAGGGGCCACCAGCTGGCGACTACTGCCGCGTGACAAACCCCTGCTAGGGCGCTGGCTCAACGCCCCGTAAAGCGGGCCGGGCGTTTCTCGCGGAAGGCCATCACGCCCTCAATGTAATCATGCGTTCGGCCCATGGTGGACTGGGTATCACGCTCCACATCCAACTGCTGGTTGAGGGTGCGGGTGTGGCTGTCACGCAGCAGGTGCCGCGTCGCCACCAGGGCGGCGGTGGGCATGTCGGCCAACCGTGCCGCCATCGCCTGGGCTGCCGCCAGGCAGTCATCAGCCACTCCCCAGATCATGCCCCAGTCACGGGCCTGCGTCGCGCTGAGCTTGTCGCCAGTCATGGCCAGCGCCATGGCACGTGCCAGCCCGAGCCGCTCGGTCAGGAACCAACTGCCGCCCGCATCGGGCACCAGGCCAATCTTGCTGAAGGCCTGGATAAAACTGGCACCGGGCGCGGCAATCGTGATGTCACACGTCATAGCCAATGAGGCACCCGCCCCCGCGGCCACGCCGTTGACCGCAGCCAGCGTAGGCATGCGCAGGCTTAGCAGCCGCCGCACTGTCGGGTTGAAGGCCTGATCGATCACAGGGCCGGGGTCTGCGCGGGCGACCAGATCCGGACCCGGCTCAAAGTCAAACTCCGCCAGATCGGCGCCAGCACAGAAGGCCCGACCAGACCCTGTGATGACCAGCGCCCGGATAGCCTGGTTGGCCTCAGCCTGAGCCAGCGCAGCCCACAGATCATGGTGCATCTGACGGGTAAAGCTGTTGAGCGCCAGCGGGCGATTCAGGGTCAGCAGGGCCACAGCACCCTGCTCGGCATACAAGACAGTTGGTTCAGTCATAGGGATTCCCAAAATAGCCACGTTACAGACGCCATGCCAATTATGGCGTTCAAGACCCAATCTCAGGGTAAACACCGATCAGCAAGACCGCAGCCGGAATGACAATATAGTTATAGAAAATAACTTAAAACGCGTTTGACCCGCTGTTTGACCCCTGCGCATGACCTCTCAAAGCAACCCGATATTGGACCGTGCCACCGCCAGCGGCATCAGCCTGGAGATGCGCGGGCCTGTGGCCCTGGTGCGTCTGAGCCGACCAGCCAAGCGAAACGCCCTGAATGACGCGCTGATTGCAGCCTTGCGCGACGTCTTTCAGAACCTGCCAGAGCAGGCTGGGGCCGCCCTGATTTGCGGCGATGGCGACCATTTCTGCTCCGGGCTGGATCTGTCGGAACTGAAGGAGCGTGATGCCGGTGAAGGCGTTCACCACTCGCGCAGCTGGCACGTGGCCCTGGACGCGGTGCAATTTGGGCGCGTCCCGGTGATCGCGGCCTTGCATGGCGCGGTGGTGGGCGGCGGGCTTGAACTGGCTAGCGCCTGCCACATTCGAGTGGCCGACGACAGCACGTTTTACGCCCTGCCCGAAGGTACCCGTGGCATTTTTGTAGGCGGTGGTGGCTCGGTGCGCATCCCTAAATTGATCGGCGTGGCCCGCATGACGGACATGATGCTGACCGGTCGGGTCTACAACGCCCAAGACGGCGAGCGACTGGGCTTTGCCCAATACCTTACCCCAGCGGGTCAGAGCCTGGACAAGGCCCTGGAGTTGGCCACACGCATTGCCGGCAACGCACCGATGACCAACTTTGCCTTGATGCACGCCCTGCCCCGGATCGCCGAGCAACCCGCCGACCACGGCTACCTGACCGAAGCCCTGATGGCCTCGATTGCCCAGGCGGCGCCAGAAGCCAAGTCCCGCGTGCGCGCCTTCCTGGACGGCAAGGCCGCCAAGGTCCAGAAAAGCTGAGGCCCCCATGAGCACCACCTCTTTTCGTCCCCTCAAATTTGGTGTCACCCGGGTCACCCTGCGTGACGGCAAACCCGGCACGCATTACCTGCAGGCCGATCAGGCATTGGCGCCCTACCCCAATCGACTCACCGACCGTCTGCAACAGTGGGCCCAAACCCGGCCGGCGCAGACCTTCATGGCGCGCCGTGTCAAATTGGCCGATGGCACATTGGGCGACTGGAAACACATTGACTATGCCGAGGCATGGCGCACGGCACGCTGCATCGCTCAGGCCCTGATCAACCGAGGCCTGAGCACCGAGCGACCGGTGGTGATCCTGAGCGAGAACGGCCTGGAACACGCGCTGCTGGCGCTGGGGTGCATGGTCGCCGGCGTGCCCTATGTGCCCACATCACCGCCCTACTCCCTGATCAGCCAGGACTACGACAAGCTCAAGCATGTGCTGAGCACCGTCACACCCGGTCTGGTGTTCGCCTCTGACACGCGCTACGCCCGCGCCATCTCAGCCACAGTGGGCCCTGACATCGAAGTGGTCATGACGGACGGGGGCTTAACCGACCGCAAGGCGACCACGTTTGCCCAACTCTGCGCGACCCCGGCCACCGACGCGGTAGACGCCGCGATGGCCGCCACCGGCCCCGACACCGTCGTCAAGTTCCTGTTCACCAGCGGCTCAACCAAAATGCCCAAGGCCGTCATCAACACCCAGCGCCTGTGGTGCGCCAACCAGCAGCAAATGGCCCAGTCCATGCCCGTGCTGGCCGAGCAGCCCCTGGTGCTGGTGGACTGGCTGCCCTGGAACCACACCTTTGGCGGCAACCACAACGTCGGCATGGTGCTGTACCACGGCGGCACCCTGTACATTGACGACGGCAAGCCCACACCGGCGCTGGTGCACGAGACCCTGCGCAACCTCCGAGAAATTGCACCGACGGTCTATTTCAACGTGCCCACAGGCTTTGAAGCCATTGCGCTGGCGATGCAGACCGATGACGTGCTGCGCAAAAACCTGCTGTCGCGGGTCAACATGTTCTTTTATGCCGGCGCGGCGCTGGCGCAGCCGATCTGGGACAGCCTGTACCAATCCCAAGAACGCGAAATCGGCCAACGCATTGTCATGGGCACCGGTCTGGGCATGACCGAATCCGGTCCCTTTGGCATTTTTATCACCAACCCGCATGTGCGCGCCGGTGACCTGGGCGTACCGGCGCCGGGGCTCGAGTTGAAGCTGGTGGATGGTGACGGCAAAACCGAAGTTCGTTACCGCGGCCCGAACATCACACCGGGTTATTGGCGCAACCCGCAAGACACTGCCGCATCGTTTGACGAAGAAGGCTTTTTTTGCACTGGCGACGCGGTCAAGTGGATCGACGAGACCAATGTGCACCTGGGCCTGAAGTTCGATGGCCGCATTGCTGAAGACTTCAAACTCGCCACCGGCACCTTCGTCAGCGTGGGGCCTTTGCGCAGCAAGATCATCGCCGCAGGCGCCCCCTACATTCAAGACGCCGTGCTGACGGGCATCAATTTGAAAGAAGTTGGCGCCATGGTGTTCCCAACCCCGGCAGTGCGGACCCTCAGTGGTCTGGGCGCCGAGGCACCACTGGCCGATGTGTTGGCCAGCGAACCGGTGCTGGCCCATTTTCAGAAGGTGGTTGATGCCTTGGCGCAAACTGCCACGGGCAGCGCCAACCGGATCGCTCGGCTGTGCCTGCTGTCAGAAGCACCGACGATAGACCGTGGCGAGATCACCGACAAAGGCTCGATCAACCAGCGCGCTGTGCTGGCGCACCGTGCCGACACCGTGGCCGCCCTGCACGACGGGCGCCTGCACGCCATCATCCAACCCTCGGTTTGAGACCCAAACCAACACCCTGAACATCACCGTCATGACACCCAAAGGTTTTTTCAATTCGTTTGCTGACGTGTGGATGCACGAAGGCGTTCGCACCCCGATGGTCGACTACTGTGGCGCGCTTGGCCACATCTCGCCCACCGACCTGGGCATCAAGGCAGCCCGTGCGGCGCTGGCGCGAGCCGGTGTGCCGGCGGAGCACATCGGCACCGTGATCACCGGCAATATGGCGCCCGGTGACTTTGACCAGTTCGTCCTGCCGCGCCACATTGGCCTGTATGCCGGTGTGCCGGTTGAGGTGCCGGCCCTGATGGCCCAACGCATCTGCGGTACCGGGTTCGAGCTGTTCCGCCAGGCCGGCGAGCAGATCCAGTCGGGCGCGGCCGAAGCGGCACTTGTGGTGGGCACCGAAAGCATGACGCGCAACCCGATCGCCGCTTTTGACCACCGTACTGGCTTCAAGCTCGGGGCACCCGTGGGCTTTAAGGACTACATGTGGGAGGCGCTGAAGGACTCGGCGCCCGGCATCAACATGATCCAGACCGCCGAGAAACTGGCGGTGAAATACGGCATTGGGCGTGAAGAGGTCGATGCCTTCGCATCCCAGTCATTCGCCAAAGCCGTGGCCGCGCAACAGTCGGGGTTTCTGGCGGGTGAAATCGTGCCGGTGGTGAGCGAGCAGTTTGAGCTGGCGGGTTACGCCACGCGCGGCATCAAGCTACAGGGCAAGCTGACGGAGGTCACACAGGACAGCCACCCCCGCCTGTCGCCCCCCGAGGTGCTGGCCAAGCTCAGGCCAGTCCATGCCGGAGGCGTGCAAACTGGTGGCAACAGCTCGGCGCTGGTGGACGGTGCCGCGGCCTGCGTGGTCACATCGGGCGCTTACGCCAAGGCGCAGGGTCTGAGCCCCCTGGCGCGGGTGCTGGCCGCTGCTGTGGTGGGCGTGCCGCCAGAGATCATGGGCATTGGCCCAGTGCCGGCGATCCGGCTGCTGCTGGCGCGCACCGGCTTGGTCCTTGACCAGATTGGCCGTTTCGAGATCAACGAGGCGCAGGGCGCGCAGACCCTGGCCGTGGGCCGAGAGCTTGGGCTGGACATGGCCCGGCTCAATGTCAATGGCGGGGCCATTGCGCTGGGTCACCCACTGGCTGCCACAGGCGTGCGCCTGACCGTCACGCTGGCGCGCGAGCTGCGCCGCAGCGGCCTGCGCTATGGCATCGCCAGCGCCTGCGTGGGCGGGGGCCAGGGCATTGCCCTGCTGATTGAAAACCCGTTGGCCAACTGAACGCAGCAACCATGTCCAAAACCGTTGTCTTCGAAGTACAGGTGATGTTTGGCGATTGCGACCCGGCCGGCATTGTGTTTTTTCCCAATTTTTCGCGCTGGATGGATGCGTCCTCGCTCAACTTCTTTATCCAGTGTGGCGTGCTGCCCTGGCGGGAGCTGGTCAAGACCACCGGCATCATCGGCACGCCACTGCTGGAGATCCACACCAAGTTCAGCCGCCCAGCGACCTATGGTGAAACGCTGCAGATTCACACCAGTGTGGAAGAGTGGCGCAGCAAGGTGTTCATCCATCGGCACATCGTCAAACGCGGCGATGTGCTCATCTGCGAAGGCACCGAGACCCGGGCCTTCTGCCAACGCGTGCCGGGTGACCCGGACCGCATCCAGGCCATTGCCGTTCCCCCCGACATCAAGGCCCTGTGCCTGTGATTTTTTTCTTGATCACAACCACCCCTAGGAGACACACCATGACCCATCGTCGTCAATTCATCCAGGCCTCAGCCGGCGGCGCCTTGCTGGGCGCTTTGGGCGCACTGGGAACATCACCCGCGTTTGCGCAGGCCGTGGAACAGGTCAAGATTTACTACGGCTTCCCCGCCGGCAGCGCGGGCGACATCTGCGCGCGCCGGGTAGGTGACAAGTTTGGCGGTACCAGCTATGCCAAGAACAACGGCGTGGTGGAGACCCGGGCCGGCGCGGGCGGCCGCATCGCGCTGGAGGCCCTGAAGATGGCCCCTGCCGATGGCTCCGCCCTGGCCATGGGACCGTTCTCTGCGGTCTCTCTGTACCCACACATCTACAGCAAGTTGAGCTACGACCCGTTCAAGGACTTTGTGACGGTGGGCACGGCCTCCATGATTCACCACGGCCTGGCCGTGGGGCCGCTGGTGCCTGCCACGGTCAAGACCGTCAAGGACTACCTGGCCTGGGCCAAGGCCAACCCGAAAGACGCCAGCTACGGTTCGCCAGCCGCGGGCTCCACACCGCACTTCATTGGCGCGCTGCTGGGAATCAACAACAACGTTGACCTCAAGCATGTGCCCTACCGTGGCTCGGTACCCGGCGTGACCGATGTGGTGGGCGGCCAGATCGCCAGCATGGTGACACCGCACGGCGACTTTGTGGCCAACCACAAGGCCGGCAAGCTGCGCATCATCGCCACCTCGGGCAAAACCCGCTCACCCTTTGTGCCGGAAGTGGCCACCTTCGCCGAGCAGGGCTTCCCCGAGTTGACGGTGGAAGAATGGTTTGGCTTCCATGCCCCGGCCAAGACACCGGCCAACGTGGTGGCCGCGGCCAATGCAGCGATCAATGCCGCCATCAAGGACCGCGCCGTGATCGACTCGCTGACCGTGGTCGGCCTGATTCCTTACGGCGGCAGCGCGGACGATATGGCACGCAGCCAAAAGGCCGAGTTTGACCGCTGGGGCCCGCTGATCAAGACCATCGGTTTCACCGCCGAGTCCTGATCCGCCGCCCTCCAGCGCCACCACCATGGCACCGCGAACCAAGCCGATTGAAGCGGTGAGCCCAGAGGCGGTTGACACGCGCTTTCTGCGCACTTTGGTGGGTTACAACGCGCGCCGGGCGGCCTTGGTCATCATCGACAGCTTTGTCCGCGAGATGGCGGTGCATGGGTTCCGCCCGGTCGATTTTTCAGTGATGTCGGTCATCAAGGACAACCCCGGCGTCACCTCGCGCCAGCTCTGCGCCGAACTGAACATCCAACCGCCCAACCTGGTGAGCCTGATTCAGTCGCTGGAGAAGCGGGGCTTGATCGAGCGCCAGCCGCACCCCAGCGACAAGCGGGCCACGGGCCTGCACCCAACCGCCGCGGGGCGAGAACTCATGCAAGCGGCCGAAGGCACCGCCACTGACCTTGAAGCCCGTGCCTGCGCACGGCTAGATGTAACGCAAAGGACGCAATTGCTCAAGTTGCTGCAGGCCGTCTACACCTGAAAACCAGGCGCCTCATGTCGGCGGGGCAGAGGCCTCGGCGGCCAGCCATTGAATCAGCACTTTTTTGTCCACCTTGCCGGTGGCGGTGACCGGCAAGCGATCGACCAGCCGCAGCTGCGGCACTTTGTAAGAGGCCATGCAGGCATCGCACCAGTCGCGCAGCAGCTGCGCTACATCGGGCACGGCACACTCGGGCCTGAGCTGGACAAAGGCCACTGGAACCTCGCCCCGTTGCTCATCCGCCAGCGCCACCACGCCTGAGCCCAGCACCAGCTCGTGCCGACCCAGCACGGCTTCGATCTCCATCGGAAACACACTCATGCCCTTGACCTTGATCATCTCCTTGCGCCGACCCAGGTAGTGCAGGAAGCCATCCCTATCGATCATGCCGATATCACCGGTGTGGAACCAGTCGCCCGACAGCACTGCCGCAGTGGCCTGTGGTTGGCGCCAATAACCCTTGAACAAAGACGGGGTCCGGATGCAGAGTTCACCCGAGGCGCCCAGCGGCAATACCGCACGCGACTCAAAATCACAAATTCTGAACTCGGTGCCCGGCACCGGCAGCCCGATGAAGACGGGCGTTGACTTGAGGTCAAAATCGTCTTGCTGCAAGCCCGTGGTGAAGGTGTCCGAGGTGTGCGTCTCTGTCATGCCCCAGGCCGACTCCACCAAATTGCTGCCCTGGCGCTCTCGCCAGCGCACGCGGTCGCCCAGGCTGAGTTTTTTCATGAAAGACACCACCCGGGGCTGGCGCAATGAGCGCAGGTCATGCGCCTGGAATTGCGGGTGGTCGAGCAGCTCCAGAGCAGAGTCCACCGTCATCACCATCGACGTCACCCGGTAGTGCTCTACCGCTTGCAACACGGTTACCGGGTCCCAACGCGAGAGCAGGACCAGTGGCTTGCCACAAAACACATGAAAGATCAGGCCGCCGTTTTCGCCGGCGATCCACGATTGCAGAAAAAAACTCAAAAACACCGTGTCGGGCGCATTGTGGATCGCGACCCCGCAATTGGCAGCGGCGGTGTAGAGCATGTCGCGCTGGGTGTGCATGCAGCCCTTGGGCAGACCGGTGGTGCCGCCGGTGTAGTTGAGAGCGGCCAGCGCATCCAGCGACTCTGCCGCAGGCCAGGGTTCATCGCGCAGCCACTGCGCCAGCGCGGGCATCAGCTCAACCGCATCGTCACAGTGTTGCCGTGGCGCACGCATGGCCTCGGGCAGGGGCAACACCGGGTCATCAGCCTGCACATCGGCATAGCCGGTCACCAGCACCGCGCTCAGTTCGGTTTGCGCCCTGACCTGCCTGACCACGGGCATGAAGACGTCCAGGGTGATCAACAGCGTGGCGCCGCTGTCTTGCAACTCGTGCAGCAGCTCATAGGACTTGGACATCGGCCCCACCGGCACATGCACCGCGCCGAGTTTGAGAATGCCGTAAAAAGCCAGGTGAAACTGCGGGCAATTGGGCAAAAACACCGCCACCCGATCACCCGCGCCAACGCCCATGGACTGCAACAAGCGGGCCATGGCATCGCTGAGCCGGTCCAGGGCGGCAAAGCTCAGCACGTGGCCGTAGTAAATAACCGCCGGGTGATCAGGCTGCACCGTGGCCCAATGACGCAGGTAGCCGGTCAATGGCAGCTCGCCCAGCGGGTACTGCGGCGCGGTGGGTAGACCTGCGGGCCAGGCCCTGGCCCACAAGGCCTGCAGCATGGCCTGGCTGGGGGCGTCTTGAAGATTTACACTGGCCATGACATTCAAAGGCTTGTTGAGGGCACGAGTGTTCGCGAGCGGCCCCGTTTGCGTCTGTCTAAAAGCCGACAAACTTCATAGTGGAAAACCATGAGCGACGACTCCCTGACCATCCAAGGCACCCTGCGCCTGGTGCCCTGGCTGGCCAGCCTCCCAGACGACGCCCTGCAAGGCTTGGTCCAGGCCAGCCGGCTGGTGAGCTTTCAGGACAAGGAGACCATTGCCAGACGCGGCCGCACCCTGTCACAGCTGCACATTGTCAGGCAGGGGCGCCTCTCGCTGAGCATCACCGGCCGCACCGGCAGACGCCACGTGTTTGGGCAGTTACAGGCTGGGCAGGTGTTTGGCCTGATCCCGGTGATCGAACAATCCACCGCCATTCACGACGCCAATTCGCTCGGCCACAGCGAGGTGGTGCTGTTGCCAGGCGATGCC
>JBIKZZ010000450.1:0-2555 GCA_044354435.1 Rhodoferax sp. | reverse complement strand
GATGTGGGCGGAACGCCAGGCGCAGGCCAGGTTGGCGCCCCAGATCGAGGCGCTGCGTGCCGAACTGGAGCGCAGCTTTGCCGTCGCCTTTGACGACAAATCCCACGTCGTCACCCTGCACGCCAGCCATGACGTGGCCTTGAGCAGCTTGCGCGAACACGCCTTGCGCCTGGATGAGGGCCAGCTGCACCTGGATATCCGCTTCAGCGGCAGCGTGGACGCGATCCGCGCGCTTAACGAGGGCCGCTGTGTGATGGCGGGCTTTCATACCCTGCAGGATGCTGGCGCACAGACGCTGACCCAGCGCACCTACCAGCCCCTGCTGCAGCCCGGGCAACACAAGATCATCGGCTTTGCCCAGCGCACCCAGGGCCTGATGGTGAACCGTGGCAACCCGCTCGGCCTGCACAGCCTGGCCGACCTGGCGCAGAGCCAGGCCCGCTTTGCCAACCGGGCTCTGGGCACCGGGACGCGGGTGGTGCTGGACGAGCTGCTGACGCGCGCCAACATTGCGGAGACCCTGATCAACGGCTACGAACGCACCGAACCCTCGCACGCGGCCGTGGCCCATGCGGTAGCGGCGGGTCAGGCCGACGCAGCGCTGGGTATTGCGGTGGCCGCCGAGCAGGCTGGGCTGGACTTTGTGCCTTGGGTGAACGAGCGCTACCACCTGGTGTGCCTCAAGTCGGCACTGACGCAGCCTGGCATCGTGGCTCTTCTGGCGCTGCTGCGCTCGCCGGCCTGGCGCAGTGAGTTGGGCGCTATACCCGGGTATGCCGCGCTTCAAAGCGGCGAGGTGCTGTCCATGCGGCAGGTTCTGCCCTGGTGGGACTTTCAGCGGACGAAGCGCACCAGCACGGCCAAGGCCGGCGCAGCCTCTCGCTAGCAGGGCTGCAGCCTCAGGGCTGAACGCTGTCGATGGTGATGGTCAAGCCGGTTGCCCCGGGCGCGACCGGCCCAACCTGGCCCAGCAGATCACCCGGCTGCGGCATGGCATTGCCAGAGCGGGATATGCGTGCCTGTACCATCACCTGTGGGGCCCGCGAGAGCGTCATTTCTTTGGACATGGCAGTGCTGTCGTCCAGCGTGAACTTCAGCGGCAGCTCGCTGGCCTGACGCTTGAGAATGGCCAGCGGCATGCGCGGGCCCTCGGCGGCACGGGCAAAAATGAACAGCGTGTCGCCGGGGGCCACTTTCGCGGCCAGTGCCGGCGCCAAGGTCACCACCCCTTGAATTGCCTTTGCGGCAGAGGGTACCGACGCGGTCGCCGGCGTGGCTGAGGGCTGTGGCAGCGGCGCACCCTTGAGCTCAGCGCGAGCCACCTCCAGGCTTCGATCCAGCCCAGCCGCAAAATCACTGTTCGGCGTGGCCAGCGCCTTGGCCCGGGTCCAGTAATCCACAGCAGCTGCAGCGTCCTTGCGTTCGAACGCTGCCGTTCCGGCCAAGGCCAGGGCTTTGAGATTGACCGGGTCGATGGCCAAGGCCCGCTCAATCAGCCGGGTGGGCTCGCCGGCAGCACTTTGGCCCTGCATCACGGCCAGTACGTCGGCATGGTCGGCCAGCAGTTGGGCATTGCCCGGCGCCAGGTCACGGGCGCGCAGGTAGGCCCGGTCTGCTTGGGCAAAACGTTGCATCGAGGCATAGGAGCGTGCCAGCATTTCCCAGGCCTGCGGGTCGGGCGCTTGTCCGGCCGGCGGGTTTTCCAGGCGCTGTGCCAGTTGCGCCACCATGGCCTCGATCTGCGCCTGGCTGACCGAGTCGCTCTCTGACATGCCGTGCGCCATGATCGCTTGCGGGTTGCCAACCCAACCGTACAGCGCCAGCGCCAGCACCGGCACTGTCAGGCTCAGCAACACCGCGGTGACGGTGGATCGGCCAACTCGGGACGGCATCTCTATCGCTGCTTCCTCGTCCAAGGCCCGCCGCTCCAGTTCGCTGCGGGCCTGTAGAAAGGCGCCTTCGGCCAGGGTGCCATCGTCACGTTGGCTTTGGAGTTGGCTCATCTGCTCACGCAAAATCGCCAGGTTGACCTGGCTCGCGCCGCCGGCGATTTGCAGGCGCTCATCGGCCCGTGTTCGCAACAGCCCCGGCAAGACCAGGGCCAGCGCCAGCACCAACAAGGCCCCAACCATTACCCAAAACAAGGTCATGAGGCGCCGCCTTCCTGGTCAAGTAGTTGCTGAGCGCGCCGCTGTTCTGCCTCGGTCATGCTGCTGCCAGTTGCCGCCCCACGGTGCCGCCGGATGTTGAGCACCAACACGCCGGCTGCCAGGAGCAGCAGCGCAAAGGGACCGACCCACAGCAACACGGTGCTGGCTTTCAAGGGCGGCCGGTACAACACAAAATCGCCGTAGCGCGCCACCATAAAGTCCAAGATCTGTTGGCTCGATTGCCCCTGGGTCAATTTGATGCGAATCTGGGACCGCAGGTCGACAGCCAGATCAGCGTGGGACGCGGCAATGGTCTCGTTTTGGCAGACCAGGCAACGCAATTCCTCGGCAATCACCATCACCCGTGCCTCAAGCACCGGGTCATTGGACATGGGCTTGGCCTCG
>JBIKZZ010000189.1:0-6453 GCA_044354435.1 Rhodoferax sp. | reverse complement strand
CGTAGTGCACCAGCGCATTGTTGGCGTCGACCACGCCATAGTTGAAGTAGGGCGCGTGCTCTCCAAAGTTGAAGAACATCATCTCATTGCTGTGCTGATCCACCTGGAAGTGCGAGCAGATGCCCCGGTCACCCAAGCGGCGGGCCCAGTTGGTGTCCGGGCCCAGTGTTTCTAGAGTGACTGGGTCCATGCGATAGGGCTCGCTGCACTGGCTCATGGCGGCCAAGGCCCGGCCGCCATGCACTTTCACGTCGGTACCGGCGTTGTCTTTCATGGCGCCGATGGAGCCCCAACCGCGGCGCACGGCGCGGCGCGGCTCGATGATGCCAGGCCAGAGCGATTCGCCGGCCACTGACTCAGCCAGGAAGCCGGTTGTGCGCACAAAGCGGTTGCGGTAGGTGGCCTGCCCGTTGGCAAAGTGCATGCCATGGATCATGCCGTCACCGTCGAACGGGTGGTACTTGCCTATGGGGGCGTGGATCTGGTTGTGGCCGTTGCGCAGGTAAACGCCATTCAGGTCAGTGGGCAGTTCGCCGATCACCTGCAGATCGGGCGTGCTGGCCGTCCACTCGGTGTCGGTGGGGCCATGGCCGCCGTTGAGATAGGGATTGTCGGAGGGCAGGCAGCTCAGGTTGACGCGGGCATGGACTTCAAGCATAGGGTTCTCTAGGTGAATCGGGAAGATAGGTTAGGTGGCGACGCAGTCAGCGCAAACGCTCAAACACGGTGGCGGTGGCCACGCCAAAGGCACCGGGCAACGCGGCCACGCCGTAGCGCAGGTCGCGGGCCTCCATGTCGTCAAGCAGACAACTCACCAGCATGGCGCCGGTAGCACCCATCGGGTGGCCCAAGGCGATTGAGCTGCCGTTGACGTTGAATTTCTCCAGCGGTATGCCCAGGCTGCGGATGTAGTGCAAGGTGATGGCAGCGAACGAGTCGCGTACCTCCCAGAGGTCGATATCGGCCACACTGAGGCCGGCTTTGGCCAAGGCTTTTTGGGTGGCGTCCACGGCACCGGTTTGGGTTAAAGGTACGCAGGCGTCGGCATGGGCCAGGATGCGGGCTCGCACCGGCAGGCCCAGCCGCTTGGCGGCTTCTGCCGTGCCGACCAGCACGGCGGCAGCGCCGTCAGCCATGCAGGGCGCATTGCCAGCCGTGTGCACATGCTGAATCTGCCCTAGTTCGGGCTCGCGGGCCAGGCCCCAGTCGTCCAGGCCATTGGCACCGGGCTCGTACACCGGGCGCAGCGTGGCGAGTTTCTCAAGGGTGTTGGCGGCACGGATGTTCTCGTCTTGGTCTAGCAACACTTGGCCCTGGGTGTCCAGTACCGGCACCATGGAGCGCGCTGCGCCCCGGTTGCGGGCCGCCAAGGCGCGCGCCTGAGACAGCGCGGCGTAGCCGTCGCAGTCTTCGCGGCTGAAGCCATGGCGGGTGGCCACCAAATCAGACGACCAAGGCGGCGGCACATAGCCAATGCGGCCGCCCAGCGTGCGGTCGGTGTAGTAGGGCACCTTGTCGCCAAACATAGGCACGCGCGACATCATCTCCACCCCGCCGGCTACAGCCAGGCCATGGGCATCGCGCGCCTGCTGTGCGGCCCAGTTGACGGCGCTCAGGCCAGAGGCGCAATAGCGGTTGATGGTGACCGCGCTCAGGTGCGGGCTCCAGTCTGCCAGCAGACAGGCTGATTTGCCAATGTTGCCGCCCTGCTCACCGGTTTGGGTGACACAGCCGAACACGCCGTCGGCCACCTCGTTGGTGTCAACGCCAGTGCGCTTTGCCAAATCGCGCAAAACCCCCGCCAGCAGTTCCATGGGGGTGACGCTGTGCAGTGCGCCGGTCTCTTTGGCAGCGCCACGCGGCGTGCGCAAGGCTTCGATGACGACAGAGTGGGACATTTAACTACCGTTAACAGACTAAAGTCCTTGAACTATATCAACAACTTTGCAGTTTTTGGGTAAAGATGGGTGCGGGTAAACTATCGTTGACATACTAAAACAGCCATGCTAGATCAATTTCGACCCAGGTTAATGCCCGGCATAGCCCAGGTACTGCTCACGTGAGTACGCCAAGAGCCAGTGCGGCGCAACGCACCATTGCGGTTGTCGGCGATGCCTGGACGCTGCGCATCCTCCGCTCAGTGTTCCGCGGCCAGCGCCGCTATGGCGATTTTCTGCAGGGTTTTGGCGTTTCACGGGCGGTGCTGACCGACCGCTTGACCAAACTGGTCGGTCATGGCGTTTTGTTGCGGGACGTTTCTGGCGGCGGGCACCCTGAGTACCGACTGACCGAGCGCGGGCTGGACCTGTGGTCGCTGTTTATCGCCATGTGGTTGTGGGAGATCGACTGGGGGACAGCCCAGGACCCTGACACCTGGGCGCCCGATGTGCCTCGCCTGCAGCTTACACACACCGGCTGTGGCCAGGCCATGCGGCCTGCGCTGCGCTGCCAGCACTGTCTGGGCTTGGTGACGCCGTTTGAAACGCAGGCCGAACCGAGGCCGGTTTCGGCAAACCCGGCAAGCGCCGCGCCGCCTTCCTCGGCCTCCATGTTCCGCCGTGCTCGCCCGGCTGCCCCTACTGGAGCTGGCGCCGCCCGGCCGCCGCAACGCCTGTTTCGCATGGTGGGTGACCGCTGGAACAGCGCCGTTGTGGCCGCCGCTTTTCGCGGTACCCGGCTGTTCTCGCAGTTCCAAGAGGACTTGCGCATCGGCCCGGCCCAGCTGAGTGATCGGCTGAGCGAATTGCAGCAACTCGGCATTTTGCAGGCCCGCTCTTATGGCGGTATCCGTCAGGAATACCGGCTGACCAAAACCGGCATTGCGCTGTATCCGCTGACGCTGGAGATGGTGCGCTGGGGCAACCGCTGGCTGTGGCATGAAGGCCACCCACTGACCATACGGCACCTGCCCTGCGGCCATACCTTGGATGCACGTTGGCACTGTGGCGCTTGTGAGCAAGTGCTGTTGCGGGAGACGGTTCGGTTCAGTTGATGGAGTTCTGTAACTGACACCGGCTGGCGACTACGTCGCACTGGCGGGCGGCGTGGTTCGCGTTCTCCGGCCCACGCTCGCGGATCGCCGTTTTGGGTGTGTTGCTGTTGCTGCGTCGATGGCCTGTTTGTTTGGCTGCTGGGTGGGCAACCGCGAATGGGGCCTGCGCCCGCGAACCCTACCGCCCACCGAGATTTGCGTGATGGCGCTTTGGATCTAGTCGGGGGCAGCGGCGGCACACTGATGGCCGTCACCCGCTGGCCATTGCAGCCTAAGCAGCTAACCCCAATTCACCCATGAGCCCCCAAATCCACCGCCTTGCACGCCAGCTGCACCACCTTTGGCACGGGCCGGGTAGCCGTGCGGTAGTTGATCACATTGCGACGGCTCATTCCCAGAACATCAGCGGCCTTGGTGGCAGAAAACCCGTGCTGCATCATCCAGGCGTCAAAACTGCGGGCCGGGTCGCCCGCCTGCTCGGAGGCCAGCCGGTACACCGTGGTGGCCGCAATCGACAGCGGGCCTTCATCGTCCCATGTCAGCCCGCTGCCCCATTCCTCCAGGGTTACACGGGCAAACAGGGCTGCGTCGCTCAAAGGCTTGAGGCTCTTGAACCGGGCCACAAATCCTGCTAGGTCAACATCAGCGCGCCAACCGTCCTCAAAGACAACTGCGACGCACAGGCCGCCTTGCGCCGTGGCGCTGGTAATTCGGGGTGTTTTTTCACGCATTTTCATGCTCCGTTAAGTTTGTCCCACTCGGCCTGTATCAGTGCCTTATTGGCAAGCGCCCAAACGATCGCTTTGGCCAGCAACTTGCGGTTGGCGCAGCCCGCCAGCTCAGCCATTGTGGCCAGATCAACCGCACTGTCACCGTCTGGCGTGCGCACATGAAAGTGTACTGGCGCATGGTCTGCATAAACCGAAATTTTCATTTTTCCGGTGCGATAAATCGTATTCATCGGTTTTAGTATAGTGCAATATTTTCACTATAAACAACAATTCCTTTGAGCTAATGACCATCTCCATCGCACCCGCCTAGGCCAACCCCGCCAGGTCCCCTAACGAAGCCTCCGGCATAGCCCGCGCCAAACCGCTGTTGGGCTGCTACCTCGCGTTGGCGCGCCGCTAACTCGCACTGGCGGGCGGCGTGGTTCGCGTTCTCCGGCCCACGCTCGCGGATCACCGTTTTGGGTGTGTTGCCGTTGTTGCGTCAACGCGATGTTTGGCTGGCTGCCGGGTGGGCAACCGCGAATGGGGCCTGCGACCGCGAACCCCACCGCGCACCGAGATGGGCTTGGTGGCGTTTTGGCTTTTAGCGCCGCGCCAAACCCGCTGTTGGGCAGGTGGTTTGGGTGTCCGGGCGCAGGTCCCATTCGCGCTTGCCCCTGACACGGCGGGCCAGCCACGGCGGTGATGAACGAATGTCGCCGAGCCAGTCAGGTAGGGCGCGAGCGTGGGCCGGAGAACGGATGCCCGGACCGCCTGCCCCCGCAAGGCCTCAACGATCAATGGCAACCTACCCAAAAATCATAAGATCACAAAACTCCTCACCCCTTGTACCGCGTAGCCATCGCCTCCAGCGCCACCGGCTTGATGCCCGAGGCGTGGCCGGCGCAGCCGAAGGCTTCGAAGCGGGCCTTGACGATGCCGCGTGCCGCGTTTTTGGCGGCCACCAGGGCTTTGCGCGGATCGAATTCGGAGGGTTGCTGGGCGAAGGTGCGGCGCATGGCGCCGGTCATGGCCAGGCGGATGTCGGTGTCGATATTGACCTTGCGCACACCGCTGCGAATGCCGCGCTGGATCTCTTCGACCGGCACGCCGTAGGTCTCTTTGATATCTCCGCCAAACTGGCGAATGATCTCCAGCCATTCCTGAGGCACACTGCTTGAGCCGTGCATCACCAGGTGGGTGTTGGGCAGCTCGGCGTGAATCGCCGCAATGCGGTCCATCGCCAGGATGTCGCCGGTGGGTTTACGGGTGAACTTGTAGGCGCCGTGGCTGGTGCCGATGGCTATTGCCAGCGCGTCCACGCCGGTTTGCTGCACAAAGTCGCGTGCCTGCACCGGGTCGGTCAGCATCATGTCGTGGGTGAGCTTGCCCTCGGCGCCAGAGCCGTCTTCTTCGCCGGCGTCTCCGGTCTCGAGCGAGCCCAGGCAGCCCAGCTCACCCTCCACCGACACACCGATGGCATGCGCCATGGCACAGACCTGGCGGGTGACTGCCACGTTGTAGTCGTAGCTGGCAGGGGTCTTGGCGTCTTCCATCAAGGAGCCGTCCATCATCACGCTGGTGAAGCCGGAGCGGATCGACTGGATGCACACCGCAGGCGAGGCGCCGTGGTCCTGGTGCACCACCACCGGGATGTCGGGGTGGGTTTCCACCGCGGCCAGCATCATGTGGCGCAGGTAGGCCTCGCCCGCGTATTTGCGCGCGCCGGCCGATGCCTGCAGAATCACCGGGCTGTCGGTTTCCTGCGCCGCCTCCATGATGGCCAGGATCTGCTCCAGGTTGTTGACGTTGAAGGCTGGCACGCCGTAGCCGTGTTCAGCCGCATGGTCCAGCACCTGGCGCAGGGAAACAAAAGCCATCGCAATCTCCGAAAAAATTTATAAGAAATCAGGCTCTAAGCCTCGTGGCTATTTAGCTGTTAGCTATCAATCCAGTAGCGCAGCGCAGTTCGCGATGATGCGGTCCGGGGCGCAGGCGGCAATCGGCTGGCCCATGTTGTAGCCATAGGGCAGGGCCCACACCGGTACCCCGGCGTTACGCGCCGTGGCCACGTCGATGCTGGAGTCGCCCACAAACAGCGCGCGCGCCGGCGCCACGCCAAACTTGGCCAGGCAGCTGGCAATGCCGGCTGGGTCGGGTTTTTTGGTGGGCAGGGTGTCGCCGCTGACCACGCGGTCCAGCAGCGGCATGAGCTGGTGGGCGTTCAGCACGGTGGCCGTGTAGCGGCCCTCTTTGTTGGTCACCACAGCCAGCTTGACGCCTTGGTTGCGAAGCGCCACCAGGGTCTCGCGCACCTGCGGGTAGAGCTGGCTGCGGGTGCCGCAGCGGGCCTGGTAGTGCTGGTCAAACACGGCGGCGGCGCTGCCCAGGCTGTCCGCCGCGCGCACCTGCGCCTCGGAGATGCCCTGGCTCCAGGCCAGCGCCTGCACCAGCAGGGTGCGGGTGCCGTGGCCGATCCAGTCATTCACCTGGGTTTGCGACACCAATGGCAGGGCCAGGGCCAGCAGGGTGTCGTTGACGGCGTCGCAGATCTCGGGCGCGGTCTCAATCAGCGTTCCGTCCAAGTCGAACATCACCAGGTCAAAGGGCTTATGGGTGGGCATGGCGAGTCTCCGTTTCAGCTAGCGCGCTTCTTGCGCTCCATCATGCGCCAGATGAAGGGGGTGAAGATCAGCTGCATGGCCAGCTCCATCTTGCCGCCGGGCACCACGATGGTGTTGGCGCGGCTCA
>JBIKZZ010000188.1:0-6483 GCA_044354435.1 Rhodoferax sp. | reverse complement strand
GCGCGCCGGGCTTCTGCCGCCGCGCCCGGGGCGAAGGCATCGCCACTGGAGCCGCCGCCGATCGAGCTGAAAACGCTTTTGACTTCAGGCTCGGACATGGCAGCCAAGCGAGCCAGTTCCGCCACAGCGCGGGTCTCGGCCAGCGTGCTGCCTGGCGGCAGCTCCAGGGTGATCTGGGTCTGGCCCCGGTCGGCCGCCGGGACAAAGCCGGTGGGTAGCAGCGGCACCAGGGCGATCGAGCCGACAAAAAACAAGGCCGATCCCAGCATGGTCAGGCCACGGTGGCGCAGGCACCAGCGCATCGTGCCCATGTAACGCGCCATTAGCCAGCCGTCGGGCGGCTCACCAAGTGCCGCCCCGCCCGTCGCTGCCGGCGCGTGTGGCTTGGGTTTCAGCAGATAGGCCGCCATCATGGGCGTGAGCAGGCGTGCCACCATCAGCGAGGCCAGGATCGCCAGCACGGCCGTCCAGCCAAATTGTTTGAAGAACAGGCCGGGTACGCCGCCCATGAAGGCGGTGGGCAAAAACACCGCCACCAGTGCGAAGGTGGTGGCAATCACCGCCATGCCGATCTCGTCGGCCGCCTCCATCGAGGCTTGGTAAGGGGTTTTGCCCATGCGCAGGTGGCGTTCGATGTTTTCGATCTCTACAATGGCGTCGTCGACCAGTACCCCCACCACCAGCGCCAGCGACAGCAGCGTTACCGTGTTGAGGGTGTAGCCAAAATATTGCAGGCCCAGAAAGGTCGGAATCACCGACAGCGGCAACGCCGCCGCCGCCACCAGGGTCGCGCGCCAGTCACGCAAAAACCACCACACCACCAGCACAGCCAACAGCGCGCCCTCGTACAGCAGCTCCATCGAGCCGCGAAAGTTCTCGGCCACGGGGGCGGCGTTGTCAATCGCCTGTGTCAGCTGGATCTGCGGAAAACGGGTCTGCAGCTCGGCCACGGCCGCGCGCACGCCACTCGCCACGGTCACCTCGCTGGCCCCCTTGGTGCGAAACACCTCAAAGCCAACCACCTCGCGGCCGTCCAGCGTGGCCAGTGCTCGCGGCTCGGCCACGGTATCCAATACTCTGGCCACATCGCCCAACCGGATCTGACGGCCGTCGGCCAGGCTGATGTCAAGCTGGGCCAGCTCGGCCGCGGTCTTGACCGTGCCGATGGTGCGCACCGACTGTTCGGCGCCGCTGATGTCGCCGCGCCCGCCCGGTGCCTCTTGCTGCACCAGTCGCAGCCGGCGCGAGACGTCAATTGCTGACACCTGCAAGGCGGCCATGCGCGCGGCGTCGAGTTCGACCCGTACCTCCCGCGTAACCCCGCCCATGCGCTTGACGGCGCCCACGCCAGGTACCGTCAGCAGCCGCTTGGCTACCGTGTTATCGACAAACCAGCTCAGGTCCTGGGTGTCCAGCAGGCTGCCGTTGGTGGCGGATGTGGCCGCGGCCGTGGCGGTGAAGGTCAAGACCACGCGTCCGGCCGTGGAGGCTTTGGTGACCGCTGGGTCACGCAAATCGGCTGGGAGGTCTGCACGTACTTGGGCTACGGCATCGCGCACGTCGTTGACGGCGTCAGTGATCGGTTTCTCAAGGATGAACTCGACCGTGACCTGAACATCGCCGTCCAACACCTTGGTGTAAATGTTTTTCACACCTTGGAGCGTGGCCACCGAGTTCTCCAGCTTGCGCGCGACTTCTGTCTCAAGTTGGGCTGGAGCGGCGCCTGCAAGCGAGGCGCTGATGGTGACGATCGGCAGCTCGATGTCGGGGAAATCCTGCACCACGCTGGCGCGGTAGGCCAGCAGCCCAGCCAGTGTGAGCAGCACGAAAAGCATGATGGCCGGCACCGGGTTCTTGATCGAGAGCGAGGAGAAGTTCATGACTGCTCCTTATTTAGTAGCAGGCGTGTCAGGATTGGCGAGGGCTGAGGCCGGATTTGATGCTGAACCTGGCGCCACTTTGACCAGGTCGCCATCGTTCAGAAAGCCCGCACCGCTTGCCACCAGCAGAGCCTCGGCGCCAACGCCCTCCAGCAGTTCGACCCGCTCGCCGACCCGCCGGCCAGTCTGTACCTTGAGCTGGCTCACGCGTTGGTCCGCATTGAGCCGGAACACATAACTGAAGCCATCGCGCACCACCACCGCCTGTTGCGGCACTGTAAGCGCCGGTGAGCTGCCCAGCTCGAACTCACCGCGTGCAAACATGCCCGCCTTGAAACTGCCGGCGCCGCTGCGCTGGCTCGGGAGGTCCACATAGACCAGACCAGAACGGGTTTGCGGGTCGACCGTGGGTGCCACCATGCGCACTCGGCCTTTGAGCTCGCTGCCGCTGGCGGCGAGCACGGTCACCGCGGTGCCGGGCCGCAGCCGGGCGAGTTCGACCGAACTGACCTCGGCGCGCCACTCCAAACGGCCCTGGCGGATCAGCCGAAACAGTTCGGTGCCCGCGCCTACTACGGCGCCGACCGTCGCCAGGCGCGCTGAAATGACACCGCCGTCGGGCGCGCGGACTTCGGCGTACTGCAAGCGCAGCAGCTGGGCGGCCAGCCCGGCCTTGACCGACTCGACCCGGGCTTTGGCGGTCTGCTCGGCCGTCAGGTACTGGTTGATTTGCTGCCCACTGAAGACCCCGGTATTTTGCAGAGCGCGCACCCGGTCGGCGTTGGCGCTGGCCTCCTGGGCGTTGGCGCTGGCTTCGGCCACGGCGGCGCGGGCCTGCGCCACGTCAGACTGCACCGCCTCGGTGGCGAAGCGGGCCAGCACCTGGCCACGTTGCACCACGTCGCCCACGTTGACCAGCACCTCAGCCAGTCGCAGGCCGCTGATTTCGGCGCCAATGCTGGCCTCCTGCCAGGCGGCCACATTGCCGTTGGCACTGAGTTTGATCGGCAGGGCGCTGCTTTGGGCGCGGGTGCTGGTCACGGTCAGGGCGGGTCGCGCTGCAACTGGTGCAGGTGGCACCGATGGTGGCGGTGCAGCTTTGGGGCGGCTCAGCCAGTAAGCGATGGCCCCGGCAACGGCCACGGCGGCCAGAACGAGTGCAAGCGAGGAAGAGAATTTGGCGAAGCGCATGGGGGCAGGGTGCTCGGGCAGATTGGGGTGTGGACGGCGCGTGATGGCGGCAGTGCCGTCTACGCGTCTGTCCGGCTCAGGGCAAGTCAGGAAGCGGGGTAACATCCGGTCCGCGCGGGCGCGCCTGCCCGCTGAAAATCGAATCACAGAAGTCTAGCAGTGTGTGCCAGTCGGCCAGGTTGTGCTCGTGCCCGCCCGGCCGGCAGACCATGGCCAGCTGCGCTGGTACACCCAGCAGCTTGTAAACCGCCAGCGCCGCTTGGTGTGTGAGCCAGCTGCCCTGCGGGTTGGCCCAGGCATCGTCCAGTGCCTCGGTGGTCAGCAGGGCGCGTGGTGCGATCAGGGCTTTGAGGAAGTGCTGGTCAAAGGGCAGCGCCTGCTCGCGTCCGACAAATTGTTGCAGGGCCGGCGCGAACCAGTGCGGAAAAGCGCTCGTGACATCGGCCAGGCTTTCCGCCCCTGGCCCCAGCCATTGGAAGCAGCCTGCGCCGCCGGCGCCTGAATTATTGGCGCTGGTGAGGGCAATGCGGGCATCTGTGGCGCCGGCCAACAGTGCCGCCTTACCGCCGCGAGAATGGCCGACCACGGCGATGCGCTGCGGATCTATGCGCCCAAGCGCGACCTGGTTGGACTGCTGGCGCCCCTGCAGCAGGGCGTCAATGGCGCGGTGGTAGCCCCAGGCCCAGCTGGCTAACGCGGCGTGGTGTGGCGGGCTGCCGGTGGGAACCTGCGGGTCTGGCGCGATCTCGACCCGGTTGAATTGTGCAAACACCAGGCCACGCGCCAGCACGGCCGCTATGACCTCGTCGTTCGCGTAATGCCAGCAACCGTCGCCGCTCAACACAACCGGGCAGGGTTGGGTGCCAGGCGGCACAAACACCCGCATCGTGAAACTGTCCATGCCGAGCGGCCTGACACGGCAGGACAGCAGTTGCGCTCCGCCGAGCTGCCGCACCGTGGCCACGTGCAGCAGCTCACAGTCGGTCCGGCTTGGTGCCGGTGGCAGCGGGCCGTAGGCCAGCGGCAGCAGGTGGGCGGCAATTTCCGCACGTCGCGCAGGCCATTGGTCCGCCTTGTCGATGATCGTTCCGCTGTCCGATCGAAGCAAGTCAGGCAGTAGGTCGCCGGGCGCGGCGGACACCTTGGGGACATCAGAAAGTGGCATGGGTGACTGGGTTGGTGAAAACCATGAGTGTGCCAGCCGCGTTTTGCCCTACCATTCCCGACTCTCTTCACCTCCATTTTCTGAAAGCTCAAGTCATGTTGACCTCAATTTCCAAAATCGGCATTGCCGCGGCTGCAGCCGCATTGATGGGCCTGTCGCTGGCGGCGCAGGCCGCCGAGATCCGGGTCATGTGCTACCAGGACGGCGTCGAGTGTGAAGTCACGGCGGCGCAGGCCAAGCGCTTTGAGGCGGCTAACCCCGGCACCAAGGTGGTGATCGATACCGTGCCGTACAAGACCATCGTGGAGCAGTTGCCCGTGCAGCTGGCTGCCGGCCAGGGCCCCGACATTGCGCGGGTGACCGATTTGGGCGGCCTGTCCAAGTATTACCTGGACGTATCGGCTCATGTGAAAGACCGGGCGTATTGGGAGGCAAATTTTGGCGCTACCCTGCCCTGGCTGCGTCCTACAGCCACCGACAAAGGCATTTACGGTTTTATGTCGCAGCTGACCATGACTGGCCCCTATGTCAACAAGACCCTTTTTGAGCAGGCCAAGGTAGCGCTGCCCGGCCCCAAGGCCACCTGGGATGAGTGGGTGGAGGCTGCGCGCAAGGTGAGCAAAGCCACCCAGACCCCGGCCGCCCTGGCGTGGGACCGGTCTGGTCACCGTTTTGCTGGCCCGGCCATCAGCTACGGCGCCAAAATCTTTGACGCCAAGGGCGACCTGGTGCTGGACGACGGCTACAAGACCACGGTCAACAAGTTTGTGGCTTGGCACAAAGATGGCGCCATGCTCAAAGAGGTGTGGGCTGGCTCCGGCGGCTCCAGCTACGCCGACTCTATTGGCGAATTCAAGAATGGCCGTGTCGCCATGGTTCTCTCGGGTTCCTGGCAGATCAACCGTCTTCAAAAAGACATCGGCAATGCTTTTGACTGGGTGGCGGTGCCTAACCCCTGCGGGCCGGCTGCTTGCTCTGGCATTCCTGGCGGGGCCGCCTGGGTAGCACTGAAGACCAGCAAGTCGCCCAAAGAGGTGGGCATGTTCCTGGACTTTATCGCCTCCGAGGCCAATTACGCTGAGTTCACCGGCAAGACCGAGAACATTCCGGCCCACGCCGGTCTTGCTAAGAAAGGCGTGCCTTACCCCGGTGCCACCCCGGCAGCTCGTGCCGCGTTGGCGAGTTTCAGTGCCGGTGTGGCCAGCTTGTCGCCCGTGGCGTATCAGTTCCAGGGCTACAAGTTCAACCGCGCCATGATGCTGCCCACCGTGGCCCGCGTGACCCAGGCCATCGTGGGTGAGATGAGCAGTGACGAAGCCATGACCAAGATCGGCGCCGACATGGCCGACGCGGTCAAGCAGGCGCAGAAGTAAGCTTCTTGCACCTGGCAGTCCGCCTCTGCGGCTACTTTTTTAACCTGTTCGAGCCGCTGTTTCGGGTCGGCCAACGCTGGCTTGGCCTGTCGCGGTTAGGATGGTTGTTTGTCGGGCCGAACCTGTTGGTGTTCGGCCTGTTTACCTTTTTGCCGATCCTGATCAACCTGGTGTATGCCACCACCGGCGGCGTCAAGCTGATGCCGCTGGAGCGGCCTTTCACCGGGGCCGAGAACTTCGCGATCCTGCTGGAGTGTCGTGATTACTTTGACATTCAGAGCTGCCGCAAAGACGTTTTCTGGCGCGCCATTTTTAACACCATCCGCTTCAGCCTGATCCAGGTGGTGCTGATGGTCGGCTTATCGCTGCTGACTGCGCTGGTGCTCAACCGCAAGATCATCGGCCGCGGTTTCTGGCGTGGCGTTTTTTTCTACCCGGTACTGCTGTCGCCGGTGGTGGTAGCGCTGATCTGGAAATGGCTGCTGCAAAGCCAGGGCGTGTTCAATGCTGGCCTGGTGGCCGCTGGCGCGTCGCCGGTGGACTGGCTGCTTGATGCCGGTTGGGCCTTCTTCTGGACTGTGTTTGTCTCGATCTGGGCCCACATGGGTTTTTACACGCTGATTTTGCTGGCGGGCCTGCAGGCGATCCCGAAAGACATGTACGAGGCGGCCCAACTCGACGCCGCCACGCCCTGGCGCACCCTGCGCCGCATCACGCTCCCCCTGCTGATGCCCAATTTGATTGTGGTGATGGTGCTGGCGCTGATCCGGGCGGTGCAGATTTTTGACGAGGTGTTTGTGCTGACGGGCGGTGGCCCGGGCTCGGCCACCACCTTCATCGTGCAATTCATCTACCAAACTGGTTTTGCCGAGCA
>JBIKZZ010000255.1:0-5003 GCA_044354435.1 Rhodoferax sp. | reverse complement strand
GAGTTTTGTTTGATGAAGCACTGGGCGCAGACACCATCAAGCAGATCCTGCTGGAGTTGCAGCTTGATTGGATTGGGCGTGGCGTGGAACTGGTCTGCGTTGCCTCAGGCTGGCGGTTTCAGAGTCGGCCCGACATGCGCCTGTATCTTGATCGGCTCCACCCTGAAAAGCCGCCCCGCTATAGCCGCGCCACTCTGGAAACCTTGGCTATCATTGCCTACAGGCAACCGGTAACGCGTGGCGACATCGAAGACATCAGAGGTGTCACTGTGAACTCATTGATCGTCAAGCAGTTGGAGGACCGGGGCTGGGTCGAAGTCATTGGGCACCGCGAATCGATCGGTCGGCCGGCGCTGCTCGCAACCACCCGTCACTTTCTGGATGACTTGGGGCTCGCCTCGCTGGAGCAGCTCCCCTTGCTGGACTCGCCCGCTCAGCAGGCCCGCGCCCTTGAGGCACTGACCGACAGCATCAGCACGGATCACGTCGCCACGCCCTTGGATGCGATCAGTGCCGCTGCGGCGCAGTCAGTGCTTGGCGTGCCCATGGTGCAAGACGGTCAGGATGGCCGTGATAAGGATTTGTTTTTTTTGACGGGAACCTCTTCATGAGCGAAAACACTGCCGGTATGCCAGACGCGATCAGCCCTGAACTGACCGAACAGCCAGAGCTGACGTCTAAGCCCCCTCACCAGTCTGATTCGTCTGCTCCATCCAGTGTTGCCGTGAACCGTTTTGTTGACGTTATTTCCGGGCAATTTGATGCCGATGAAGAGCAAGTGGACTTGGCACCGCCTAAGCGTGTCTTGGCCCCTCAAACCGAAACGCCCAAGCTCCACAAGGTGCTGGCGCAAAGCGGCATGGGGTCCAGGCTTGAGATGGAGCAACTGATCATGGAGGGTCGGATCACCGTCAATCACGAGCCCGCGCATATCGGTCAGCGAATTCAGTTCGGAGACCATGTCAAGGTCAATGGCAAGCCGATTCGCATTCGCATCGATGCGCCGCCTGCGCGTGTTATCGCCTACCACAAGCCGGCAGGTGAGGTGGTCACCCACGATGATCCGCAAAATCGTCCGACGGTTTTTCGCCGTTTGCCCAAACTTTTTCAAGGAAAGTGGCAATCCGTGGGTCGACTGGATCTGAACACCGAAGGTTTGCTCTTGTTCACCAGTTCCGGTGAATTGGCCAACAGGCTTATGCACCCCCGATTCGGACTTGAGCGGGAGTATGCCGTGCGCGTGTTAGGCGCCTTGAACAAGGAAGAAAAGCAACGCTTGCTTGAGGGAGTCAAGCTTGATGACGGTCCAGCACAGTTCGGTTCGATCGAGGAGGGCGGTGGTGAAGGTTCCAATTGTTGGTACCGTGTCACTATCTCGGAAGGGCGTAACCGTGAGGTGCGACGCATGTTTGAGGCTGTGGGTCATGCTGTCAGTCGTTTGATTCGAATTCGTTATGGCGCGATGGTCCTGCCTCGTGGTCTCAAACGCGGCGCCTGCATGGAGCTTGATGACGCGGACATCAACGCCTTGATGCATGCTGCAGGCGGGGTCCAAAGTCAGGCTGGGCACAGTGACCAGGCTGGTCAGGGAACGAGACGAGGCAGCGGGGGTGGACCGGATTCTGGTGCCCGTCGGCGGGGCCAAGGTGGTCGCGGCAGCACGGGCCCGCGCAGTTCGAATGCTGGTGCGCGCCAGCAGGCTGTGAACCCATTGGGTGGGGCCCCAGGCCCGTCGCTTGGCGCTAAAGGGGGGGGGCGGCAAAGGGGTGACGCTGCTGACCACTCTGACCGACAAGCCGCCGCCAGTCAACCTGACCCGATGAAAACCTCCTTTGGTTATATTGGCGCCGACAGTTTTACCCGACAGCGCCAGGATCAGGGCCAACGCCGTGGAGGTGCTAATGGGGCTGGCGGGGGCGGCCAGCGTCGCCCTGGGCGGGGCCGTTGACCCTATGCTGGCAGAGCGTCAAACTTGAGCGGTTAAACTAGCGAACTTTGCCTGGTGGGCAAATAATTTTTTAAGGCGAATGACTTTTCATGACTATCGAACGAACACTTTCCATCATCAAGCCCGATGCGGTTGCCAAAAACGTGGTCGGGCAAATCTACGCCCGATTTGAGGCCGCAGGCCTGAAAGTTGTGGCTGCCAGGATGGCGCATTTGTCACGTCGCGAGGCGGAGGCTTTCTATGCTGTGCATAAAGAGCGCCCCTTCTTCAAAGACTTGGTCGAATTTATGATTTCAGGTCCCGTGATGATTCAGGCCCTGGAGGGCGAGAACGCCATTTTGAAGAACCGTGACCTCATGGGTGCGACTGACCCGAAAAAGGCCGCCGCTGGCACGATTCGCGCCGATTTCGCAGACAGCATCGACGCAAACGCGGTCCATGGTTCCGACGCCGCTGAAACTGCGGCAGCTGAAGTGGCGTTTTTCTTCCCCGGTTTGAACATTTACTCGCGATAAGCGATGCAATGACCGCCAATCTGCTTGACTACGACCTTGATGGTTTGGCCCTGTTCTGTGAACGGCTGGGCGAGAAGCAGTACCGGGCGGTCCAGTTGTTTCGCTGGATTCATCAAAAAGGGGCGGTCTGTTTCGAAGACATGACCGATCTCGCCAAATCTTTGCGTGAGAAGCTGGCGAAGACGGCGCACCTGAGTGCGCCGTCTGTGCTTTCCCAGCATCTGTCTAAAGACGGCACGATCAAATGGTTGTTTGATGTGGGCGGCGGTGACGCCGTCGAGACGGTATTCATTCCAGAAGACGACCGCGGCACTCTGTGCATCTCATCTCAGGCAGGCTGTGCGGTGGGTTGCCGCTTTTGCTCGACCGGGCATCAGGGCTTTAGTCGCAACCTCTCCACCGCCGAAATCGTAGGGCAGCTTTGGTTTGCCGAACACTTTCTTCGCAAACACCTGCAGCGGACCGACCGCGTGATTTCCAACGTCGTGATGATGGGCATGGGTGAGCCTTTGCAAAACTACGCGGCCTTGCTGCCGGCCTTACGGACAATGTTGGACGATCATGGCTACGGTTTGTCACGACGGCGTGTCACTGTGTCGACGTCTGGCGTTGTGCCCATGATGGACCGGCTTGCGCTGGATTGTCCAGTCGCGCTGGCGGTGTCGCTGCACGCACCGACCGACAGTTTGCGAGACAACTTAGTGCCGTTGAACCGCAAGTACCCGATTGCCGAGCTTCTCGATGCCTGTACCCGGTATCTGGCCCATGCCCCGCGTGACTTCATCACCTTTGAATACTGCATGCTCGACGGTGTGAATGACCAGGTTGTTCAAGCCCAGGAACTGGTTCGGCTAGTCCGGGAGCGCGCCGGCGCGGGCTTGTCGTGCAAGTTCAACCTCATTCCATTTAACCCCTTTCCTGCCTCAGGCCTGATTCGCTCCAGCTTGGCGCAAGTGCAGCTGTTTGCCGGAATCCTGAGCGATGCGGGCATCGTCACCACTATCCGTAAAACCCGGGGCGATGACATCGACGCCGCTTGCGGGCAACTGGCCGGCGATGTCCGTGATCGCACTGGCGTTGAGGAAAGAATCTCGCGTCAGCGACGTATCGTTATTCGCTCCGGCCCTGCGCTATCCCGGCTGTCCGGTGTCATCGACTCATGACGCTCACGCACTCTGTGTCAAGACTGCCTCCAGCTTGCTTGAGAGGCCTGGTGATGCTGGCGTTTCTCGGGCTGTCTGGATGCACTTCAATCTCCAGAGGCGTCGTGAACGATAGTGGCCGAGACATCATGACGGCCTCCGATGAGCCGGATGGCCGAAAGCGGGCACGCATCCGCCTGGAGTTAGCCGTAGGCTACTTTGAACAAGGACAAACCGCAGTGGCACTCGATGAGCTCAAGCAGTCACTTGTTGCTGACCCGGCTTACGCGCCAGCGCACAACCTGCGCGGACTGATCTACATGCGTCTGAATGACTTCCGAGTTGCGGAAGAGAGCTTCAGCCGGTCCCTGACGCTGAGTCCGGGCGACCCCAACGTGATGCACAATCTGGCATGGTTGCAATGCCAACAAGGGCGATGGACCGAGTCTTCTCGCCATTTTGAACAGGCCCTGGCGGATCCGCAGTATGGAGAGCGCGCCAAAACTTTTCGCGCTTTGGGGCTGTGCCAAGCTCGAGCCGGTCTGGCCGCGGATGCTGAGCGGAGTTTGCTCAAATCGTATGAATACGATGCGGGTAACCCGGTGACCACTTTCAACTTGGCTGTGCTGCTGCGGGTGCGAGGTGACTTGGTGCGCGCGCAGTTCCATTTGCGCAGGCTCAACAACAGTGATTTGGCCAACGCCGAGTCGCTTTGGCTGGGTATCAAGGTGGAGCGACAGCTCGACAATCAGGAGGCTACGCAGCAGTTAGCAGACCAGTTGCTGAAGCGGTTTCCGACGTCGCGCGAATCTGGCGCATTCCAGAGGGGGTCATTTGATGAATGATGCTGTTTTTCCTCCGTTACTAACACCAAGTAGTGGGCTTGCCCACACGCTGCTGCCTGATTCGGCCGGGAGTCTGCTACGCCGCGCCCGTGAGGCGGAGGGTCTTCACATCGCGGCGCTGGCCGTGGCCTTGAAGGTCCCAGTCAAGAAAATTGAAGCGCTCGAGGCCGACCGACTGCATGAGTTACCCGATATTGTGTTTGCTCGCGCGCTCGCATCCAGCGTGTGCCGAGCCTTGAAAATTGCGCCCGGGCCCATACTGGCGCTATTGCCGCTGAGCAGTCAGCCTAAGCTTAAGGCAGTCGAGACCGGTACCCAGGCGAGTTACCGGGTTAAGGGTCTGCGATCAGAGAACCGGGTCTGGGATCAATTGTCCCGGCCCTACTGGGTGGCGATTTTTCTGCTGGTGATAGGGCTCGCGGCTTTGATTTTTTGGCCGGTCAAGCCAGGCTCTGTCATGTTAGCGGTCAGTCTCCCCGCGGTGGCCGAGTCGGCCGTTCCCGTGCCTCCGACCGCTGAATTGCCCTTGCCCTCGCCTTTACCTGTTGCCGTA